>NZ_JBEPPL010000011.1:0-217645 GCF_040547305.1 Pedobacter sp. UYP1 | reverse complement strand
AAAGCTATGCTTCTTTACTGAAGCTGCATACAGCCGGTTATCTGATGAATAATACTGCAGGATTAACTGCCAAAGGTACTGATAGTCGTTACTGGAGCGGTACGGCAAATTCAAATACCACTGCGACTGCGTTTTTCGGCTGGAGAATGCTGGAGGCAGACAAAGCTGCTGCACTGCCAGTTCGTTGTCTTCGGAACGAAGTTGTTTCTACCCTTCCTTCGGTAAGTAATGTGATTCTTCCTCTGGCAGAAGTAACAGCTACCACGGCTAAAGGATCTGCGATTATTAATCCTGATGGACGTGAAACCGTAACTGCCCGTGGATTTGTCTGGAACACTACAGGTAACCCGACACTTTCAGACCAGGTGGTGCCGATGGGTTCTGGAACTGGTACGATCAGCGGATTGATTTCAGGATTAGAGAACGGTCCTGCTTATTATGTGAAAGCATTTGCAACCAATAGTGTAGGTACTGGCTATAGTGAAATTGCAACCAGTTTTAAGGTATGTATGCCTTTCACTGTGATTCACAAAGCGGGGGTAAAAGGAGCTGCTGTAGATAAAACAGTGACTTATGGTTCGGTGAGTACTAAAATATCGGGTACCGATAAATGCTGGATTACCCAGAATCTGGGGGCAGACCAGCAAGCCACTGATTTAAAAGATGTGACTGAAGCTTCTTCAGGTTGGTACTGGCAGTTCAACCGCTTACAAGGTTATCAGCATGATGGCACAACCCGTAAACCTGCAAGCGTATGGATTTCATCGATTAGTGAAGGCTCAGGCTGGCTTGCAAACAATGACCCATGTACACAAATGCTGGGTATTGGCTGGCGTATCCCAACCAATGTGGAATGGATCAGTGCTGCTGCTACTCCTCAAAACTGGAAAAATGCAGCCGACATGTACGCTTCTGTATTGAAACTTCATGCAGCCGGAGACTTAACTAATGCGGGAAATTTAAATATCAGAGGTGTCAATAGTAATTATTGGACCAGCTCAATCTATACAAACAATAGCCAGGCGTATTACCTCAACAATTCAAGAACAAGTTATAATGATAAAGCAGTAGGCTTACCATTGCGCTGCTTAAAAGACTAATAAGAAAAAAATTGAAGACACTTTACCACACGATAAAACTTATCTGTATCCTATTGCTTGCCGGAACTGTTTCAGTTTCTGCACAGGCATTTTTTAGGGTCATCGGTGGTATACCTCATCTTCCTGCAATCGATCCTGTAACTATCAGCTCACCCTTACCCGGAATGTTGATTTACAGTAAGGCAGATAAACAGCCGATGATCTATAACGGGGCAACCTGGGGAACTTTATGCAGCAGTAATATCAATACTACTACTACAGTTAAAGATTACCTCGAAGTAAAAACAGGAATTCCATACTTGTCTTCTCTAAACGAAGAGCCTTCAGGAACTGCATCTTCCGGCGGAGTTTATTTCTCTAAAACAACAAAGACTATGATGGTCAATGATGGGGATTCCTGGTATTCGGTCGCTAAGCTTTTGTCAAAAAGTAGTTTTAAAACACACAATGGTTTTTCCACCAATAGTGAATTAAAGATTTCCAAATTACCAGTACTTATTGGTAATCCCTTGCCTTTAGGCTTAGCGGCAGGAGCTATCTATATCAACACTGTATCAAAAGCTATTCGTTTTTACGATGGTACCAAATGGAAAGACATCAGCTGTTTACCAGTCATCTCTACAATACAACCTACAAAAATCACGAATATCTCAGCACTTAGTGGTGCACAAATTAGCAGCAACGGTGGGTCAGCAATCACCTTGCAGGGAATTTGCTGGGGAACCAGTATTTATCCCGATACTACGTCGGCTACTAAAACCAGGAACTTTGTTTTCGGTGCTGATACTGGCCTTTTTCCGGGGATCATTTCCGGGTTACAGGCCAATACAGTTTACCATGTACGTGCCTATGCCGTTAACAGTTCGGGGGTAGTTTATGGCGATGACTTAACCTTTACTTCGGCAATGGCTTCTTTGCCATCCATTATTACGCTGGACATTGACAACATCTTTCCGGTAATGGCCAATAGTGGCGGAATAATCAGCAGTGATGGTGGTGCGCCAGTTACCGCACGCGGCATCACCTGGAATACAACCGGTGATCCAAAAGATGATGAAAGTGCGGCGTTCACACTGGATGGTTCTGGTGTTGGGACATTTCCAAGCCGCCTGGTAAACCTGCTCAAAAACACTACCTATTATGTACGGGCTTATGCAGTAAATATTATTGGCAAAGCTTATGGTAACCTGCTTCAATTTACTACTCCCGCAGCTACCGCGCCAGTATTAAGCTCTCCGAATATCAAAATCGAAGACATTACAGATGTATCGGCAGTGAGTGAAGTAACCATCATTAACAATGGAGGTGAAGTCGTAACCGAACGCGGAATGAGCTGGAGCACCGATCGCGTGAACATTATTTACGGCCCATCAACCACTGTTAATCCTACGGATGTCGGGACATTTGTTTGTAATATCACCGATCTGAAACCTGGTACCTTATATTATGTCCGTGCTTATGCAAGGAACAGTGTTGGCACAAGTTTCAGTAGTGAATCTAGTTTTATCACCACTTCTTTGCCTACCTTAACTACGCTCGTTCCTTTTAACTATGATGCAGCGAGTTATATAGATGGTGGCTTTGAAGGAATTAACGGTAGAGTAGCAACCAGTGGGGGAGACATTACCAGTAATGGTGTTGCACCGATCACCAAACGTGGTATTTGCTGGAGTACAAACCCTAATCCTACTACGGCTTTAATTACCAAAGCGGAACAGAATATAACCAGTAATGCAAAGGGGACCTTCCGTAATTACCTGACTTCACTGATCCCTGGAACTACCTATTATGTAAAAGCTTATGCCATCAATGCGATGGGTACTGCTTATGGTGAAGAATATATCTTTAAAACCCCTGAACTTCCACAAGTAAAAACAACTGTTGCGGCACTGATTAAAAATACCTCAGCAACAAGCGGTGGAGAAGTTACCGATGATGGTAGAATACCTGTAAATGCCCGGGGAGTTTGCTGGAGTACCACAAATAATCCTGCTATAGACGATCTGCATACGAGTAATGGAGGTGGAAGCGGCACCTTTGTTAGTGAGCTTAAAGGATTAATGGGGAATACCAAATATTATATCAGGGCTTATGCGCTGAATAACGTAGGTATAAGTTATGGAAACCTGAGCTCTTTTGTAACCGGGCCACCAGAAAAACCAACCGTTGTGACTTCGCCAGTTCTGGCAACTTTAGGAGCTACTGCTATTGGCGGAGGCGATGTTACAGAAACCGGAGGGGCTGAAATTACGTCAAAGGGAGTGATCTGGAGCATCACTGCTAATTTTACGCCCACGCTTTCCCTATCCACCAAGACCATAGAAACCGGAGCAGCAGGAAAATTCAATAGTACCATTACCGGGCTGGCTCCTAACAAAACATATTATGTAAGAGCTTATGCGGTTAATAGCGTAGGCATAGTATTTGGAGAACAGGAGATTTTTAAAACTTTCACTATTCCTTCACTGATTACTACCGCAGCAACAAGTGTGACGAGTACAGCAGCAGTGAGCGGTGGAGATATCTTTAGCGATGGAGGTGATCAGGTAACTAAAAGCGGGATCATCTGGAGTACAGCGCCGAACCCGACTACAGACTTACCGACCAAAACGCAGAGCGGAACAGGGGTTGGATCTTTCATCCACAGTGCTACTCTTCTAATGGGAAATACGACCTATTATATACGCGCTTACGCCATTAACAATGCCGGTACGGCCTACGGAAACGAAATCAGTTTTACTACCAGTGCACCCGTAGTCCCCGTGATCAAAACTTTAGAAGCCACAGAGATTACCGGAACCGGCGCATTCAGCGGAGCAAAACTGATCAGTAACGGGGGCGCATTATTGACCGTTAATGGAATTATCTGGAGTACGATCCCAGGATTTCAGCCAGACACTGCTATACAGCAAAAAACGATTCAAAAGAGTACAGCCGACTTTACCAGTGAACTTAAAGGTTTATCGCCGGGTACTACTTATTATGTAAATGCTTATGCCGTTAATCCGATAGGGTTAGTTTTTGGGAACCAAATTGTATTCAGAACACCGAGTGTACCAACTTTAACTACAATGACGCCAGTTCCAGCAACGATTACCAGCACTGCTGCAACCAGTGGTGGCAGTATTCTGACGAACGGTGGTAACTATATCACCAGTAACGGTATTTGCTGGAGTACATCTAAAAATCCAACGCTGGCCGATGAAAATGTAATTGCAGGCTCTGGCTCTGGAAATTTTACCGCAGCACTGAAGGATCTGATGGGGTCTACCACTTATTATGTGCGTGCTTTTGCCACTAATTTTGCGGGTACGGGCTATGGGAACCTGGATAGTCTGACTACCAGGCCACCAGTTCCAATTACTATCATTACGACTAAAGGAACGGACATTATGGCAACTACTGCGGCTTCTGGAGGGGAAATTACAAGTAATGGTGGCGCGCTGGTAAGTACCAGGGGAATTATCTGGAGTACACGTCCCGATTTCGATCCTGCTGCCGAATTGATAAACAGAACTGCTGAAACAGGATACGAAAAAGGAATTTTTAGCAGTACGCTAAAAAATCTGGCTCCTGGCGCCACCTACTATGTACGTGCTTATGCAGTCAGTATCGCAGGAACTTCTTATGGAAATGTAGTCAGTTTTACCACTCCGGATTATGCAGTTTTAACTACGAACTCCCCAACCCTGGTTGCCAATACCTCGGCAACTATAGGTGGAACTGTGACTAGTACCGGTGGCTCTCCGGTTACTTCAAGAGGTATCGTCTGGAGTACGATCTCTAACTTCGTGCCTGATGCAACTTCGGGAAATGTGACCAGTAATGGAGCAGGGCTGGGTAGTTTCGACAGCAAATTGAAAGACCTGAGACCAGACACAAAATATTATGTGAGAGCCTATGCGATAACCATCGCTGGTGTTACTTATGGACAACAAGTGAGTTTCACAACTTACCCTCCGGGACTGAGTTTATTAACGACGCTTATCCCTTCGCAAATTACAGGCAACACGGCTTTAAGCGGGGGGAATATTACAGATGAAGGTGGCGCGACAACGAATACCCGTGGTATAGTGTGGAGTTCCCAGCCTGGTTCTAATCTTGCCACAATAACGGTAAATAAAACAGTTCAGACAGGTTCTGGTATCGGTCAGTTTACGAGTCAGGTAACTGGTCTATCTCCGGGCAGTACTTATTATGTCCGTGCTTATGCCTCCAACAGCGTAGGTACTGAATATGGGAATGAAATTAGTTTTACCACCCCGAAAATAGCCACCATAACTACGATCGAAGCTTCGTCAATTACCGGGAAAACCGCACTAAGTGGCGGTACGATCACGGAAACTGGTGGCACGCCGATCACCACACAAGGCGTATGCTGGAGTACCAGCACAGGGCCAACTACTGGTCTGGCCACTAAAACAAATGATGGGGGTGCGGGCATTTTTACGAGTTTTCTGAATACGCTTAAACCAGTGACCAAATACTATGTGAGAGCATATGCAACTAACCAGATTGGTATAGCTTATGGGAATGAGATCAGCTTCACTACCGGGCCTCTTTTAGCCAGCATTACCACAAGCGATCCTGTGATCACTTCAGAAAATTCCATCAGCAGCGGTGGAACGATCACAAATGATGGAGGAAATCCGGTTACCATACGTGGTCTGCTTTGGAGCAGAAGGACTAATTTCAAACCAGATACTGTGGTCAACAATAAGACACTAAATGGAGCGGGTATCGGGAATTTTATCAGTGATATTGAACGCATGGAAAGAAGTGCGACCTATTACATTCGTGCTTATGCAACTAACAGTGCGGGAACTGCCTATGGGAATCAACTTACAGTTTCTATTTTTCCTACCTCACCAATCCTGAATACCAATATTGTAACGGCAATTACAGGTTCAACAGCAACAGGTGGCGGTGAAATTGTCAAGGATGGCGGAGCGCTGGTTACCAGAAGAGGCATAGTCTGGGGCACTACTCAAAACCCTACAATCTCTTTAACTACTAAAACAAGTGATGTTGATGATGGAGATGGCAATTTTGCCAGTTACCTGACCGGTTTACAACAAAATACAACCTACTATGTACGTGCTTATGCAGTAAATGGGATAGGTGTTGCTTATGGTTTGGAAAAATCATTTACGACCCTTACCGTGCCAACCTTAACTGCTACTACTCCGGCTACAAATATCCTCGCCACTACAGCGGTGAGTGGAGGTAAAATTACAGATGACGGGAGAACTCCTATAACCAGTCGCGGAATTGTCTGGAGCACCTATGACAATCCAACAGTAGATTTGCCAACTAAAACCATTGATCTGGTTACTCATGGAATTGGAAGTTTCACTGCAAATGTGACGGGTTTAAAACCAAAGACAACCTATTATGTAAGAGCGTATGCAACCAATAGTGTTGGGATTACTTACGCAAGTCCAATCGTGATCACTACAAATGCGGTCGCGCTGCCAACCTTGACAACTGCACCTGTGACAGCCATCGAAGGATTCTCGGCGGCAGGTGGCGGAAATGTAACAGACGACGGAGGAATGCCAGTAGTGACCAGAGGTATTGTATGGAGCCTGGTCAGTTCACCAACCATTGCCTTACCGACCAAGATTATCAATGGTACCGCAGGTACAGGGACATTTGACAACGTATTTGCCGGTTTAATCCCAGGCACAACTTATTATATCCGTGCTTTTGCAACCAATAGTGTTGGAACCGCTTACGGTAACGAATTAACTTTTACAACTTCGGCAGTTGTCCCGGCATTAAGTACTGTTATTTTGACGAATACTCAAATGAGCAGTGCAGACGGTAGCGCTAACCTGGTTTCTGATGGTGGGGCTGCAATTACTGACCTTGGACTGATCTGGAATACAGCAGATATAATTCCTGCAGATTTCACTAATAGTTTCTCTGTCGGTGCTACGGGAACTTCCATCGCCGGAACATTAACAAACTTACTGCCTGCTACCAGATATTTTGTGTGGGCTTATGGTAAAAATAGCATAGGAACAGGATACAGTGCAAAATCAGTTGCTTTCACCACGCCTGATCTGG
The DNA here is from genome assembly GCF_040547305.1 of Pedobacter sp. UYP1. Lineage (NCBI taxonomy): Bacteria > Pseudomonadati > Bacteroidota > Sphingobacteriia > Sphingobacteriales > Sphingobacteriaceae > Pedobacter > Pedobacter sp. UYP1. The sequence continues at coordinate 210,473 of NZ_JBEPPL010000011.1, read as the reverse complement.
CTACCCTGATCACGACCAAACCAAGCGCAATTACTCAAAATATTGCGAATTCGGGAGGTACCATCAGCAGTGATGGTGGAGTGCCGGTAACTGCAAAAGGCATTTGCTGGAGTACTACTGAAAATCCAACCGCCGATGGTTTGTTAAAAACAGTAAATGGTGCGGGTGCTGCGGCTTTCACCAGCAGCATGACCGGTTTAACCAAAGGAACGAAATACTATGTGAGAGCTTATGCGACTAATAGCGTGGGTACCAGTTACGGTAACCAGGAGAACTTCACCACCCTTGATGTGCCAACGTTGAAAACCACCCCCGCAACAGCTATCCTGACAACTTCGGCAGTAAGCGGAGGAGAGATCATAGCCGATAATGGTGCTGCGGTAACAGCAAGAGGAATGGTCTGGGACACTAAAACAGATCCATTGATTAGTTTAACTACCAAGACTTCAAACGGTACTGGAACCGGAATCTTCGTCAGTAACCTGACACCGTTAGCAGTAGGAACTAAGTATTATATCAGAGCCTATGCAACCAATAGTATTGGTACAGGTTATGGTAATCTGTTAAGCTTTAATACTCCTCAGATCCCTCCTGTAGTGAGTGTAGTTACCCTTTCAGAAATGACAGAGACCACAGCCAAAGCAGCAGCAGAAATTACTTTTGACGGAGGTGCTGAAGTTACTGCCCGCGGACTGATCTGGAATACAACTGGCAATCCGGCTTTGGAATCTGGAACTGTCGTTGCTATCGGTGCTGGAACTGGCAGCTTCAATGCAGTCTTGAAAAACCTGGCTGAAGGGCCAACTTATTATATCACCGCTTATGCGACAAGCAGTGCTGGTACAGGATACAGTCCGAAGGTCATCAGTTTTAAAATCTGCCCGGCAGAATTTATCGTGACCCATACCGCAGGATTAAGCGGGGCACCAGTCACCAAAACGGTAACCTATCATTCGGTAAGTACGGAAATTTCTGGTGCAGCAAGGTGCTGGATCACTCAAAACCTGGGTGCGGACACACAACCTTCTGCATTAGCAGATGGAACGGAATCTTCATCGGGCTGGTACTGGCAGTTTAACCGTTTACAAGGTTACAAAATGGATGCACAGGGTGCACGTACACCTGCAAGTGCCTGGCCGGCAGCGACCAGTGAAACGGTTGATTGGAGCTCAGACAATGATCCATGTGTTCAATTGTTGTCAACCGGCTGGAGAATACCTACAGAAACGGAATGGAATAACGCCTATAAGGGCTGGAAGAGCCCGGCCGAAGTTTATAATTCGGTACTGAAAGTGCATGCCGCGGGATTAATTAATTTAGCTTCTGGTGGCCTGGTCAACCGGGGGAGTCAGGGTAATTATTATTCAAGTACTTCTAAAAATGCAAGTAGTGTGAACTTCTATTATTTCACAACTGGAGGAGGGCCGACTACACAACCAATCGAGAAAACTTATGGATTCCCGCTTCGTTGTGTTCGTGATGGACTTGTCTATAGCGTGCCTTCGGTTGGTAAAGTTGCGGTACCAGCTGTCACCATGACGACCACCTCGGCAGTTGCACAGGCAAATATTGCGAATAGTGGAGGGAAGGAAGTTATAGACAGAGGCTTTGTCTGGAATACAACTGGAAATCCAACTTTAGCGGATCAGGTTATTCATACTGGTTCCGGAATAGGAGCAATGAATGCGCAGCTCACCGGTTTGGCGGAGAATCCGTCTTATTATATCCGGGCTTTTGCGATTAACAGCATAGGTACAGGTTATAGTAAAGAAACATTGAACTTTAAAATTTGTCCACCATCTTTTGTTGTGACGCATACTGCTGGAACCAATGGTGCACCAGAGACTAAAACAGTAACTTATCATGCAGTGAGTTCTACACTTTCTGGTGCTGCCAGATGCTGGATTACACAAGATCTTGGCGCAACTAATGAAGCAGCTTCGGCTACTGATCTTACAGACAATGCAAATGGCTGGTACTGGCAGTTTAATAAAGCTCAGGGCTTTAAATCTATCAATGGTGTGCGGACTCCGAATACGGCATGGATCGGATCTATTTCGGAGAACTCGGACTGGAAACCGGCTAATGACCCTTGTGTATTGATGCTGGGCGGCGGATGGAGAATCCCAACAGCAACAGAATATACCAACTTGGTTTCACCAGTTAACGGACTGGCTACACTGGAAAGCGGATATGCCACCGAATTAAAACTCCATGCAGCAGGGCATCTGCTCAATAATACGTCCGCTAAAAGTGCTTTTGGTGGTCAGATTAATTACTGGACAAGTGCACAGGATGGAGATAATGCCCGCTACCCTTACATTAACGGCTCAACGGCTAACATGTATTCTTCGGCAAAGGCTTATGCAATGCCGATCCGTTGTATTCGTGACCAGGTTGTGGTGTCACCATCACCCTCGGCTTTAAATAAAACCATTACGCTTAAATAAGAATAACTAATTAAATAATAAATATAGAAATGATCAAGAACCAATTTAAAAATGCAGTGCGGCCTTTATCCATTGCATTTTTATGCCTGCTTGGAGTCCATGTGAACGGACAGGACGTTAGTCTGAAAATACATTTATCAGGGGTGTCCAAAAGTAAAATTACATTACAATCTATCTCAGGGTCTTCTCTGAAAACAATAGCCGAAAACCCTGCTGTTAAAAACGGTGAAGCAGTGGTATTACAAATTCCCAAAGCACAATTGCCTGCCGAATTTGTTTTGCGTTTTGATTACCAGGAAAAAGAAACCAGTAATCCTTATCCGGCAGAAAGACATATTTTTATTAATCAGCAGAACCTGGAATTGTGGGCGCGTCCTAAAGCAGTTAATCATCCGGACAGTACTTATTTTCAAAAGGGAGAAATAGAGAATACTTTATTTGCTGCTTTTTCAAAAGACAACGAAAAGAAAAGAGCGCAATTAGGTTTGCTGCAAAATTTCCTGATGAATTATGATCAACCTGATTCTAAGTTTTTCACGTTGGGTACTCAAGAGTACGAACAAAGAAGACTTACTTATAATGGGTGGATAAAATCGCAGATAGACTTACATAAAGCTGCCTTCATCAGCAACAGTTTTGCCTTCCAGTATGTCTCTCCGATTTTATGGAAAGGAACAGAAACCGATCGGATGAACAGCGTTATTGAACATTACTTTGACGGAATGGATTTCAAGAATCCGATGGTATTGAAAACTGCGGATCTTAAAGACTGGATGGATAAATACGTGAACATTTATGGGGCGATGTCTAAAACCGTTCAATTGCGTGATTCTTTATTTACACTGGCAGGAAAGAGAGCAATTGAAAAAGTACGTACTGGCGACCCGCTGGTTTATGGCTGGATGGTTGACTATTTCTATACCGGTTTTGAAAGTTTCAATATGACCGCCGGGATTAAAATGCTGGAGCCTTACCTGAATGATCCTCTATGTTTAACAGCCAAAAGAAAAGCCATTGAACAAAGACTGAAAGGAATGGAAACCTTGGTTAATGGATCTGTTGCCCCTGATTTTAACTGGACGCTGAGTTCTGGTAAATCGGTGCAGTTCCATGCTTATAAAACGGAAGCTAAATACAAATTAGTATTGTTCTGGTCGGCAGAATGCCAGCATTGCAAAGATCTGCTTGATAAGCTGTATCCCTGGTATCAGCAAGCGGCAAACAGAGAGATGATGGATGTATTTGCCATTAGTCTGGATGAAACTGAAACGGAGATTCCAGCCTGGGAAAAAGCAAAAGTTAACCTGCCAGCCTTTAAACATAAAAGAGCGGAACAAGGGATCAGAAGTCTGGAAGCCAGCGCATATTTTGTATTGTCTACGCCAACACTGGTTTTGGTAGACGCAAAAACCAATAAAATTGTTGCCCAGCCTGAAACTGTAGAACAGTTGCAGGCCGCTATGAAATAACGAATCAAACTGAAAAGATAAAACCATCATGATTTTTCAAATCACAAAACGAAAAGAACCGGGCCTGCGAGCTCTTGAACACAAAAATCAAATCGATACTCGTGAAAAATATAAAATCATGATAGCTTCATAACCGCTGAAAACAAATATATACTAATGAAAAAAATAATTGTATCAATTGCCATGGGGTTGCTGCTATTTGGCAGTCAAAGCTTAAAGGCACAGTTAAGCGTAGGTGCTGATGGGCTGTTTATTCAGAGTGGAACAGTATTCAGTACGGATGGATTAACCTTGGTGCCAACCAATAACTGGGGGCTGAATAATTTGAAAGTAATTCTAAGCCCCGCTGTTGTGATCTGGCCAAGATATAATAGTATTCAAAGGATGTACAGGTTTAGTAAACCTGTCACCTTTGAAGGGGAAGTTGCACTGAATTTTCTGGATATAGAGTTAAATGGAAACGAGGCCAGAGACCTGGTACTGGCGCATTCTAAAGTAACCAGTACTAACTATAAGGATTATACGCTGGTTAAAGAGAGTGTATCTTCTGAAAAGGAACGTTATGTTGGCCAGCTGTTCACTGCACCCATTGTCATTTCAGATCTGAATGCAGTTAGTATGATCTCTACCAGTGCTGTGCTTTATAAAGATATAGAAGCCAATAATATGATCACACCAAATGGAGATGGAGTCAATGATGTGTGGATTGTGAAAAATATCCTCCAGTACCCGAACAATGAGTTGAAGGTCTTTGATCGGGAAGGGCGGGTGGTCTATTCTAAAATCGGATATGACAATACCTGGGATGGACAATACAATGGGAATCCATTACCAGAGGATACTTATTATTATATCCTTTACATCGATTCAGGAAAAGCACAAAAGACCGGGTTTATTACACTAGTTAAAGAATAATATTAATATAAATAAGAATGATAAAATTTCTACATCAACAAATTGTTTGTGCAGCCTTGTTGACCATCGGCTTGTTGACTGGTTTGCAAAAGGCATCGGCACAAATAAGGCCTCTGGGAACTCAGTATTACGAAAATCAATATATCAGTAATCCAGCCTTTGCCGGGATGGACGAGGGCATGAATATCAATATCAGCTACCGGAATCAATGGAGGTCTATACCAGGTTCACCAGTTACAATGGCGGTGAGCGGAGATTACCGGGTAGTCGATAAAGTGGGGGTTGGTTTCAATGTATACAATGATAAAGCCGGACTGATCGGGCGGACGCGTGTGATGGGGACTTATGCTTATCACTTGCCGCTAAACCTGGAAAATAATGCACTGCATTTTGGGATCTCTCTGGGGGTGATGAAAGAACGCCTGGATGAAAACAGTATTATTGCTACGCCGGATGATCTTGCTGCTGCGAGATACAATCAGCGCAAGAGTTATGTGGATGGAGATTTTGGTATAGCCTATACTACCGAAAGGCTGACCCTGCAAGGCGCTTTGCCTAACCTTAAAAAATTCTTTAAAAAGGATGAAGCGAATACTGTGCTGGGATCAACTTATCTGGTTGCGATGTCTTATAAAATAGGGACTACGCTGGATGTGGTGTCTATAGAACCTAAGATCAGTTTCAGAGGGGCGAAGGATATTGATAACATCTGGGATATCGGTACCAATCTAAAGTTGCAGAATAACCTGATTTCTTTTCTGGGCATGTATCATAGTGACAAGAGCTCTACCTTTGGGGTAGGCCTGAACTATGAAAACTTTTTTATCCAGGGTTTTTATACTAGCCAGCTGGCAGGAGAGCGTCAGCGTACGGGCGGAGACTTTGAGATCAATCTAAAGATTAACCTGCTTAAAGATCAGCGGAGATAGTTATATGGCTTTTGTGGGAATGACAATGGTAAAGGTTGTTCCCACACCAGCTTCACTTTTTACAGTGATATTGCCTCCCATTTCTGTGGTTTGCTTTTTGACCAGGTACAAGCCGATCCCGTGGCTGTCCTGTTCGGTATGAAAAGTCTTGAACAAGCCAAAGATCTCGCTTCCATATTTGTTTAAATCGATTCCCTTTCCGTTGTCTGTGATGGTCAGGTGTATGGTGTTTTCCTTTTGATGGGTTTTGAGGAAAATCTGATTTTTACGCTTTGGATCACGGTACTTGATTGCATTGGTAATGAGGTTTTGCAGAATACTTTGCATGTATATTTTAACAAAGGCGACTTCCCCGGATTCACTGAAGTCAGTTTCAATTACTGTTCCCGAATGTTCTATCTGCATTTTATGATTGTTTTTAACCTCTTCCAGCAGTTCAGCGAATACAATTGTCTCTTTAAGCAGTAAACCATTTTTCTGCTGTTTCAATAAAATAATAAGATCATCCAGTTTGTGAAATAAGCCTGTTGAAACATTCTTTAACATTTTGAATGCGGGATCATTTGTTTTATCATGGTCTTGTTCTTCCAGAATCCGGGTCAATGCCTGGATATTATTTAGTGGGCCTCTGAGATCATGTGAAATGATATGCGTGAAATGTTCCAGTTCAGAATTTCTCGAAGAGAAGGTCTCACTTAGGTTACGCAGTTCCTGCTGATGATTCAGCAGTCTTGAATTTTGTTGTTCCAGGGCATCAAATAAGTCAGTTATCTTTTTCTGGCGCTTCTTTAATTTGAAACTCATAATACCAATAACCACAATCACGATTGTACTGAAAAATAATAAGCTGATCTTGGTCCGGGTCAGTGTTTCAGATACTTTCTGATCTTCGTTCTGAATATTCTCATAGAAATCCTTTAACATGTTGTTACAGATCTCCCTGATTTTATTCATTTGATCCTCACCCACATCAGCGTTAATCTCTTCCAATATTTGTGCATCTTTATGCTCATTTTTCAACTGGATCGTTCTTTCGAGCTCTGTACATTTTTCTGTAATAGCTTTGTTGAGCATGACCACATCATTGATGCTCTCTGCATTAAAGTATTTGGTAATATGGTGTGTTAGTCTTTTTTGATTGTCAAAAACAACTTCGATCGCCCGGGTATAGGGCATAATATATTTCTTTCTGCCAGTCAGGATATAGCCCCGTTCTCCGATCTCAGCATCTTTCATATTGCCCAGTATACGGCGCGTGAGCAGCATAGCCTTCTCATTTTGCTCCCTTTTTCTCAATCTGTCTTTATTCTGGCGGATCAGGTGAAAGAAAAATACGCCGTTAATCATGATGGCTGCGAAAATAATCAGGATCAGGAGTTGTACGGTTCGTCTGCTGTAAATGTGCTGGAGTTGATGCCGTGTGTTAAGCTTCATAGGTATTTCGACTTTATTGGTGATCAACGGAGAGCGGTTTATTTGCCGGATAATTGCTGTACTACTCCTTCCAGTTTTTCTTTTAACAATTGAGACGAAAAGGGTTTCGTGAGGTAATCATCGAGATAAGTATAACTAAAAGATTGTTGTATATCTACATCACTTGAAGCAGTCAATGCAATAATCTTAATCTTGGACATATTCACATCTGGTAATTCTCTGATATGCCTGGAAGCTTCAAACCCATCCATAACCGGCATATGGATGTCCATGAGTACGACATCAAAGCCTCCGGTTTTTACCATGTCAAGCGCTTCCTTACCATCTTTGGAAAGCGAGTAATTGCAGTTCCACTGGTCAAGGATCTTTTTGAGCAGCATAATATTGATAATGTTATCTTCTGCAATCAGGATGTTCAGGTTACTGATCGTAGAAATGGTTCCGGTAATTGGTTGTTCGGTTTCCAGGGGAACTACAGGTACGGCGATTTCATACTTAATTTCAAATGAAAAGACTGAACCAGCATGTTCTTCGCTTTCCAGGATCAGCTTACTATGATGCAGGCCAATCAGTCTTTTGACAATAGCCAGTCCCAGCCCAGTCCCTCCATAACGCTTGGTAATGTTATTATTCGCCTGTAGAAAGGGTTCAAAAATAATCTCTTGTTTGTTTTTAGGAATACCGATGCCTGTATCTTTAATGGCAAAATGTAAGAGGATATGCTTTGCGGTCTGGTTTTTTGTCGCGACCAGAATTTCTACCTGTCCGCCGTTATCTGTAAATTTAAGTGCGTTGGAAATCAGATTGTTTAATATCTGGGCTAGTCTGGTCTGATCACCCATAATATGCAGTGGAACATTTTCAAAGTCGGCATTCAACCGGATGTCAATATTTTTCTGTTCTGCTTTTGGACGGAAAGATGCCAGTATATTCTGCAACAGCATGCTCAGGTTAAAAGAGGATTTATTTAGTGTAATCTGATCTTCATTCATTTTACTGAAGTCGAGCGTATCATTAATCAGCGCGAGCAGGTTTTCTGCTGAAAAGCGGAGTACAGCCAGATTTTCTTCCTGATCTTTTCTTGGATTTTCTACGCTCAAAATGTTAATCAGTCCAATTACCGCATGTAAAGGAGTACGCAATTCATGAGACATGGAAGAAAGAAAATCAGCTCTTAATTTAGTGGCTTCCTGTGCTTCTTTAAGCGCTGATTGCAATTGGGTATTCAGTTCTCTTTCTTTAGAATTGCTTTTAAAAAAGGATTTAAAAAATTCATAATGCATCGTAATCAGAATGCCGAAATTGACAATCAGCGCCAGCATGAATGAACTGTTATTCAGTTGCAGTGGAGTAACCGTCATTTTTCCATTCTGACCATTGGTTACCAGCAGATGCAGGATAATCGGAATTACGCTGGCAAGTGAATAAACTATGCCCCAGTTTTTTCCCAGTATATAAAAGCTGGCAGAAATAATAATTAAAGTGATTTGTAAGCTGACCAGATTAATGCCAAAGGTGTACATCAGTATATTGGTCCAGATCACGGTGCAAAGCGATAAGAGAAAAAGATGGCCTGCCAGTTGCCAGTTATTCTTTTCAAACATCAGGTAAAGGCCGGAAGACATCGCACTGATTGAGATTATTAATCTTGCTGCGGTCTTATAATCTCCTCTGATCAGTGACTTTATGGTAATGATAGATAATAGCGCAATCATCAGGATTAATCCAAAAGTTAAAATTCTGATTCTGGATTGCATTAAAGGAATTTGCTTATCTCTTAATAAGGCCGCATACTTTTCTCTGAGCCTGATAATAATATTCATACACCTGATCTTAGAGTCAATATTACAAAAAAAAGAGTTCGGTTTTTAAGAACAAAGGTTTTTAATAATGTTTAACTTTGCGGTAAATGTTAAACCGTCTGATTGCAATTATTGTATTAGTCACACTGATAGGTGCCAACCTGTCAAGGTTTATTGTTTACGCCGGTTTTGAAGCTAACCAGCAGTTTATTGCAGCAAATCTTTGTGAAAATAAGTCGCGTCCCTGGATGCATTGCAATGGACATTGTTACCTGATGAATAAATTAAAACAGACAGAGGAAAAGGAGAAAAAACAAGAACGTGCGGAACAGAAGAGCCGTTACCATGAAATTTTACCTGGTGAAACGCTGAAAATAGCGTTCAAATTCCCTGTTTTTAAGCTTGTTTATCCTGAATGTCTTCCTCAAAACACGGTGCAACGTTCATTTGACATCTTCCATCCACCGCGAAACGTTTAATTTTTATCTTATAATGTAATGTCGCTGTTTGTCCAAGACGGTAGGCTGGGCTATGCCCTGTCCATTATTTCTTAACTGTTATTTATTTACTCCCTGGCAATTCTCAATAGTAGTTGTCAGGCAAGGGCTGTGCTTAATGGTGGGCCCTAAATACTCCTATACGATGAAATATTATCTTTTCTTAGTTTTTTAAGGAGTCTGAATGACAGCTTTTTTATTTAAAACAAAAATTTACAACAATTAATTTGATTTTTTATGAAACTAATATATAAATACGTTATCGTGATGTTCTCCTTGCTGACTGTGCTTACAGCCTGTTCTAAAAAGGATGATTTGCAACCAATTTCTACCAATAAAGCAACACTAAGCCTGCAATTCGACAATATTGTAGGAGACCGCAACCTGCAGCTGAATACGGGTACTTATAAAAATGCTTCCGGAGAACAATTCTCTGTACAATTGCTTCAATATTTTATCAGCAATATTAAAGTGAAAACAAAGGACGGTCAGGAGTTTACCGTTCCCCAGGAAGAAAGTTATTTCCTGGTGAAAGAAAGTGACGGGACTTCACAGTTCTGTAAGGTCAAAGTTCCTGAGGGCGATTATCAGACGCTTACCTTTACTTTGGGGGTAGATAGCTTAAGAAACACCATGGATATAACTAAGCGTACTGGTGTACTCGATCCAACTGGTGGAATGGACGATGGGATGTATTGGGGATGGAACAGTGGTTACATCTTCTTTAAAATGGAAGGGACTTCTGAACAGGCACCGGTTGATCCGACTGGTGTCCGTAAATTCAGGTTCCATATTGGTGGTTTTGGCGGCTATTCGGCACCTACTTTCAATAACATTAAAACGGTTACGGTAGATCTTTCTGCTGCTGGAATAGCACGCGTAAGAGCGGGTAGGGAAAGTAATGTCCATTTTCTGGTAGATGTGATGAAGATGTTCAATGGTAAAACCAATATCAGCATCGCGGCTAATCCGCAGGTCATGTTCAGTAATTATAGTGTGAATGTGGCTAGTAATTTCAGCAGCATGTTTTACCATGACCATACGGAGAATTAAGAAGATGGGCAAGAAAACATTATATTTTATACTGCTGGCCTTTAGTTTCTTTATTTATGCTTGTAAAAAGGAAACAAATATCCAGGAAGCAGTTAGTACATTTCTGGGCTTTCAAAAGCCTTCCAATTTTCCTGAACCAATTTATAAGCTGGAAAATAATAAGCTGACTGAAGCTGGGTTTTTACTGGGCAGGGCTTTGTTTTATGAACCGCGTTTATCAAGGGATAATACCATCTCCTGCGGTTCCTGTCATATCCAGACTTCAGGGTTTACCCAGCATGGGCATGATGTAAGTCATGGAATTGATGATCGTTTAGGTAGCCGGAATTCACCACCTATTATGAACCTGGCCTGGAATAAAACTTTCATGTGGGATGGTGGGATTTTCGACCTGGATTTGCAACCTATCAGCCCGATCACCAATCCTGTAGAGATGGATGAAAAGGTTGAGAACGTGCTGTTAAAATTAAAACGGATGCCAAAATATGTCACCTTGTTTAACCGGGCTTTTGGGACAGATGAAATTACCAATGCCCGGATGATGAAAGCATTGTCTCAGTTTATGGTGATGTGTGTGAGTGCAAATTCGAAATATGACCAGGTGATGCGCAAAGAGAATGGGCAAACTTTTACAACCGATGAGCAGGCCGGGTACATCATTTTTAAGGAGAAATGCAGCAATTGCCATAGTGAGCCTTTGTTCACTGATGGGGCTTTCCGGAACAATGGTTTAGCTATCGGGCCTAATCATGACCAGGGACGCGCTATGGCTACACTTAACCCTGAAGATGACTATAAGTTTAAAGTGCCAAGTCTGAGGAACCTGAGTTATACGGCTCCTTACATGCATGATGGGAGGTTTTTAACGCTGAGTGGTGTACTTACACATTACGCGGAAGAAGTTCAGGCCACCCCAAATCTTGATCCTTTGCTGCAACAGAACGGTAAGCTGGGGATCTCTTTAACTGCAGACGATAAACTTAAATTACTTACTTTTTTAAAAACGCTGGATGATAAGGATTTCGTAACCCGGAAGGATCTGGCAGAACAATAATATTCCTCATGAAAAAATATATTTTATTACTTTTTATCAGCCTTTGTGGCTTCAGCACTTTTGCTTGTGATATTTGTGGTTGCGGTGTAGGAAGCTATTATCTGGGGCTTTTGCCTGAATTCAATAAACGTTTTATTGGCTTGCGGTATCAGCATAAAACATTGAGAACTCACCTGGGACCCGGTGGTAAAACCAGTTACCTGACTACAAATGAAACTTATCAGTCGGCAGAGCTTTGGGGTGGCTGGAACCTGGGCAGTAAATTCCGTATCCTTTATTTTGTTCCTTATAATTTCAATGAGCGGCAAAGTGTGGAAACCAAAGGACAGAAAAGTGGACTGGGAGATATCGCCCTGATGGGCTATTACAATCTTTTCAGCAGCAGAAACACGGTGAATGATCAGCTATTGGTGCAATCGTTATGGGTTGGTGCTGGGGTGAAGGTGCCAAGTGGTAAATATGAGCCACGTGACAGGGATGTGCTGACAGAATCTCCAAATAACTTCCAGTTAGGGACGGCCAGCACGGATTTTACATTGAATGCAACTTATGATGTCCGGTTAATGGATTTTGGGGTAAATGTAAATACCAATTATAAAATCAATACCGCCAACAAATACGATTATCGTTATGGAAATAAGTTCACCACCAATGCGCTGGCTTATTATAAAATCAGGATTGCGAAAACGTTGAACGTAGCACCAAATGCGGGCGTGCTTTATGAAACTTCTGCGAAGGATAAAGAAAGCAAAACGTTTGCTGTTGATGTATCTGGTGGTTATTCTCTGGCTATTTTAACAGGTTTGGAGGCTAATCTCAAAAGGATTTCCTTTGGTGTGAATTATCAGGCTATTGCTGCTCAAAATCTGGCATCAGGAAGTGTAAGTGCGGGAAACCGGTTAATGATACATACTTCGGTTGCTTTTTAAGAAAGCCTGAGGTTTTATTGAATTTTTACAGAACAGGCCCGGTTTTCGGGCCTGTTCTGTTTAAGAAAGGATTAGTTTTTGTGCGTTTCGGTGTTGATTTTTATTAACTAATGGTGTGATTTCTTAATACAGACATATTCTGATGCTAATATAAGGGCTTTTAAATTTGCCGAAAAAATAAGTTCAAATCACATGATGAAAAATTTACTCTGCACAGTACTCTTACTGTTATTTTGTTGTTTTTTTAAAAACGAATTAGCAGCGCAAACGACTCAGGCATCTATCTCCGGAATTATAACCGATGACCTTAAAAAAACTATTCCTGGTGCATCCGTGCAAGTAAGGAACGAGTCCACAGGTTTTACAACCAGAACAACCACCAATGCCAAAGGGGAATATACTTTTAAAGAACTTCCTCTTGGAACACCTTATACGGTTACCGCTACTTATATTGGGTTTGGGGAACAAAAGAAAACAGGTTACTCTTTGAATCAGGGGGATGCCTTAAGAATAGATATTTTAATGCAGGATGCTGTAAATAACCTTGCTGTAGTTGAAATTGTAGGCTCAGGAATGAAAAACAAAACAGAAACCTTAGGGGCAGCGACGACCATTTCGGCCAGAGACATTACCAGACTCCCGGTAAACGGACGTAATTTTGCTTCCCTGACCGATCTTTCTCCATTAAGTAAAGGCACAAATATTTCAGGCCAGCTGGGTTCATCTACAGGTTTTACCATTGATGGGATGACGGCTAAAAACCCTACCTCTGCAGGTTCAACAACCAGCAGAAGTGGCGCACCATATTCGATTTCGATTGAAGCAGTACGTGAATTCAAGGTGGTGACCAACCAGTATGATGTGACTCAGGGAAGAAGTGGTGGTGGTGCAATCAGCGCGGTAACCAAATCAGGAACAAATACATTAAGTGGTAGTGCATTTACTTACGGACGTGCAGACTGGTTATCCAGCCCTTATGATATCAATGGAAATAAACGTAAATCGGATTTTTCTACTTATCAATATGGTTTCTCTTTAAGCGGCCCGATTATTAAAGATAAGTTACACTTCTTTATGGTTTGGGATCATGAAAAGGATTCCCGCCCATTACAAATTGCAAATATCCTGTCTCCGGCGGATGAAACCAGGTTGAAAATTAATCAGCCTACGCTAGATCGTTTTGTTGATATTTCACGCAGACTATATGGGGTAGCAAATACACCTCAGTTTGGTTCTTTCAATAAGAAAAGAGGATCTGATGCTGCATTTGCACGTATAGACTGGCAGATTAATGAGAAAAACCTGTTAACGGTTCGTGACAATTATACGAACAGCAGAAACCCGCAAGGATTAGAAGACAATACGGCTATCAATTTATATGAGTCTTATGGTAATGATAAGAACGTTGATAATAGTTTACTGGCTTCCCTGCGTACTTCCATCAGTCCGAGATTAACCAATGAATTAAAAGCACAACATTTATATACTTACCAGTTGAGTAGTCCTGGTGATCAATTGCCTTCGGCAAATATTCCGCGTGCGGTTGTGGAAGGCGTTACTTCTACAATTGGTACAGGTTCACTGTCAACAGATATTCAGTTGGGTGGTCATCGTTTTGCCCAGGAAGGTTTTACAAATAATGTATACCAATTAGTTGATAACCTTTATTATAACACTGATAAAATCAAATATACTTTTGGAGTTGACTTCATGTATACTAATGCACACTCAACCTATGGAAGTGAATTGAACGGTCGTTTCTATTTTAGAGAAGATGCTAACACAGGAACTTCCGCACTGGATAATTTTGAATCGAGGACTCCTTACCGTTATACGAGGGAGGTGCCTTTGGTGGCTGATCCTAGTGTGAAACAAGGGATTTATAATTCTGCAATTTATGGTCAGATGCAGACGAAACTTGCTTTAGGGCTGGATATGGTTGCAGGTTTGCGTTTGGATTATAGCAGCTATCCTAAAGGAAAATTTAATCAGCTGGTATTTGATGAACTTGGTTTAAGAACTGATAATTCCCTTTCTACACTTCAAATCCAGCCGCGTGTTCAGTTTAACTGGGATATCAATGATAAGCATCAGGATTTTGTTCGTTTTGGTGCGGGTATTTTTGCTTCAGACATTAACAACTATGCAACGATCAATAATATGGTGTTTGACGGAAATCACCTGGCTTCGATCGATGTAAGAGGGGTAAGTGTACCAAGGCCTGATTTTCCTGGTTACCGTGCAAACCCTGGCAGTGCTCCGGGACAGGATTTGTTTGGTCTGCCTGGTGTGAATAAGTTAACAACAATCAACGCCAATGCGAATGATGCGCAGGTTCCGGTTGTTTATAAAGCTAATGTATCTTATAGCCGTTTTATTACTGACCGTTTGAAAGTTGGTATTACAGGTTACATGACTTTAGGAAGGCACAATTACATGTACGTAGATCGTAATATGGTTGCTGATCCTTATTTCCGTTTATCGAACGAGGGTAACCGCGGAGTTTATGTGCCAGCTGAAAGTATCCAGAATAGTTCTCCGGATTGGCAGAAAGGGCGTATCAGTGATAAGTTAGGCCGTGTATTGGAACTAAACAGCAAGGGTAAAGTAAATCAGTTTGCTGTGGTAATTGATGGTAGTTACCAATACTTTAAAGATGGTGCAATTTCATTCAGTTATACCTGGAATGATGCCAGGGATAATACTTCTTACAATGGTAACGTAGCTAATAGTGCAACTTTATCTTTACCGGTAAAAGATGATCCGCGTGATTTGAGCAAGATGACGGCGTCTGATAATCAGTTCCGCCACAAAATTGTAGTGTATGGAACTTTACCAACCTTTCATGGGATTGGGATTGGTCTTCGTTATTCGGGTATTGGTGGTACACGTTATACGCTATTATCGGGTGGTAATACGAATGGTGATTTTGTTGGAAGTAATGACCTGGCTTTCATCTTTGACAGAAACAATCCGGCAGTTGCTCAAAATGTACGCGCTGGTTTACAGGCTGTTTTAGACAATCCGAATGCTAGTCAGAGTGTGAAAGACTATATTCTGAAATACTCCGGACAAATAGCGGAAAGAAATGGCGGGATCAACAGTTTTTACGGAATCTTTGATTTAAGGATCACCAAGAAATTTAAGCTGTATAAAACACACACTTTAGAGTTGTCTGGAGATATTTTCAACGTTGCCAACTTATTGAATAAGAAGTGGGGCGTGAATGAATCGTTGGGTACCCAGGCTTTGTACTCGCTTGGTATTCCTAAATCGGCAACTAAACCTGCTGTTGATGGATTTGATAAAACAACTAATAACTTTGTTTACAGAGTGAATGGTGCTGGTGTGGTTAGGCCTTCAGGTAATCCTTATCAATGTCAGATTGGACTTCGTTACAGTTTTTAATTCTCGTTATATGAAATATTTGTTTTTAATCGTAGGTTTTTTTAGTTTATCAACTGCAATTGCCCAGCAAAAAATTGATGTACAAGGCCATCGTGGTGGAAGAGGAATCATGCCTGAAAACTCTATTGCAGCCATGCTGCATGCAATTGATCTTGGCGTAAGAACGCTGGAGCTGGATTGTGTGATTTCTAAGGATAATCAGGTAGTTGTTTCTCATGATTTATATATGTCTGCCGATTTCATGCTGAAACCTGATGGTACAGCAATTACTAAAGCAGAAGAGAAATCACTTTTGTTATATAAAATGCCGTACGAGATCATTAAGAGCTATGATGGCGGAACTAAAGTCAATGCTTCGTTTCCAAAGCAACAAAAGTTAAAAACGATGAAACCGTTGTTAGCAGTATTAATTGATAGTGTGGAGGCTTATGTCAAAGCTAATCATTTGAAGCCGGTGGCTTATAATATAGAGATCAAGAGTTCGGCTGAAGGTGATGTTCTGGAGCATCCTGCTCCCGAAATGTTTGCCAAATTAGTAATGGATGTGCTTAAAACTAAAGGCATAACTAAAAAGGTAACTATACAATCATTTGATACTAGGCCTTTGGTGGTTTTGCATCAGCAATATCCAAAACAAAAGCTATCTTATCTGATTGCGAACAAAGACAGCTTTAAAGTTAATCTGGATAAGCTTGGTTTCACGCCTGACACTATAAGTCCATATTATCTGATGGTAGATGCTGAATTTGTAAAAGAGGCTCACGCGTCAGGTATAAAGGTGTTGCCCTGGACCGTAAATGATGAGCAGTCTTTGAAAAAGATGGCAGATTTGAAAGTGGATGGTATAATCTCGGATTATCCGGATATAGCTGTTGCATTGTTCGGAAGTTACCAGAAATAGATTAACTGAATCAATAGTCTCTCAAAAAACGGCCTTGCTGTTTCCTTACTTAATCTCCTGTTCCAGGTATTAAGAAGTGGAAAACAGCAAGGCTTTTTTGTAGGGAAGTTTTTAGACTGGTCTGGAACTGGTCAGTTTTGAGATGACTCCTGTATGAATCCATATCTATTACAGGGTGCCTCCAGTGAACCTATGTATTTACAGGAAAAGGTGGACTCATACCCTGGTTAATACGAACCTATACAGGCCACAAAGAGAAGTTTGTTCGCCCGTTTTATCTGAATCAGCAGGAGGATAGTTGTTTGTTTTGGCGTTGGGTTTCTGAAAAATAAGGCAGCATGAACCGCTGCTGAAATAAACTCAGCAGGAAAAAATTGACTGTGATTTTCAGTAGATTGTGGTATTAGCTAAAAGGCAAATAGCTAAGCTTCTCTTCTTTTATCAGAAGGGAAGCTTTTTTTATTTACCGCTTTACTTTAAGCGACACAAAGTGGGGATTTATTTTGGGTATGGGGAAAATAATTCCCTTATTGAGCATTTCTTTCCCCTTACACGCTGCATGGGGAGTTGGTTAGAAACTAGTTTATCGTGTTGCTTTAAAGTGACGCAGACTTTTGAGTCCTGATGATCTCATACAATTGAATGATTTTTTTCTGTTGATCGTTGTAACGCTCACTCAGTTCATCTAATTGTTTTTTTACATCAGGGTACTGCTCGTCCTGGGAATCTTTCTCTCCTATACGAAGCATGTCAATTATCGAAACTCCGTATATATCAGCTATTTGCTGAACTTTATAGAAGGAAACATCAGTTATTCCGGTCTCTATTTTAGAGTAGGCCGTAACAGATATGCCCAACTGATCGGCTACGATTTTCTGGCTAATGCAATGCGTATTGCGTATTGCTCTAAGCTTTTTTCCAATATTTTGAATCATATGTTATAGGTTTTAACGGGGATAAGAAAATGATATTTATCAAAAAATAATTTTTGTTACATGAAATGTTGCAAAATAAAGGCCAACGGAAACTCCATGCCATACCTACGTAGTTAAGAATTATATGGATTTGGTTAAATGTGTGGCTGGATGCTGTATTGGACGAATTAGTGACGATTTGTATCGTTTCTGTGACTAAGTGCCCGGAAAAAAATAATAACTGACTAAAATAGTAAAAGGGTTAGTGATTTTAGTGTGATTAACTTTGTTTTAATCCTTAAGATAATATAGTGAGTTTGGGGCGCAAATTACTGGGTTTTTTATATCCGGACATTTAGGGTATCTTTGGATTAATGAATCCTTTTAGATGGTTAAATAAAACTTCCCACGAGCGGCTCGCCTTACAAATGCGTATCGCACTGGCTATGTTTTGCCGTTTTCTTTCTATCCAATATCGTTTGGGTGATTCATTTCTTAAAAGTAGCAAGGACTTTATTCATCAGGCCCCAGCCTTTTAAAGGTATGGGGTACAGGAAATAAACCTGATTTAAATTCTTTTCATCATTTTTTATTCTTTCAGGACTGCATTACAGCCCCGGCTTGTCTTAGTGTTACGGCTATTGCTTTCTGCATTACTGTTATAGGAATAAAATGTAATCTGGAACATTATGAATCATTCCTTGAAAATGAGTTGTAAAGACTTTGAGGAGCATGCCTCAGCTGAGTATTGCAGGCTGAGGCTAATTGTCTTTTTATTTTTTTATAACCTCATTATTATCACATATGAATACTAGTTCAATAAAAATAGATACCAGGCCGATTGTTTTGTCCAGGGGCATTTTTGATCTGTTAAAAAGTCACCTCAGAAGAAGAAAACTGAGTAAATACAATGAAGATAAACTGGAACTGGAACTTCGTTATGCCAGGCAGGTTTTATATAGGGAGCTGCCAGCAGATATAGTTACTGTAAATACCCGGGTGAGGGTGAAGGAATTGGTTTCTGGAAATGAGTTTACTTATAACCTGGTCGCTCCTGAGCTTGCGAAAAGGAAAAATAATACTTTATCGATTTTATCACCTATTGGTGTGGCCATGCTGGGGTATCCACAAGGGGCAGAGTTACAATGGGAAATGCCGGAAGGTGTAAAGGTTTTCCGGATAGAAGAGGTGTTAAGGAATTAATAGGTTTTAAAATATCGGATCCCGGATTTTAGGTGAAAACGGGATCTGGTTATTTAAATAGCTATTAAAAATATTTTTAATAGCTATTTAATATTATTATATGTTATTGGGTTAATTAAATTTTGAACATTAATAATTAATGACTTTATTTTGCGTTTAAGTAGAAAATCTACTTCGGTCAATAATAAATAATCTTAATTAAGATAATGCTTTTTAACTCTATAAACTTTGCGATATTTTTACCTGTTGTTCTTATTTTATACTGGTTTGTAACAAATAGAAATCTAAAGATTCAAAATCTTTTATTGTTGGGGTCGAGCTACTTTTTTTATGCTTGCTGGGATTGGAGATTTTTATTTTTACTCATCTTCTCCACATTATTAGACTATTATACTGGTATCAAGATGTCAGATGCTAAGAATCAAAAGATAAAAAAGTTTTGGTTTTGGCTAAGTATATCGGTTAATCTCGGATTTCTTGGGATTTTTAAATATTACAATTTTTTTGTCAGGTCGTTTGCAGAGTCAATCTCTTATCTTGGATTGCATTTAAATCCGTGGACGCTAAAGATAATTTTACCGGTTGGTATTTCTTTTTACACTTTTCATGGTTTGTCATATGTAATAGATATTTATAAAGGCAGAATAAAAGCGGAAAAGAATTTTGTTGATTATTCTGTTTTTGTCAGCTTTTTTCCATTGCTAGTTGCAGGGCCTATAGAACGTGCGACTCATTTGTTACCCCAAATCCAGAAAAAAAGAGAATTTGATTATACAAAAACGATAGATGGTTTAAGACAAATATTGTGGGGACTGTTTAAAAAAGTAGTGATTGCCGATCAGTGTGCTGAATATGCAAACATGATTTTCAACAATTCAGCGCATTACTCCGGGAGTACACTAATTTTAGGGGCGGTATTATTTGCTTTCCAAATTTACGGTGATTTCTCCGGTTATTCTGATATTGCCTTAGGAACTGCAAGACTTTTTGGTATAGAACTTTTGAGAAATTTTGCTTTTCCTTACTTTTCCCGGGATATCGCTGAATTCTGGAGACGCTGGCATATTTCTCTTTCTACATGGTTCCGTGATTATTTATATATTCCTTTAGGAGGTAGCAAAGGAGGGATGTGGATGAAAGTCAGGAATACATTCATTATTTTCCTTGTGAGTGGCTTTTGGCATGGGGCAAGCTGGAACTTTATTATTTGGGGTTTTCTGAATGCATTATATATTATGCCTTCTATTATCTTTAAAACGAATAGAACAAACCTTGACATCGTCGCATCTGGAAAATACTTCCCTACAATTAAGGAACTATTTTCTATGTTGCTAACTTTTGGTTTAACTGTATTTGCCTGGATTTTCTTTAGGACAGAAACTTTGGGTGACGCATTAAATTATATCTCCGGAATATTTTCGGATTCTCTATTTACGATACCGACAGTCGCACCCAAAATGTTATTTGCATTGCTTTTCGTATTTATAGTAATAGAATGGCTTGGTCGTGAACAGCAATTTGCAATTGCAAAATTTGGTATCAAGTTACCTGCAATTCTAAGATGGAGCCTTTATTATGCAATTGTATTGATCATATTCTTATGTGCGGGCTCAGAACAACAATTTATTTATTTTCAATTTTAAGATATGAAAAAGTTTTTTAAACAGCTCTTATTCTTTGTTTTTCCTGTTCTTTTATTTGGTTTTGTAGCTGATATTTTGTTGAAAAGAATTCCAAATGATTATTCTTACAAGAGCACTTATCTAGACGAGCATGCGAAAGATATAAAAGTATTATTTCTTGGTAACTCTCATGTTTATTATGGCATTAATCCTGTATATATTAAGGAAGTATCCTTTAATGCTGCTCATATTTCTCAACCTCTAGATTATGATCTGGAAATCCTTGAAAAATATAATAAAAGCTTGACGAGGCTCAAATTTATAGTAATTCCAATCGATTATTTTTCTTTATATACTACGCTGGGAACTGGTGCAGAAAAATGGAGGGTCAAAAATTACAGTATATACTATAATATTAATCCTGACCATGACTTGCTAAATGATTCTGAGCCCATTAATATGAAGTTAAGTGTTAATTTTTCAAGGTTGAAGAACCATTATCTGGAAAAAAAATCTGAAATCACTTGTAGTGAATTGGGCTGGGGATTTACCTATAACTCCAAATATAAAAAGGATTTAGAAGAAACAGGAAAGGTTTCTGCAGCCAGACATACGATAACCGTAAAGGACAGTTTGATATATTATAAAAATAAGGGAGTTATTAATCGGATAATTGAAATTGCTAAAACTAAAAGTGTACCGGTAGTTTTTATTACCTGCCCCGCATATAAGTCTTACACAAGCCGGTTAAATCAAAGTCAATTGAAAAATACAGTTCATACAATTAGTGAGTTTTTACGTGAAAATCCGGGCACAAAATATTTTGATTTATTAAATGATCGGTCATTTATAGCTGGGGATTTTTTTGATGCCGACCATTTAAATGAAATCGGGGCGAAAAAACTTAGTCTTAAAATTGATAACTTATTGAAATAGGAAATTTAATCGATTGTGTGGTCAGAGTATCCGAAGAGGTGTAAAGTTATTGTTTTCTTACATTTAACGATGTGGTTTTGAGTGTAATTTTCATTAGTTTTGACGCCGATGAAAAGATTCCTTGCTTTAGATGGTTTTCGTGGTCTGTGTGCTTTATTTGTTGTGATTTTTCATACCCATGTATTGAACAGTTTTGCGAAGCATGATTTTTTTAGAAATAGTTATCTTTTTGTTGAATTCTTCTTTGTCTTAAGCGGATTTGTTTTATACCATACTTATGGTCAGAAAGAGTTTGAATTGAAAAGATTCAAGCGTTTTTTTATTAGCAGGACCTTTAGATTGTTTCCATTGCATTTGGTTATGCTCCTTGTTTTTATTCTATTAGAGGTTGCAAAGTGGTTTGCTCAGAAAAAAGGGATAATGTTTAATAATGCTGCTTTTACTGGAGATTATGCCCCATCTCAAATACTTCCTAATTTGTTTTTACTTCAGTCCTGGTTGCCGGGTGCCAATCCCCTTTCTTATAATTACGTTTCCTGGAGTATTAGCGTTGAGTATTATATGTATATAATATTTGCTTTTATAATGTTTTGGATACCGAAAAAGAAAGAATACTTATTTGGAACACTTTCTATTCTCGCATTTATTGCCTTATTTTTTCATTCGGATGTTCTTAAGCAGGAAGCATTAAGAGGTCTTTCTTGTTTCTTTGCCGGTTGTTTATGTTACCTGGTGTATTTGAGAATTTCTAAGATAATCATTTCACAAATTATATTTGATTTGCTGGAATTAATCTCAATTGCAGCTATTATAATAGTTATAATAAGTAATTTTGAAAATAAGGGAATTTGTATCAGCCTTCTTTTTTGTTTAACAGTAATCATCTTTGCTTTTGACAGAGGGATCGTTTCCAGACTTTTAAAGTCGAATCCGATCAGTTATCTGGGAAAGTTATCTTACTCTATTTATATTATTCACCTCGCTGTATTATTGGTCATCTTAAGTACAGCTATGATTGCCAGTAAAGTGTCTGGAAGGAATTTCACACCAATGGTTACTGAAAACAATATTCCTGTTAGAGTAATTACAACGGGAAGTGCAATTTGGGATAACTTATTGGTATTTGTAATTCTTGGAGGAATAATTATAATTTCAAATTTCACCTATAAGGTTTTTGAGTTAAAAGGAATCGCTTTAGGAAAGAGGGTACTGGAAAGAATGGAAGCTAAATCAGGTCTGCCCGAGCTAAAATCTGAATCCCAAAAAGTATAATCGACTCTATATTTTAATAAATAATATGATTTGAAATTATTTTCATCTCTATTTAATGTCCATAACTTTGAATTCCCATTATTATAATGTCACTTTTTTCATATTTTTGCAATTTTAAATGCCAGTTGTGTATTTCTGTTGTGTAATGGAGGGGAATAATAAGCTAAAACAGATAAAAAAATTGTTTATAACTTCAGGTCTTATACCTATACAGTTAAATTCAAATGAAAGTAATTAATTTTGAGAATTTGGTCGAATTATTGCATTATTAAGATTTAATATAGTTTAAAGATGAAATGTATTTTATTCAGTACTTTAAACTTTGTCCCTATATATTTATGATAAAGACTTACCTGATTATTTTTTTTCTAGCGCTTTCCACAATGGCTTATTCGCAATCTAATGGTGATTACCTCTACAGTGTTGGGGTTAGAGGATATAGCTACATGCAGATGCCAAAAATAATGAATCAGACTACTGGGAATAGCTATTTAAATAGTTCTTTTAATAGTTTACTCTTGAAATTTAATGATAAACTATTTAGTTACAGATTGAATGGCAGCTATATGAATAAGAATATTAACTTCTTAAACAACTGTGAGAGCTGTGAATCTGTTAGTGGAAAGATGAAAGATTATTCTTTTAAAATTGGTTTTGAGAAAAACTTCACTTATTCCAGGGTCCAGCCTTACTTCGCTCTTGATTTAGGATACAGATCAAATAAGTTCGAAGGAACCTCTATAAATATAAACCCAATATTAGGTTCCCAGGATAATATGATTCCTGCAAATCAGGTAATCGCTACTAAAGAAGGTTTTACAATCACACCTGTTCTTGGGATAAAAATCAGCCCTATTAAAGAAATTTCTATCTTCGTTGAAAGTAATCTGGAATTCTTTTATTCTTATGAACGCCAGGAATCTGTCCCTCAGGATGTGACAAATGTACGTTCTCTGAATAAATTCCATAAAACGGAATATTTATTAAATCCTGTATCGGTAGGTATTCAATTTCACATTGGGAACAAAAATTAATGAAGAGAAATATTATTGTAATTGGCGGAAGCGGACAACTTGGGCAGTGCCTGAATGAAGTTGTTTCCGGGAGAGAAGAGATTTTTAACTATATATTTCTTTCCAGATCTGATCTGGATTTTGTAAGTGGTGAAGATGTAAAGCGGTTATTTGAACAATTTAAGCCTTTATATTGTATCAATTGTGCTGCATATACTGAAGTAGACCGGGCTGAAGAAGATCTGGATCGTGCTTTTGAAGTGAATGAGTTTGCAGTAAAAAGACTTGCAGAAAATTGCCTGGCTTATGATACAACGCTTCTGCATATTTCTACTGATTTTGTCTTTGATGGAAATTCGGGTATTCCTTTGACAGAAGACAGACCCACTAGTCCTGTTAATGCTTATGGTTTATCCAAGTTAAATGGTGAACTTCAAATTCAGCAGGTCATGGCGAAGTATTATATTATAAGGACCAGTTGGTTATATTCAGAGAAAGCTAATAATTTCGTAAAAACGATGTTAAAACTTGCGCAGAGCAAGGATCAGCTCCAGGTTATTTATGACCAGGTAGGTACTCCTACTTATGCGGTAGATTTAGCAAAGGTTATTGTGAACATCATAAAAAATGACAAAAATGTTTATGGTGTCTATCATTATAGTAACGAAGGTGTCGCTTCGTGGTATGATTTTGCAAAAGCTGTTTTTGAGTTTGCTGAAATTGATATGAAGGTCTTGCCTGTTACTTCTTCTGTCTTTGTGACTAAAGCAAAACGGCCCCATTATTCGGTCATGGATAAAACAAAGATCAAATCTGTAATGGGAATTGAAATACCTTATTGGAGAGATAGTTTGAATTTCTGTATACAAAATTTATAAGTGCTTTCATCTGTCATATATTTCTCAGTAATCAAATAATTCATTTATCTTTGACCCCTACATAAAAAAAATATTAACTTAATGAAAGTTGCCCTAATAACCGGTGTTACAGGACAGGATGGAGCCTATCTTGCAGAATTTCTTTTGAAAAAAGGATATTTCGTACATGGACTTAAAAGAAGATCATCTTTGTTTAATACAGAGCGAATTGATCATTTATACCAGGACCAACACGAACACGGGGTCAACTTTAAACTACATTTTGGTGATCTTACGGATTCTACAAATCTAATTCGTATTATTCAGGAAGTTCAGCCTGATGAAATTTACAACCTTGCAGCAATGAGTCATGTACAGGTGAGTTTTGAAATGCCTGAATATACTGCTAATGCCGATGGTCTGGGTACTTTGCGCCTGCTAGAGGCAGTACGGATTCTTGGGTTAGAGAAAAAGACGAAAATTTATCAGGCATCTACTTCTGAGCTGTATGGTTTGGTACAGGCTGTGCCCCAGAGTGAGAGTACACCTTTTTATCCCAGGTCACCTTATGCTGTTGCTAAAATATATGGATATTGGATTACTGTAAATTACAGGGAGGCCTATGGTATGTTTGCTTGCAACGGAATTTTATTTAACCATGAAAGCCCGTTAAGGGGAGAGACATTTGTTACACGTAAAATTACAAGGGCGGCGAGTAAGATCGCTTTAGGTTTGCAAAAATGTCTATATCTGGGGAATCTTTCAGCGCAAAGAGACTGGGGCCATGCTAAAGACTATATAGAGGCTATGTGGTTGATCCTTCAACAAGAGAAAGCAGAAGATTTTGTGATTGCCACAGGTGTAACAACAACTGTGCGGGATTTCGTGAAGATGAGTTTTGCAGAATTGGGAATTGAAATAGAATTTAGCGGAAAAGATGAGAACGAAAAAGGTGTTATTATAGACATTGATCAGGATCTTATTTTATCTTTAGGTTTAAATGATCTTTATTTGAAGCCGGGAACAACTGTGGTAAGTGTAGACCCAAAATATTTCAGGCCAACTGAAGTTGATTTATTATTAGGGGATCCGACAAAATCCAAAACACAGTTAGGGTGGATACCGAAGTATGATCTGCCTATGTTGGTTAAAGAAATGGTACATGCTGATTTACAATTAATGAAAAAGGACGAATATTTGAAAGATGGCGGCTTTAATACCTTAAATCATTTCGAATAGTTATAAAATATATATTACTGGTTACCTTATGAATTTTAAAAAAATAATAGTTGCATTCCTGTTTCTATCTTGTTTAATAGTTTGTCAGCAAGGTTATGCGCAAACAAATTATTCTGATGTAAAAGTTGATGAATTAACTGAGGCTCAGATTGCTCAACTGATGCAACGTGCGGAGTCTGTTGGATATAATGATGCGCAATTAGAACAAATGGCAGCTGCACAAGGTATGAAACCCGCAGAGATCGTAAAATTACGTGCCCGTGTAGCTAAAATCAGAAAAACAAATACATCAGATAATAAGGTGAATGTCCAGGCTACGGATGATTTTTCAGAGCGGACTTATGAAGATACTGATTCAACCAGCAGAAGAAGAGGCAACCTTAATAATAAGGCTAAAACTGATTTAAGGGATGCTTTTGGGAATTTAATCCCTAAAATATTTGGAGCTGAGCTTTTTAAAAATGATGATATAAGGTTTGAGCCTAATATGAGAATGGCTACACCGAAAAGTTATATTATTGGTCCTGATGATCAGCTGCTGGTTGATCTGACAGGTGACAATGAAGCAAATTATAAACTTCAGGTAAGCCCTGATGGAAATATCCGCATGCAATATGTTGGACTGGTTCAGGTAGGCGGCTTGTCTATTGAACAGGCAACATCCAAAATCCGTTCGGTGATGTCCAGGACTTATCCTGCTTTAAAAAATGGAAGAACGAATGTCTCTGTCAATCTGGGGAATATCAGAAGTATTAAAATTACGCTTTTAGGAGAGGTTGTTAAACCGGGTTCTTATACTTTATCATCTTTGTCAACAGTTTTTAATGCATTAAGTGCATCTGGTGGCCCTAATGATAACGGTTCATTCAGAAAGATACAGGTGATCCGTAACAATAAGATCGTTTCTACTATTGATGTTTATAATTTTCTGTTAAATGGAGTGCAAACAGGAAATATCCGCCTACAAGATCAGGATGTAATTAATATTCCTGTTTATCAAACCAGAGTGGAAATGTCTGGTGAAGTAAAAAGACCTGCATTATATGAAGTATTAAATAATGAATCACTGGAGGATGTAATCTCTTTTGCCGGTGGATTCTCAAATAAAGCGTATACGGCTAAAATTAAAGTATTACAAAATACCAATAAAGAGAGACGGATTACTGATGTGAATGCAGATGATTTCAAGAAATATAATCCGTTAAATGGCGATAAATATTTGGTAGAAGCTATTTTGGATCGTTTTGCAAATAGAGTTGAAATTGTAGGAGCTGTATTTCGTCCAGGCCCTTATGAGCTGGAAAATGGCCTGACTTTAAAACAACTTATCCAAAAGGCAGATGGATTGAAGGAGGATGCTTTCTTAAACAGAGGTTACATTTCACGGCTTAATCCGGACAATAGTCTGGCTTTATTATCTTTTGATGTAGATAAGGTTCTGAAAGGAACAGAGCCGGATATTACTTTGAGAAGAGAAGATAAAGTGACTATCTCGTCTATTTTTGATTTGCGTGAAGAATATAAGGTAGATATCAAAGGTGAGGTTAGAAAGCCAGGTTTATTTGATTATGCAGATGGAATGACTTTGGAATCCCTGATACAGATGGCTGGTGGATTTAAAGAAGGAGCAACTCCGAATCGTATTGAGATTGCCAGAAGAATAAAAAATGCAGATGCAAATTCAATTTCATCAAAAACAGCTGAAATATTAAATGTTAAAATTTCCGGAGATCTGAAGTTACAGGATACAACTTTTGTATTGCAGCCATTTGATATTGTGTCTATCAGAAGTTCTGAAGGATACCGTGTGCAGCAACAGGTTAAAGTTGAAGGAGAAGTACTTTATCCAGGTATCTATACCATCACAAGAAAAGACGAGCGTATTTCTGATATCATTAAACGCGCCGGAGGTTTAACTGTACTTTCTTTTGCTGAAGGTGCATCGTTAAAACGACCTGGCCCCGAAAAGAGCATAGAAGAAGAATTAAAAAGAGATAAAAATGGAAAGCTAGTTGGTGGAAAATCTGCCTCCAATAAGAATGCAATCGATAAGGAAGAAGAGGAAATGCAGAAAATGGCCAATTTAAAAAGGCTGCAGGGAGCTGGTGTACAAGATACGGCACAACTTATTCAGGAGGTGAAAATCTTAGGAAGTGACCTGGTCGGCATTGATCTTGTTAAAATATTAAAGTCCCCTGCTTCAAAGTATGATTTACTAATGGAGGATGGAGATGTAATCAGGATACCTAAGCAATTACAAACTGTTAGGGTAACCGGCGAAGTACTCAGACCAACGAATATTGTTTACAGTCCAAATAAGAGTATGAAGCAATATATTAACGGTGCTGGTGGTTTTACCTATAATGCGAATAAAAAAAGTGCTTATATTCAGTATGCTAATGGATCTGTAGATGCAGGAAGTAAGTTCCTGTTCTTTAATAATTATCCGGTAGTTAAGCCGGGAGCAGAGATTTTTGTTCCTAAGCGTGCTCCTCGTGAAAAGTTTGGTGTGGCAGGGATTGCTGCTGTTTCTGCAGCTTTATCAGGTTTGATTACAGCATTAGTACTAATATTGCGATAATAGGATAAAAGATATTTTATCTGGAATTTGTTAATTAATTAAGTAATGAGCTTGGAAAAGCGCAATATGGAAGAAAAAAAAATCGGTAATAACCCGGCTGAGGAAGATTCAGTAAAGGAATTTATCTTAAATATAAGGGAGCTATATCAATATTTATTATCTAAGTGGGTTATAGTATCAGTGACAGTTGTTGTGGGAGCAATTCTTGGTTTTATATATGCCAAGTATAATAAACCTTTATATACTGCAACGACAGTGTTTGTATTGGAAGAGGGGGGAAGCGGCGGTGGTCTGGGGCAGTATGCCGGTATTGCATCTATGGTCGGTATTGATATCGGCGGAAGCGGTGGTGGTCTGTTTGCTGGAGATAATATCATAGAGTTATACAAATCCCGCTCGATGATACAAAAAGCCTTATTAAGTGAGTCAACTTATGAGAATAAAAAGGAATTACTAATTAACAGGTATATTGGATTTAATAATTTGCAGGAGTCCTGGAAAAAAGATCCGAGAACCCAGAATGTCCAGTTTGCTGTTAATATGAAACCTAATCTGGTACAGGATAGTTTAATTGGAGAAATTGTAAAGTCAATCAGAATTAACTATCTGAATGTAGTAAAGCCAGATAAGAAATCAAGCATTATTAAAGTTGAGGTTCGATGTAAAGACGAAGCATTTGCAAAAGGATTTAGCGATGAAATCGTATCTACAGTAAGTAAATTTTACATTGAGACTAAAACTAAAAGATCAATATATAATATTGCCAATTTACAACACCAGACAGATTCTGTAAGGTCAGTTATGAATGGAGCCATTTATAGCGCGGCTTCAGTAATTGATGCTACTCCTAACTTAAATCCTACAAGGTTATTGCTTCGTAGTGCACCCGTTCAGAAGTCTCAGTTTTCTTCTGAGAGTAACAAAGCAATCTTAACTGAATTAATCAAAAATCTGGAAATAGCCAAGGTTTCTCTAAGACAAGAGACTCCGCTGATTCAATTAATTGATGAACCTGTTCTGCCATTGGAGAAAAGTCATATTGGAAAAATTAAAGGTGCTGTATTTGGAGCCTTCTTGTTTGGGGTTTTGATTGCTATTCTTTTAATAGTTAGAAAGAAGATTAGAAGTAGTTTGACCTAACTGTTAGAAAAAAGCAAAAGCATGAGTGTACTGAAGGATAAGGCGATTAAAGGAGTTGCATGGAGTTTTGTTGATAATATAGCCAATTCTGGAATTACATTTATTGTAGGCATTGTGCTTGCGAGACTGTTGTCACCCGCAGAGTTTGGGATATTGGGAATGATCACTGTTTTTATCGCAGTCTCCAATTCGATTATCGATAGTGGATTTAGCCAGGCATTAATTCGCAAAATTGACGTAAAAGGTATAGATTATAATACCGTGTTTTTTTTTAATCTGGCGATTGGATTTGTCCTTTTTCTTGTTTTATTTTTTTCTTCTCCATATATAGGTGAATTTTTTAAAGAACCAAGACTCGTTAATGTAACACGTGTTATGGCTTCGATTCTTATTATCAATGCCTTATCTATTATCCATAGAACTATATTAACTAAAAACATAAATTTTAAGCTGCAAACCAAGATTTCCCTGGCTGCTTCTTTATTGAGCGGAATAGTGGGAATAGGCATGGCTTATTATGGATTTGGTGTTTGGAGTCTTGTTGGTCAGATTCTATCTAAACAGCTTTTATACACTGTTTTGATGTGGGCATTAAACATTTGGTGGCCTAAGATTGAATTTTCTAAAAAGAGCTTTAACGAAATGTTCAATTTTGGTAGTAAATTATTAGTTTCCGGACTAATTGATACTATTTATAAGAATATATATTACCTGATTATTGGAAGATATTACTCTGCTTATGAACTTGGTCAGTACAGCCGGGCGGAGCAATTTTCTATTATCTTCTCGTCAAATTTAACGGTTATCATTCAGCGTGTAAGTTATCCTGTACTCAGCTCTATTCAAGATGATATTCCAAGGTTGAAAGAAGCTTATAGAAAAGTTATCAAAAGTACTATGCTTGTTACATTTACCTTGATGCTGGGACTGGCAGCAATAGCAAAGCCGCTAATTATTATTTTAATAGGGGAAAAATGGCTGATGGCAGTTCCATTTCTACAAATTATTTGTTTAAGTGAAATGTTATATCCTTTGCATGCAATTAATTTAAATATTCTGAATGTGAAGGGGCATTCAGGGATTATATTGAAACTTGAGGTCATGAAAAAATTCATAGCGGTCCCGGTGATTTTGGCCGGAATCTTTATGGGAATACAATATATGCTTTGGGGAAGTGTGATCGCTTCTATTTTGTCCTATTTCTTAAATAGCTATTTCTCTGCACCATTTTTGAAATATTCTACCAAAGAACAACTTAAAGATATTATTCCGGGTTTGATTATTGCTTTGATTGTATCATCAATAATGTGGACTTTTACGCTTCTTACGATATCGAACTGGGCTATTTTGTCCATGCAATTTGCAGCAGGCATTCTTTTAACAATTGGCCTGTGCGAGATTGTTAAACTTTCTGAATACCTGGAAATGAAATCTATTCTGGAAAAACTATTAAAAAGGAATTTATGAACGAAAAATTAATTACAGTAACGACGCCCTTACTTCCACCATTGGATGAATTTGTACCTTATCTGGAGGATATTTGGAAAAGAAAATGGTTAACTAACAATGGCCATTATCATCAGCAACTGGAGAAAGAATTGTGCGAGTTTCTTGGCGTTAAGTATATTTCTTTATTTTCAAATGGAACCTTAGGGCTGGTTACTGCGCTACAAGCATTAAGAATTACTGGTGAGGTTATTACCTCGCCATATAGCTTTGTAGCGACTACCCATTCTTTGTGGTGGAATAATATAAAACCTGTTTTTGTTGATGTTGATCCTGTAACACTTAATCTTGATCCAGCTAAAATAGAAGCAGCAATTACTCCCATGACTACGGCAATTATGCCTGTCCATGTTTATGGTACACCTTGTGACATGGATGCAATTCAAAAAATAGCAGATACTTATGGTTTGAAAATAATCTATGATGCAGCTCATGCATTTGCAGTTAAAAAAGATGGTGAATCTGTTTTGAACTATGGTGATTTAAGTATTTTAAGTTTCCATGCTACCAAAACGTACTCTACTATTGAGGGCGGAGCGATTATATGCCACGACGAAAAAATGAAGCAGCGGATAGACTATCTTAAAAATTTCGGATTTGCTGACGAAGTAACTGTTGTGGCTCCTGGAATAAATGCGAAAATGAATGAGGTACAGGCGGCTTATGGTTTATTAGGACTGAAATATGTTGAGCGTGCCATTGAAAGCAGAAAAGTAGCAGCGGACAAATACAGAGCGAAACTAAAAGATATAGATGGGCTAACTTTTATGGCTGATTTTGACAATGTGGTTTCTAATTACTCTTATTTTCCAATTTTTATAGATGAGCAAAAATTTGGGATGAGCAGAGATAGTTTATATCAGAAAATGAAAGATAACAATGTATTAGGCAGACGTTATTTTTATCCTTTGATAAGCAGTTTCTCTACCTATAAGGGCTTACCATCCGCAGGAGTTCAAAATCTTCCTGTTGCGAATAAGGCGGCTTCTCAAGTAATCTGTTTACCATTGCATCATGAATTGTCAACGGAAGATTTAGATAGAATAATATCAATTATTAAGCTGTAATGTCCGCATTATAACTTAATGATTTCCTTGATCAGCTTAAAATATAATTACAATAATCATGAGTGATAGTTCCCTGCCATTAGTTTCAATATGTATGATTTCTTATAACCATAAGAAATTTATCCGTCAGGCGATTGAAGGTGTTTTGATGCAAGAAACTAATTTTGAATATGAACTTGTCATTTCAGACGATTGTTCACCGGATAATACCGGCCTTGAGATTCAAAAATGTATTGATGAGCATCCCAATGGTAAAAGAATTAAATACTTTCAGCATAAAGTTAATTTAGGAGGATTACCCAATATCCTTTTTGCATTCAATGAGTGTTCTGGAAAATATATAGCCATCTGTGAAGGAGATGATTATTGGACTGATGTACATAAGCTTCAAAAACAAATTGATTTTTTAGAGGCAAATGAGGATTATTCCATGTGCTGCCATAATGCTAAAGTTGTATATGAAGATAAAAGTCAAAATACACGTGATTTTTCAAATATATATAATGACGTTGATTTTGATATGGCAACGATTATTAACAGTTGGGTTATTCCAACTGCCAGCATGGTTATCAGAGCTGAATTTATTAAGCCATTACCAGAATGGGTTAAAAATATCTATAGCATAGACTTTACCTTAGCCCTATTATTAATGGCTAAGGGCAAGATAAAATTTCTGGCAGAATCACTATCGGTTTATAGAATTGATCTTGGGGGCTCCAGTATGTCAGCAGTAGTGGGCGGTAAAATTGAATTTGTGGCTAATCAGCATATTCAGTTGCTTCAGCATTTTAATGAGGAAACAGAACATCGTTATGATGGCCTGGTCACCACTAAAATAAGGAAGCTTCACAATGAGATTAGATTCCTGAAATTGCGGAGGAAAAGCCCGTTACTGGCCTTATTTTTAATGCCCCGGTTATTTTGTGAAAAGATCTTAAATAAAATTAGAAAATAGTAAGAATGCCAGAGTCGATAACGAATAAGAATTCTTTTTTGGACAGGACTAAATATATTGGTTTCCTGATTCTTCTCTATTTGTATATTTATGATCCTCCATTCGCGTTTTCCCCACTGTTACCGCTGGAAATAATGACAATTCCAGCAGTGATTTATATCACAATTTATAGCCGCTGGAATGACTTATTAAGTAATTTTAAGAATGAATTATTTGTGCTGTTTGCCATCGTTCTTTTCTGTTTCTTTCGGGAACTGGGGCAGCCTGAAAATGTTTTCTTGAAAACCAATGTGTTTTTGCTCTTGCAATCAATAGTTGTCCCTTATTATGTTATTACATTATACTCTCATCTAAAAGGCCGTTATAATCTAATCAAAGAGACCGTTTTATTAGGGGTTATAGCGGCATTTTTTACGATTATATTGATCGTTTCCCCTGGTCTGGATGATATTGTAAGATATACTTTATTAAGAACGAATGAGTTTTCTGAGTTTATAACTTTCAGATCATTTGGGCTTTCAGAAGGATTAACTTTCGCGTATGGAACTGCTCAGGGCCTTATTTTTGCCCTGATCATTTATTATTCAAAATATAATCCCCGATATCTCTGGTTTCTCCCTTTCATTTTAATCTCGATCTTGTTTAATGCCAGAATTGGATTTGTTCCGGTTATTTTTAGTTTGGTATATTTTGTTATTATCAAATTCAATGTGAGATTTATAATGATTTTTCTTGGTGTAGGATTCCTATTGTATTTCCTGGTATTTCAAACTGACCTGTTTTCTGAATATGCTAAAACTTTAGAATGGGCTTTCGACTTTTTTACTCAATCTTCGGATTTTTTAACGGGTAATAAAAGTAGCTCTGATGGAAATACATTTAATACACTATTCGGAGAAATGGCTGTACTTCCGCGGGACCTGGGCAGCTGGATCATAGGAACCGGAGAAAATATCTTTATTTCAAAGAGTGCCAATTCTGATATAGGTTATCTTATTCAATTAAATTACGGCGGTCTGACCTACCTTTTTATTCTTTTCTCATTTATAGGTGTGATGATATGGAGATTAAAATTCCTGATCAAAGAATACTTCTGGTTGATTTTATTATTCTTATTTACAATTGTTTTGACGAACGTAAAAGGAATAGTTATTGCTGTTATCCCTAGTTTCAGACTTATTATGCTCATTTATTGTTACCTCATTATTGAATATCGGAAATTTGATAAAGATGGTGATAAGTCGTTTAATCTTATAAAATTTTCGGGTAGATCTTAAATACAAATTATAGTATGTTGAAGGAAAGTAAGAAAGATAAGTTGAAGATTCTGGTAGTGACCTATGATTATTACCCGGATGATTCACCTAATACTTACAGATGGAAAAATGTGCTGCGTGCATGGGCTGAGAGAGAAGATGCTGAGATATTTGTGGTCTGTGCCAGCAAAGGTAACCTGTTGGATTTTGAGCTGGTCGATGGTGTAAAGATTTACAGAACAGGGAGGTCTTTATTTGAGAAAGTTAAATCAAAAATTCTTAAACATTCTATAACAGAAAATAATGCTATCTCGAAAGTTGATACAGGTATCGCTCAGGAAGGTCTGATCAGAAAGGTCTATAACCTTACCTGGAAGAAATTATATTTTCCGGACCATGCTTTTCTTTGGCTATCTCCTGCGATGAAAATGGCTGAAAAGCTTATTAAGGGTGAAAATATAACTCATTTAATAACTGTTTCCTGGCCCTTCACCGATCACGTTGTTGGATATAAGCTAAAGCAGAAGTACAATATTCAATGGATTGCAGATACAATAGATCCTTTTTATTTGAGTAAAGCACTTAACAATACGGCATTATATGATTCCAAAAGTTATAGACTTGAGAATAAGATCTTAAAG
This sequence comes from Pedobacter sp. UYP1, assembly GCF_040547305.1. Classification (NCBI taxonomy): domain Bacteria; kingdom Pseudomonadati; phylum Bacteroidota; class Sphingobacteriia; order Sphingobacteriales; family Sphingobacteriaceae; genus Pedobacter; species Pedobacter sp. UYP1. The sequence goes on along the minus strand of NZ_JBEPPL010000011.1, from coordinate 175,430 downwards.
AAAGCCGATACTATAACAGTATTGACAGATAAATTAAAGGAAAAATATGCTGTGTTATATCCCGCTATTGCGGATAAAATTGTAGTTAATCATAATTTGTTTGTACCAGTTGAAGTTCCTGAAAACAATACTAAATCTAGAAAGATTAAGCTTGTATTTGTTGGAACAGTAGTACCAGTTGTAAGATCACCTGAATATTTACTGGAATTATTTAATAACCTGGTCAATCTTAATGAGGATGGTTGTGAATTAGAATTGCATTTTTACGGGAATACAACGCAATGTAATGATGTATTTGCCAAGTATGATTTTTTATTGAATAAATCATTATTTATTCATGGGATGACTTCCAGAGAGAATATTCCGGGTATTTTATCGAATGCAAGTGTGCTGGTAAATATTGGAAATAGCAATACCTACCAGGAGCCATCTAAAATTATAGAGTATATTTATTTAGGAAAACCGATTTTGAATGTATGTTCTATAACAGAAGATTCTTCAAAGGAAGTGCTTGCTAAATATCCTTTGCACTTCAATATATATAAAGATGAAGTTCATGATAAACTAAAATTAAACGAACTCTTTAGTTTCTTTAAAAATGGCACTACCCTTGATAAGGATGTGATCATGAAAATTATATGGAAATATCTATTGCCACAGGTGGAACAGAATTATTTTAATTTACTGAAAAAAAAGAAAAACTTTAATTGATATAATAATTGAATGAGATTATTATAAATATACTTATTAATATATCCTACTTATCTTTGATGAGTTTTTTCATTAGAAACCGGGCAATAACCAGAGGGTTCTCTTGTTATTGTAATAGCTTCAATGATTTTATAAAAACATATATATGCTTAAAAATAAAACTTTATTAATCACAGGAGGAACAGGTTCTTTTGGTTCTGCTGTACTTAATCGCTTCCTAAATACAGATCATTTTAAAGAAATCAGGATCTTTTCGCGAGATGAAAAGAAACAAGATGACATGCGCAATCATTTAAATCATCCTAAATTAAAATTTTATATTGGGGATGTACGTGATTATAAAAGTATTGAAAGAGCAATGCAAGGTGTGGACTATGTTTTTCATGCAGCGGCATTAAAGCAGGTTCCATCCTGTGAGTTCTTTCCACTGGAAGCGACCAAGACTAATGTTTTTGGAACACAAAATGTTATTGATGCTGCTGTAGCTAATCAAGTTGTTAAGGTGATTTGTCTAAGTACAGATAAGGCTGCTTATCCAATAAATGCAATGGGGATTTCTAAGGCATTGATGGAAAAAGTAGCTATTGCTGCTTCCCGTAATATTAAAGACAATCTTACCACAGTATGTTTGACTCGTTATGGAAATGTGATGGCTTCCAGAGGATCAGTGATTCCTTTGTTTTTAAAACAAATTAAAGAAGGCAATGCTATTACGATTACAGATCCGAATATGACACGTTTCCTGATGTCTTTAGAAGATGCAGTAGACTTGGTTTTATTTGCATTTGAGCATGGGAATCAGGGAGACTTATTTGTGAATAAAGCACCTGCCGGCACCATTGGTGATTTAGCAGCAGCATTGAAAGAAATGTGTAAAGCAGATAATGAGATTAAGGTTATTGGTACCCGTCATGGAGAAAAATTATATGAAACTCTTTGTACGAGAGAGGAAATGCTTAAAGCTGAAGACATGGGGGAATTTTATCGCGTTCCTGCAGATAACAGAGATTTAAATTATGCGCAATATTTCTCTGAAGGAGAGAAAGATATTGCTGTAATAGAAGATTATCATTCACACAATACAGAACAATTGGGCGTAGAAGGAATGAAGAAATTATTGGCTAACCTTCCTTTAATTAAGAAAGAAGTGTTTGGTGACCTGACTGCTATTCAATATCCTGCTTAAATGAGTTTTGAGGTTAATCTGATCTGTGGCGGTCAACATACGGATCACCGGGGTACTCTTTACTTTGTGAATGATTTTGATATGTCTGAAGTCAAAAGGATGTACATGATCAGCCACTCAGATACTACTGTAAGAAGAGGATGGAGAGGACATAAACTTGAACAACGCTGGTTTTGCGTAGTTCAGGGAAGTTTTGAATTGAAACTGGTTAAAATCGATGATTGGGATAAGCCTGATCAAAATTTGGCCATAGAAACAGTCATTTTATCTGCTGATAATCCGCAGGTAATTCATATCCCAGTGGGTTATGCAACTGGTTTTAGAGCACTTGTTCCAGATTCCAAAGTTATGGTTTATGCTGATAGAGCTATAGCCGATGCTAAATTGGATGATCATCTATATCCTGCCGATTACTTTCGCTGGGAATAATTAAGTTGGGTTAAAATAAGTTTATGAAATTAAAAATAGGAATAACCGGTCAGGAAGGATTTGTAGGCCAGCATTTATACAATACAATAAACCTTTCTCCGGAAGAATTTGAATGTGTAAATTTTGAAAAGAGATTTTTTGAAAATGAGGCTGAACTAAATTTATTCGTTGGCCAGTGCGATATCATCGTGCATCTGGCTGCAATGAACCGTCATCATGATCCACAAGTTATTTATGATACGAATTTAGGTTTGGTCAATAAGCTTATTACCGCATTAGAGATTACTAAAAGTAAAGCTCACGTATTTTTTTCTTCTTCATCGCAAGAAGAGAAAGATAACTTATATGGTAAAAGTAAAAAAGAAGGCCGGGAACTTTTCATCAGCTGGTCGAAAAAAGCAGGTGCTAAATTTACCGGATTTATTATTCCTAATGTCTTTGGCCCTTTCGGTGTACCCTATTATAATTCGTTCATTGCCACATTCAGCCATCAGTTAGCACATAACGAACAGCCAAAAATTGAAACTGACGGTGTAGTGAAGCTTATCTATGTTGGTGATTTAGTTAAAAACATAATTAATGAGTTCAGAAAGGGTGATGGAAATGAACTGATGGTAATTCCACACACCGATGAACACAAAGTAACTACCATATTATCATTTTTAGAAGACTATAAAACACAATATCTGGAACAAGGTATAGTTCCGCAACTAAGCTCCACATTTGAGCTAAATCTATTTAATACTTTTAGATGTTATATTGATATTAAAAATCATTACCCTGTTAAATATGTTCAGCATACAGATCCAAGGGGTGTATTTGTAGAAGTTATCAGATTAAATGTTGGGGGGCAGGTTTCATTTTCCCGGACTGTACCTGGTATCACCAGAGGAAATCATTACCATACACGTAAAATTGAGCGTTTTGCAGTAATTAAAGGAAAGGCGCTGATACAATTACGAAGAATAGGAACGGACGAAGTACATGACTTCTATTTGGATGGTGAAGAGCCTGCTTATGTGGATATGCCAATTTGGTATACACATAATATAAAGAATATAGGTGATGAAGAACTTTATACAAATTTTTGGATCAACGAATTTTTTGATCCGCTTGACCCGGACACCTATTTTGAAAATGTTTAAAATTAATCTTTAAAGAGAAGCGTAAAATCTATATGAAATCGAGACTTAAAGTAATGACCGTAGTTGGTACAAGACCTGAGATTATCAGGTTAGCCAGAGTAATGGCTGCCTTGGATTCTTCTGAAGCTATTGACCATGTCATTGTGCACACGGGACAGAATTATGATTATGAATTGAATCAAATCTTTTTTGATGATCTATCAATTCGTAAGCCTGATTTCTTTTTAAATGCAGCAGGTGCAACTGCTACAGAAACGATAGGACAAATTTTGATCAAAATAGATCCTTTGCTTGAGTCAGAAAAGCCTGATGCGTTTTTAGTTCTCGGAGATACTAATTCTTGTTTATGTGCTATTCCTGCAAAGAAACGTCAAATTCCTATTTTCCATATGGAAGCTGGTAACCGTTGTTTTGATCAGCGTGTTCCTGAAGAAACAAACCGTAAAATTGTAGATCATATTTCTGATATAAATTTAACTTATAGTGATATTGCACGTGAATATCTTTTACGTGAAGGGATGTCTGCTGACCGAATTATCAAAACTGGATCTCCAATGTTTGAAGTGCTAGGGCATTATTTGCCTCAGATAGAAAACTCTGATATCCTTACCCGTTTAAATTTAGAAAAGCATAAGTATTTCGTGATTTCTTCTCATAGGGAAGAGAACATTAGCAATGAGAGCAATTTCACTAATTTAATGAAGAGCCTGAACCTGATTGCAGAAACTTACAAGTTGCCAATTATAGTTAGTACTCATCCACGTACAAGAAATATGATTGATGCTAAAAAGATTGAGATGAGGCCTGAAATTCAATTTCTTAAACCAATGGGTTTCAATGATTACAATGCATTACAAATGAACTCTTATGCCGTATTATCTGATAGTGGTACGATCTCTGAAGAGTCTTCTACTTTAAACTTTCCTGCATTAAATTTAAGAGAAGCACACGAGAGACCTGAAGCTATGGAAGAAGCATCAGTGATGATGGTAGGTATGAATCCTGAAAGGATCATGCAAGCTTTAATTCAATTAAAATATCAGAAACGGGGAGAAGAGCGGAATTTCAGAAAGGTTGCAGATTACTCTATGCCAAACGTGTCTGATAAAGTAGTGAGAATAATAATAAGTTATGTTGATTATATCAAACGTGTAGTTTGGAGTAAAGAGAGTTATTAATGGATATATCTGTAATTATTCCAATGTACAATGCTGAATCTTCTATTCAAAGATGTATAAGCTCTGTCGTTAATCAAACCTACAAAGGAAATGTAGAAATTATCATTGTTAATGATGGAAGTACTGACAATGGCAAGGCGATTATTGATGATTATAGAATTAAGAATGAAGCTATTAATATTACGCTGATCAACAAAGAAAATGGTGGAGTCTCCAGTGCAAGAAACGAAGGTATGAAAGTATCATCAGGAGATTTTATCGCTTTTTTAGATTCAGATGATGAATGGTTACCCTCTAAATTACAGAGGCAGATGGAAATACTGAAAAAAGATAGTTCAATTGATTTTTTAGCTGGTATAATATTTGAAGCTCCCGAAGAGCATAGTGGGAAATTGAGAGAAATAGCCCTTAAGGATTTAATATATAAGAATTATTTTCAACCTTCAACTGTTATTATGAAGAAGAAAGTTTATACAGTTGTAGGGAAATTTAATGAATCCCAAAGATTTGCTGAGGAGGGGAATTACTTTATGCGCATTGCAAATCAATTCAAATGTATTCTTTTGTATGAAAAATTAATTGTATACGGAGATGGGAAAAGTGGATTTGGAGAAAGTGGTTTAAGCGCAAATTTACTTGAAATGGAAAAGGGGGAGTTATTGAATTTAAGATTTGCTTATACTAATGGTTATATTAGTGGTCTTGTTTATTTTATGGCTAAAAGTTACTCTTTGCTTAAATACTTAAGAAGGATTCTGATCGTTAAAATGAGAAAAATATGATATCAAGATATGGAGTAAAAGGTACCATCAGTTTACTTATCTCTTTTATTTATACCAAATTATTCCACTCGAAATCAAGAATAATAAGACTGCCTTTTGATATTAGAAATAAAAGATATATTGATCTTGGTGAAAGGTTAACCACAGGCGTAGGATGTAGATTGGAGGCTGCTCCTGTAGACGGGAAAATCACTTTGCACATTGGTAAAGACGTCCAAATGAATGACTACGTCCATATTACCGCCATGGAAGAGGTTCGGATTGGTAATAATGTTCTTTTAGCAAGTAAAATTTATATTTCGGATTGTTCACATGGCAGTTATGCTGGAAATGAAGATGATAGCAGTCCGGATGTTCCTCCTGCAGAGAGGAAATTAATAGCAAAACCGGTAATTATTGAAGATAATGTCTGGTTGGGAGAATTTGTGAGTGTTTTGCCAGGTGTTAAGATTGGCAGAGGTACAATTGTTGGAGCAAACTCTGTTGTCACTAAGAGCTTACCGCCTTATGTAATTGCTGTAGGTACTCCGGCTATTCCAATAAAAAGATTTAATGTTGAAACTAAAAAATGGGAAAAGACTAACCCTGACGGTTCATTTATTACCAATTAAAGAGAAGAAGATACGATATGAAGAATATATTAATAACTGGTGGAGCAGGCTTTATAGGCTCAAACCTGGCACTAAAACTTATAGAAAAGGGATACACTCTTACAGTATTAGATAACCTTTCTCCTCAGATTCATGGTGAGAATCCATACGAAACATCTCCATTATATAAAAGTATAGAAGGAAAAGTTAAGTTTATTAAAGGTTCAGTAACCAATAAGTCAGATTGGGAAGAGGCATTGGAAGGTCAGGATGCAGTTATACATTATGCTGCTGAAACAGGTACAGGCCAGTCTATGTATGAAATACATAAATATGTAGATGTTAATATTAACGGTACTGCATTAATGCTGGATATTTTAGCAAATAGTAAAAATCACAATGTAAAAAAAGTTATAGTTGCCTCTTCAAGATCAATTTATGGAGAAGGGAAATATGAGAGTCCTGAGTATGGAATTGTCTATCCAATACATCGGAAGGATGACTTGATGTCGAAGGGCGATTATGATGTGAAATATAAAGATAGTTCTGATTTGGCGCTGTTAGCAACGGATGAAGAGTCTAAAATACATCCCTCTTCAGTTTATGGAATAACAAAGCAAAACCAGGAACAGATGGTGATGACAGTTTGCCCTACCATCGGTATCTCGGCAGTTGCCTTCAGATATCAAAATGTATATGGTCCGGGTCAGTCACTAAAAAATCCTTATACTGGAATACTATCAATTTTCTCCACGCAAATCAAAAATGGCAATACTATAAACATCTTTGAGGATGGTAAAGAAAGCCGTGATTTTGTATTTATTGATGACGTAGTAGATGCTACGATCTTGGGGCTGGAAAAGGATGAAGCTAACAATGAAGTTTTTAATGTTGGAACTGGTGTCGCAACTGATGTAATGACAGTGGCAAATTCCTTAGTAGATTGTTATAAAGTAACTGTGCCAATTAATATTACAGGTAATTACAGACTTGGTGATATCAGGCATAATTTTGCTGATTTAAATAAGATTGGGACTAAATTGGGATTTCAGCCAAAAGTGATGTTTGCTGAGGGAATTCAAAAATTTACTGCATGGGTAAACAAGCAGGATGTTGAAGAGGATAATTATTCAAAATCCATTGAAGAAATGAAAGTAAAGGGGTTATTTAAATGATAATCGGAGAGGCCTTAAAGAACAAGAACATTTTATTTTTCTCTGTTCAAACTTTTGATCTGGAGAAAGAGATTGTAAATAAACTTGAAGAGTTTGGTGCGAATGTTCATTATTATGATGAAAGACCTGCTAATAATAATTTTACGAAAGGAATAATCAGGCTTAAAAGAAGCTTTTATCAGAATATCATTGATAAATATTATAGAAATATATTAAATAGCATTTCAAAAACAGTAATCTTTGATTTTTTATTTGTCAACAAAGGAGAGGTTGTACCTGCATTCTTTTTAGAAGAATTTAAAATACTTCAGCCAGACTGTGAGTTTATACTTTATACGTGGGACTCTTTTAATAATAATAAATATGCCACAACAATTTTAAAGTATTTCAATCGTAAGCTTACTTTTGATCCTGAGGATGCGGTAAAATATAAAATTAATTTCAGACCATTATTTTATCTGGACGCCTATAAAGATGTCAAAAATGAAGTTTTTGAGTATGATACTTTATTTTTAGGTACTGCTCATTCGGATCGTTATAAAATAAGTTCCGAGATTGGTCAGTGGTGTGCTAAAAATAACTTAAAGATTTTCTGTTATTATTATATGCAGGGAAGGTTAGTTTATCTGTATAAAAGAATTTTTGATAAGACATTTAAGCAGTTTGATTATAGAAAGCTAAGTTTTAAGTCACTGAAATTAGATGATATCGTTAATCTTTACCGAAAGTCTAAAGTGATCCTGGATATTAATCATCCTAATCAAAAGGGATTAACAATGCGTACTTTTGAGGCAATTGGAGCCAGACGAAAATTAATTACGACCAATAAAGAAATTGCGAAATTTCCGTTTTATAATCCTACTAATATTTACATCATAGAAAGAGATAATGTTCTACTAGACAAAGCATTCTTTAAGACTGATTATCAGGATATAGAAAATAATGTTTATGATAAACTTTCTATGGAAGGGTGGCTCTACAATATATTTATAGATGCAGAGGAATCCTTCTGGAATAAATGTTTATAGTACATATTATCTATCTCTGATCTTTCCTGTTAACCACAAGATCCAGTTAGGTTTTACCGAATCTTTTAAAAAAACTGCTGATTATTAACGGCAATATATTAGTTACTCCCATTTATGAATATAATCCTACTTCTTGTCATCTTCATTTTATTATTTATAACAGAATTGATCTATTTCAGGATAGCTGACAAATTTAATATCATTGATCAGCCTAACCACAGAAGCTCTCATACGGGCATTACCTTAAGAGGTGGGGGTATTATTTTTGCTATAGGAATGTTGTTTTATCCACTTTATTTTGGTTTTGAATACAGCTATTTTCTTTTGGGCCTGTTAGCGATCGCATTTATCAGTTTTATGGATGATATAAAGCCTGTGAGCAATAAAATAAGAATATTGTTTCACTTGATTGGTGTGGCGCTCATGTTTTATCAATTAGGCCTTTTCAATCTTTCTTTTTACTGGATCATCCTTGCATTAATTCTTGTTATTGGAAGTATTAATGCAATTAATTTTATGGATGGTATTAATGGAATTACTGGTTCATACGCATTAATCACGCTCTGTACCTTACTTTATGTGAATATTTATGTTGCACCATTCGTAGCTTCAGACCTTTTGATTATAGCTATCATCTCGGTTATTGTATTTAATTTTTTTAATTTCAGAAAAAAAGCGAAATGCTTTGCTGGTGATGTAGGCAGTGTAAGTATTGCCTTTATTATCCTTTTTTTCTTGCTTAAGCTGATTATCAAAACGGAAGATTTTAGTTATCTGCTATTCCTTCTTCTTTATGGACTGGATACTGTGACTACTATATTTTTCAGGCTGATCCGTAAAGAAAATATCTTTGATGCACATCGAAGCCATTTTTATCAATATTGGGCAAATGAAAGAAAAATGTCTCATTTGGTTGTTTCTGCAATCTATGCTATAGTCCAGTTGATGATTAATGCGTTAATCTTGTTTTTAGTTCCACACACCATATTTGTAATTTGTCTGTCTTTAGTATTTAGTACTGTCATATTCGTCATATTAAGATATGTTCAGGAAGGGTCAGAGAGATTAACTGCACATTAGGTTCTTTTAATCTGTATTTTACCAAGAATTATGTTGAATAATATATCTTTGTTACATGAACTGTACGAAATTTAAGCTCGTCTTTTGTATTCTCTTTACACTAGTTATTGGTAAGGCAAATGCACAATCTGAGCTATTGCCTCTGGGCCATGATCTTAATAATAATTTAGGAAAGGATATCTATTTTAACAACTCAAAACGAAGCCATACGGCTTTGCTTCCTTATATAGCAAGTGATATTGATACTTTAGGGAAAGATAGCTTGTTGAAAAGCGTGATGCCTTTAGAAAAAGACTGGCAGCGTAAAAACTGGCTTTTCAGAAAAATCTTCCAGGAACACCTGGTAGAGGTTAACGATAAAGATTATTCTTTTTATCTGGATTTTATCCCTGATATGCAGATTGGAAAACAGGCTGGTAATACCATCTGGTTAAATACAAGAGGAATTGAATTGGGTGGAAAAATAGGAAGTAAGTTTGCATTCACCAGTCATTTCTATGAAAACCAGGGGAAATTTGCCCAGTATATGACCGATTATATCAGGACAAATAAAGTTGTTCCCGGACAGGGCCATGCCAAGACTTATGGTGTTGGTGGATTTGACTATGCTTATTCCGGAGGGACCTTATCGTATACGCCTTCAAAATATGTGAACTTTCAATTAGGTTATGATAAAAACTTTATCGGAGATGGTTACAGATCTTTATTACTATCAGATAATTCTTTTAATTATCCTTTTTTTAAGGTAACTGCTACGCTTGGAAATGTACGCTATATGGCGATGTGGGCTCAATTTATAGATATGTATGATACCCCATTTGATGACGAAACACCTTACCCGAAAAAATATGGTCTATTTCACTACCTAAGCTGGAATGTAACTAAAAGATTAAGCTTAGGACTGTTTGAAAATATAATGTGGCGCCCGAGAGGATTCGATTTCAGTTATGTAAATCCAGTGATGTTCATGAGACCTACTGAATATGCAAACGGATCACCTGACAAAGCATTGATAGGGTTAAATGCGAGTTATAAAATAGCTGACCGTTACGTTGCTTACGGCCAATTGATGATCAATGAATTTACTTTTAAAGAGGTATTTGCAAATAATGGTTATTGGGCAAATAAACAAGGTGGCCAGCTAGGTATTAAGGGATTTGATGCTTTTAAGGTGAAAAACTTATTTGTTCAGATTGAAACGAACAGAGTAAGACCTTATTCTTATTCTGCGACTGATCATTATAAAAACTATGGGCATTATAACCAGTCTCTTGCGCATCCTTACGGCGCTAATTTTGCAGAGTACGTAGGTATTGTTAATTATAGATATAAAAGATTTGATTTAAGACTGCAAATGAATGCTGCAACTTACGGTCTGGATATCAATGGTCTTAATTACGGAAAGGACATCTATAAATCGTATACTACCCGTGTAGATAATTACGGTGTTAATATTGGTCATGGCTTAAAAACTAATCTGCTTATTGCTGACGCGAAAATTGGTTACCTTCTAAATCCGAAAAATAATCTCCGACTGGAATTTGGTGCTACTTACAGAAAAGAAAGTAACAGTGAATTTAATGATAAACAACGATTTTTCACTATAGGATTACGTTCATCGTTCAGAAATTTATATGCTGATTTTTAGACATTCTTAAATTGAGTTAAATCGTCTTAATGGAGACTGAAAAGCTTAATTTGAATAGTTAATTCGTTAAAAACGTTAGTTTTTTGCTAGATTTGGAGATTATTAGTCTTAGGAGTCCATCCGGATTTGCATGAAACAAGGTCAACTTATTTATAGACTTTTTATTAAGGAAATACAAATGAAAAATATTGCAATTATAGGTGCTGGCGGTTTTGGGCGGGAAGTTAAAATGCTCATCGACCAAATCAATGCACAATCAAAAGAATATAATTTATTAGGTTATTATGCTGATGGAGTAGAGCCGGGTACACTAATCAATGGATACCCGATATTAGGTCCGATCAAAGACCTGAACAAGGTAACAACAGAACTTTCTGTAGTCGCTGCTATCGGATTACCATCCTTAAAAAAGGAATTATTAAGTGTTATTGATAATTCTTTGATTTCTTATGCTACACTTATCCATCCTAACGTTATAATCGGTAATGATGACGTTACAATTGGTCAGGGTTCTATTATCTGTGCAGGATGTATTATCACTGTAAATATCAAAATTGGCGAACATGTAATATTCAACTTAGGATGTACAGTTGGTCATGATACTGTGATTGAAGATTATTGCTCATTTATGCCATCTGTCAATGTTTCCGGAGATGTTAATATTGGAACATGTGTATATGTTGGAACCGGTGCCAAAATCATTAATAAACTGGAAATAGGACAAAATACAATAATCGGAGCTGGATCTGTTGTGCATAAATCTTTGCCGGCAAATTGTACTGCAGTAGGTATTCCTGCTAAGGCAGTTAAATTTCACGATTAGAGGCATATTGCCTAAAATAGAATTTTTTAAAGTCACTAAAATTATATGGAAGAAATAAAGTTTGTTAATAGCTTTGCACTACAATTTGATGAAACAGATCCTCAGTCGATCAAAATTGATACTAATTTTAAGGATCTTGAAGAGTGGAGCTCTTTAACTGCATTGTCAATCATGGCAATGGTAGATGAGGAATACGGAGTTAATCTAACTGCTGAAGACCTGAAAAATTCAAACACATTAGGCGATATCTTCAACATAATCAGTTCGAAAGCCTAAATTATGTTCTCACTAAGTGGTAAAACTTTTCTCGTTACTGGTGCTTCTTCAGGAATCGGTCAGCAAATCGCAATTTCTATTTCCAATCATGGTGGCAGGGTAATCGCTGCCGGCCGGGATATGAATCGTATTCAGCAGACTTTAACTCTGCTGGAGGGGGAAGGACATTCTTATCATTTATTTGATCTGTCCGATTATAAAGAGATCGCTGAATTTGTCAGTAAGTCTGAAAAATTAGATGGCGTAGTTTTCAATGCTGGTGTGATAGATTATACACCAGTAAAGTTCATTAATGAAGAGAAAATGTTCAAAGTCTTTGATGTCAATTTTAAAGGTTCAGTGTTCCTGAGTCAGCAGCTTATCAAAAATAAGCTGATTAATAAAATGGGATCACTGGTGTTTATTTCTTCAATTTCATCAAAACTTGGCGTACCGGGTACAGCCTTATACGCCTCTTCAAAAGCGGCGCTGACGGCATATGCTAAAGTAGTTGCCTCAGAATTGGCTAATCAAAAAATTAGAGCTAATAGTATTTCTCCTGGAATAATTGTAACCCCAATGACTGAAAAGGCGGCTGAGGTTGTTACGGATTCATCGGTTAAAGATGCCGAAAAGGATTATCCGCTTGGATATGGTACACCATTGGATGTTGCGGGCCTGGCTATTTATCTTTTGAGTGACGCAAGCCGATGGATGACTGGTTCTGATTTAATTTTAGATGGTGGTTTAACGCTGAAATAGTAATTATGAAAGCAAAAATAAAAGCAATTACCTACTACTTACCTGAAAAAGTACTAGGTAATGAAGAAATAAATACACTATTCCCTGAGTGGTCTGTAGATAAGATTTCAAGTAAGACAGGGATTTATAATCGTCATATTGCCGCAGCAGATGAATTCTCATCAGACATGGCCATAAAAGCGGCTGAAAATCTATTCTCAGAACATAATATAGATAGAAAGGATATCGATTTTATTCTTTTGTGTACTCAAAGTCCTGATTATATTTTGCCCACTACTGCCTGTATCATTCAGGATAAATTAGGAATTCCAACTTCTGCCGGAGCTCTTGACTTTAACCTTGGGTGCTCAGGATATATTTATGGATTGGGACTGGCAAAGGGATTGGTGTTTGCAGGAATAGCTAAAAACATCTTATTATTGACGTCAGAAACCTATAGTAAATTCATTCATCCAAAAGATAAAAGTAACCTGACTATATTTGGTGATGCTGCATCAGCAACCCTGATCACTGCTGGTGATGGATTCGCTGAGATAGGAGAATTTGACTTTGGAACTGATGGTAAAGGTGCTGAGAATTTGATTGTTAAAAAAGGTGGCGTCAGATTTCCTGGATTAAGTGACGAGAGCGAAGACTTAACTGATGAATTTGGTAACGTTAACAACCCAGGGAAGTTGCATATGAATGGAGGTGAAATCTTTGGATTTACTTCTGGTGCTGTACCAAAGTTAATTCAGAATGTATTAGCTAATAATAAGTTAGAAGCATCGGATATTAATTTATATGTCTTTCACCAGGCGAATAAATATATGCTCAATCACCTTAGGAAAAAGATAAATATAGAAGAAGAGAAGTTTTTCTATTTTCTTAAAGATTGCGGCAACACCGTATCTTCTACAATACCAATTGCGTTGAAAGAAGCTGTGAAAGATACTGATCTAAATGGAAATATCCTTTTAGCTGGTTTTGGTGTTGGTTATTCATGGGGCGGCTGTGTCCTTAAGATAGATTAAACTAATCATTATAAGAAAAGATACTAATTCAGAATTTAGCATCTTCTGCTAAATGTTCAATAAAGAGCAATTCAACTTTTTAGGTTTTTCATACACTAATTGGGCAGAACGTTCATTATTTAGGTCAGATATGAATACATAACTATAATTCTGTGATAAAATCTCACGTTCTATTTTTGATATTTTCTTATTAAAATGGAAAATTTTAAGTTATTTTTATTTGTATTTTTAACTCCTTTTGTTATTAAGTGATGTAATAGTGATAAATCTATTCTGTTATTTTAATAAATGAAAAGAGTAATTTGAACTTGGTATGATTTTTTGATTAAATTCGTGGATTATTAAAATATAAAATCTTGTTCAGTCAGATAAACATAGTACCCAGATGGATAATATTTACGCTTGATTTAACGATATGCTTTGTGTCGTTGACTTTGGCGTACCTAATCAAAAGAAATTTTGATCTGTCTACTTTAGATTACGTGGAGTTCAGCAGAAATGTATTGGTTACCACTGTAATCAGCACATTGGTTTTTTTAAAGGTCAAGACCTTTTCAGGAATTATCAGGTATACGAGTGCTCAGGATACTTTCCGCATCTTATACGCGGTGATAGTGATTAATAGTACCTTTTTTCTGGTAAATATGGCTTTTGTTGCTACTGGTAACAACGCTATAATTCCTAATAGTATATTAATTATCAATGGGTTATCAAGCTTTTTACTGTTAATCACCTACCGTGTTCTGATTAAATATTTCTTTATTTATATCAAAAACCTAAAACTTGATAAGATCAGGGTGATGATCTATGGGGCTGGTGAAGCTGGTGTTGCTACTAAAAGAACATTTGATCATGATCCTCATGTGAATAAAAATATTATTGCTTTTGTAGACGATGATCAACGGAAAATGGGTAAAACGATTGACGGGATCAAAATTCTTGATGCTAAGGATCTGGTTAACTTGATTGTTGAACATCAGCTTGATGAAATTATCTTTGCATCTTATACAATTCCTAAAGAACGGAAAAATCAAATCGTAGACGTTTGTCTGGAAAATGGAATCAAAGTATTGAACATTCCGCCTCCTAACGTATGGACTGACGGGAAGTTACAGCCAACTCAAATCAAAAAACTTAATATTGAAGATCTGTTGGATCGCAAATCTATTCATATCGATATTGAAGGAATCGGCCATCAGCTTAAAAATAAAAGGATATTGATTACCGGTGCTGCCGGCTCAATCGGAAGTGAAATTGTTCGTCAGCTGACGAAATTTGAAGTGGGGTTGATTATTTTATGTGATCAGTCTGAAACGGCACTTCATGAACTCTACCTGGAATTAACTGAAACAGCAAAAAATCAGAATTTCCATGCATTTATCGGTGATGTACGTGATGAAAAACGTATGGAACATTTATTTAGCACTTTTAAGCCTCACTACGTCTATCATGCCGGTGCGTATAAACATGTGCCTTTGATGGAAGATAACCCTTGTGAGGCCATTAAAACCAATGTACTGGGCACAAAAACGATTGCCGATAAGGCAGTGAAGTATGGTGTTCAGAAGTTCGTTATGATTTCTACAGATAAAGCAGTGAATCCAACGAATGTGATGGGGGCTTCCAAAAGGATCGCTGAAATTTATGTGCAGTCATTAAACAATTCTCTGCATCATAAAGATCATATTTTTAGTAACGGATTAAGTTATATCAATGAATTGGATATCAAGCCGATTACTAAATTTATTACTACCCGTTTTGGAAATGTTTTAGGCTCGAACGGATCTGTAATTCCAAGATTTAAACAGCAAATTGAAAAAGGAGGACCTGTTACAGTTACCCATCCGGAAATTACCCGTTACTTTATGACTATTCCTGAAGCGTGCCGCCTGGTACTTGAAGCTGGTTGTATGGGAGATGGTGGGGAAATTTTCATCTTTGACATGGGGAAATCTGTAAAGATTGTTGATCTGGCTAAAAAAATGATTCAATTAGCAGGGCTTGTGCCCAATCAGGATATTCAGATTGAGTACTCAGGATTAAGACCAGGAGAAAAACTATTTGAAGAGTTATTGAATGATAATGAGAATACAATGCCTACGCACCATGAAAAGATCATGATTGGCAAAGTAAGAGAATATGCATTTGATGAAATTCAGCTTCAGATTTATGCTTTGATAGAACATGCTAAAAGATGTGATGATCTTCAGGTTGTTACATTGATGAAAGAGCTGGTTAAAGAGTATAAGAGCAAAAACTCAATTTTTGAAGATCTGGATGTAAAATCTTAAATTTCATCATTTTATACGGTAATTCTATTTTTTAATCCAGAGCTTTAAAGCTTCACCAGTAATGTGCTGCACCCTTTTATAGGATGAAGGAACATATTCATTATTGCAGTGAAAAGTTGCTACTCTTGTACCAGATGGTTTTTCTTCCAGTAAATTATAAAATTGTGTCAGATATTCATTGTAGATATCCTGAGAACAGTCAATCAGGTTATCAATAGGCTTATAATGGAATAAGTTTTCGCTGAAAGAGTTATAAAAATAAATATGATCATAATCATTCATATCCAGTTCATTAAAATTGGCGTGAATGAAATTTACATTGGTTGTCCTTGTTGCATTTTGGGCAATAATCGCCTCGTCTACTAACGCTTTTCTTTGCTCCACACCATGAAAAGTATGTGCTGGAAAAATTTGAGCGGCT
This sequence comes from Pedobacter sp. UYP1, assembly GCF_040547305.1. Classification (NCBI taxonomy): domain Bacteria; kingdom Pseudomonadati; phylum Bacteroidota; class Sphingobacteriia; order Sphingobacteriales; family Sphingobacteriaceae; genus Pedobacter; species Pedobacter sp. UYP1. The sequence continues at coordinate 158,913 of NZ_JBEPPL010000011.1, read as the reverse complement.
ACAATACAAAATTTACCTACTCCGCTTCCTATATCTAAAATATTTTTTCCTTCTCCTCCAGTAAGGTGTTTAGCGGCCCTTACAGCAATGTCAATAGGAGTCCAGTGGATAGAAGACAGCTGTTGTGCTCTTAATGAGTACAAACTATCGAATGCTGCATCGCTTGAAAAATTGTCAATCATAGTTATTTTCCGCTCTGTACAAAGGTACGCCGTAATTTTATCAATGTGATTAAGCCCTGAATAAAAAGATGGAGTAACTTTTGCTATTTTATATTAAAATATTAAAAATTATATGGCTACAACAAAACCTTCTCTTGTTATTCTGGCTGCTGGTATGGCTAGCAGATACGGTGGTAATAAGCAAACTGAATCTTTTGGTCCTTCGGGAGAAACTATAATGGAATATTCAATTTATGATGCGATAAAAGCTGGATTTGGAAAGGTCATTTTTATTATAAGAGAGGAATTCTCGGCAGCATTTAAAGAGGTTATTGAGCCTAAATTAAGAGGAAAGATTGCTACAGATTATGTTTATCAATCATTGGAAAGTTTTAGTGGCGGCAGAAAAATTTCTGCGGACAGAACGAAACCTTTTGGAACTTCACATGCATTATTATGCTGTAAGGATGTATTGGATGGTCCGTTTGCAGTAATTAATGCAGATGATTTTTATGGTTTTGATGCCTTTAAACAAGCTTATAACTTTCTGACTACTGCTATAGAGGTAAATAAATATGCATGTATTGGATATGAATTAAAAAATACTTTAAGTGATAACGGATCGGTTACACGTGGAGAAATTAATGTAAATGCAGCTCAGGAGATCGTAAGCATTACTGAACGTAAGGAAATCTATAAAGAAGAAGGCAAGGCATTTACTAAAATTGGTGATTCAGTACAGGAACTTCCACTGGAGACCAAGGTAAGTATGAATTTCTTTTGTTTCACACCAGATTTCGTGAACTGGTCTGAGCAAGAATATTATAAATTTCTGGATAAAAACAGTACTGAGCTGAAAGCAGAATTCCTTATTCCTGAGGTTGCTGACCTGCTGATTAAATCTGGTGAGGGTGTCGTAAAGATGATTCCTACACAAGCTAAATGGTTTGGGGTAACTTTTAAAGAAGATGCGCCGGTGGTGAAAGCCGCCTTACAGAAGCTTGCGGATGAAGGTGTTTATCCTGCTAATCTTTGGGGATAAAGTTTATGTTTTCAATAAAAGAACATTGGTGGAGAGTGCAGCGGCTGATCGAACAGGCGGTGCTCAGGAATTCAGACCCCTCTGAAGAGGAGCATGTCTTTTGGCGGAAACGACTTTTTAGAAATGTGATCAGCTATGGTTTTATTATCAGCATAGTTGCATTCGTGTCTTCAGTTACTTTTGGTTTCTTTGCGGGCAATACTATCGTACAATGGTTCAACGTTGTTTTTGTATTCGCCTTATTATCTATTATTTTCAATAAGAAAATCATGATTCATACCAGGAAAATATTAGCACTATTTCTTTTATATGTGCTAGCAATCATTTATATAGCAGTTTTAGGTTCAGAAGGCCCGGGAGTTCTTTATTTGATTATCATTACTATCTTTTCTGCTATGATTTTTCCGCGTCCTGCGGCCTATTGGCTTGTGGGATTAAATGTCCTGATTTGTGCGGGCTTTGGTGCAGTCATACAATATAAACTCTTTGAGAGCCCGCTATTGCAGAGTTATGATTTGCCATTATGGGCATCTTACTCCGGGAATCTCATTTTTGTGAGTCTGATCAGCGTGATGTTAATCAGTAAAGTGCTGAATGGTCTGGAACAGACGATCAAAAAAGAGGCAAATCTGATTTCAAGATTGGATGCCTCGGAGCGCTACTTCAGAAATACATTCGAAGCCAACCCCGTTCCAATGTATGTCTTTGATATGGAGAATGGCAAATTCCTGCATGCAAATGATGCAGCCTGTACTAAATATGGCTATACCAAAGAAGAATTTTTACAGATGAATATTGTGGATATCCGCCCGCAATCAGAAAGCAGTAAATTGATGGACCTGACCAGTATGATTAATAACAGGGATTATTCCGGTATATTAATTCATATCAACAAAAATAAAGAAGTTTTTCCGGTAGAGATTGAGACTAATACGATCAGGTTCGAAGAGCGCGAAGCGCGCCTGGTGTTGGCTACAGATGTATCTGAACGGATTAATTATATTCAGAAAATTGAACGCCAGAACAAAGACCTGAAAGAAATCGCCTGGATTCAGAGTCACCTGGTCAGAGCTCCGCTGGCAAATATTATGAGCCTGACAGAATTCCTGATCAAATATCCAGGGGAGGATACCCAGCAGACACTGAACTTCCTGAATGATTCTTCAAAAAAATTAAATATGGCTATAGAGTCTATTGTAGGACAGGCTGGTAGTTCTGGTTTAACAAGTTAACAGTTTCCCCTTTAAAGGTAACCGTGAAAGTAGTGCCTTCGTTCACTGCGCTTTTGACCTCAATATGGCCACCAAGAGAGGTAATCTGTGATTTAGTAATAAACAGACCCACTCCATTTCCTGTGATATGGTTATGAAACCGCTGATGAAGGCCAAAGAGTTTGTCTTTATTAGCCTTCATGTCAATGCCCATTCCATTGTCTGAAAAGCTCAGTATACAATTATTATGGTTATCTCTGGTCAGCTTCACTTTTATTTCAAGCTTTCTGCTGTGCAGGCGATATTTGATTGCATTTGAGAACAGATTCATCAATATACTTTCCAGATAACTTTTATTGAAATTTACGTGACTGCAGTCAAAGCTACTGGTCAATAACACACCAAGCTGTTTAATTTGCTCATTAAAGGAGTGGCAAACTTTTTCAAATGCTTTCTGCACATTAACTTTCGTGATCTTTACGCCTTGGTTATCTTTAAGCGTTAAAATATGAGTAAGGTCAAAAACCGTTTCACTTAGTCTGTCTGTGGAACATTTAAACAGCTCTACAATCCCTTTATTATAGTCATCGAGCAGGTCGGTTTCTAAAATATTAATCAAGCCTATTAAATTAGCCAGTGGTGTTCTCAGGTTATGGGAAATAATATAGACAAACTGATTAAGATCCTGATTTCTTTTCGTAAATTCCTGAATCAGCAGCGCTTGTTCATTTTCGCTATTTATCCGGTCCGTAATATCATTAAACCTGAACATCAGTGATTGCATACTGTCATCGAGTAAGTTCGTCATGACTCCCTCTATCCAGCGGTATTCACTTTGCTTGGTCCGGCTTCTGAATTTTAAATTTACGTTTGCTCCAGAAGAAGAAACGACCAGCTGAAGTCTTTCTTTGGTGTGATTCAGATCTTCCGGATGTACTGTATCTAATATATTAAATCCAAGGTACTCCTCATTGCTAAAACCGAATAGTTGTTCAGTAGAGGTGGTAACATGAATAAAGTCACCATTTTTTTTAATAAAGAATATTAGTTCGTTGCATTTTTCAATGATCGTGAGAAAGTTTTTATTCTTTTCAGCGTATCCCATCATATGCTCAGTATTGTGTCTTTCCTGCCACCTAAAGTTTTGTCTCATAACCATTTAAAACACTAAAATATTCAATCATCCTGACAATTTCTCAATTTTTTTAAAGATAATGAACAAAATGCGCGCGCTTTATTCACATAGTTATTGAAATGGTGAATAAAAAGAACGACTGTTTACTTTAGAGCGGGATTGAATGTGGAGAAAAAATTCTATCTTGGATAAATGATCACAAGGCTTTTTCTTTTTAATAAAAGAATCAATCTAATAACTAGCTTTGTATCGTCAAAATTGTTGACTGAAACCTGCATATGATTAATATCCCATCACTTAGGAATGAAGCTGACAGAATTGCTGCGCTTTATGTGTTGGAAATTTTGGATACTGGTGAAGAACAGGAGTTTGACAATATCGTCAAACTTGCTGCTATTATTACACAGGCACCGGTTTCGGCTATCACTTTTGTTGATAAAAACCGGATATGGTATAAAGCAAAACTGGGTACTGACCTGACTGAAACTCCCAGAGACAATTCTATCAACGATATATTCCCATTTTTGATCGCTATACCTGTAGTCGTGAATAAGAATCTGGTTATTGGACATTTAAGTGTGGCCGGCCCGAAACAAATTACACTAAACCAGGAACAGCACAAAGGCCTTGCGTTACTTGCTCAGCAGGTAGCCAGTTTATTACAGCTCAAACTTCCGGTCATCAATAATAGTATTAAAGAATTTTATGAGAGTATTCTCAATAATATTCCGCAGGATATTGTCGTATTTGACGCTGACCACAAATATCTTTTTGCCAACCCAATGGCAATTAAAAACGAAGAATACAGGAAGTTCATTATAGGAAAGGATGACTTTGAATATGCTGCTTACAGAAACCGTGATCCTGAGATAGCTAAAGCGCGAAGAGCGCAGTTTCTGGAAGTAAAGAATACCGGAAAGGCAATAGGCTGGGAAGAAAGTCAGAAAGATCCCAATGGTAATAACATTACCTTTTTAAGAAGAATGTTCCCTATGCATGATGAAAAAGGGAATTTCATTATGGTCATTGGTTTTGGAATAGACATCACCGAACGTAAACTGCTGGAAGAGAAGCAAACGCTGATTATGGAGCAGCTGGCCATTCAGAATACACAATTGATAGATTTCTGTAATGTAGTTTCTCATAATTTACGCGGGCCGCTAATCAATATGGCTATGCTGGCAGAGTTTATACAAGAAGCGGATGACGCTGAGGAACAAAAAATGCTGGTTTCAAAACTGGAACCTGTCATAGAAAATCTGAAAAGTACATTTAATGAGCTGGTCGAATCTATACAGATCAGATTAGACAGAGATATTAAACTGGACAGACTGAATTTTAGTACCTGTCTTCAGGAAGCACTTGACGGACTCTACGTGGAGATTCAGAAAGCAAAAGCCAAGATCCGGGTTGACTTTGAAGATGCACCAGCAGTATTATATCCGCATAAATATCTGGCAAGCATTTTTTATAACCTGATCAGCAATGCGATTAAATATCAATCGCCAGAAAGACAGCTCTCGTTGAATCTGGCCTCTAAAATGAAAGAGGGAAATATTGTTCTTACTGTTCAGGATAATGGGTTGGGTATAGACCTTGTTAAACACAAAGACAATATATTTAAAATCGGAAAGGTATTTCACCGTCACCCTGATGCGAAAGGCCTTGGATTATTTATGACTAAAACCCAGGTGGAAGCGATGGGCGGTAAAATTTGGGTGGAGAGTTTTCCAGACCAGGGTTCTATTTTTTCAATAGAATTTGTAAATCAAAATATGAATTGGTAATGAAAAAAGTGTACCTCATCGATGATGATGATATTTTTGTATTTCTTACAAAAAAAACAATGCTGAAAGTGTCTGAAAATGTTGAAGTTGAAGTTTTTTCAGACGGACTGCAGGCGATTACTCATCTAAAAGAAATCCAGGATAAAAAAGAATTATTGCCTGATGTTATCTTCCTGGACCTGAATATGCCAGTCATGGACGGCTGGGAGTTTTTAGCTGAATATCAGGAATTGTATCCTTCTTTTGTGAAAAGAAACGAGCTCTATATTGTGTCTTCCTCCATCTCTCCGCATGAGATGGAAAGATCAAAAAACATAGAAGAAGTTTGTGAATTTATTATCAAGCCTTTAGTAAAAGAAAAGTTTCTGGAAATTCTAGAAAATTTATAGTTTTAGAGGATGTTTCAATCCCAATCTGTCAACCTGGATATTCTAAAGAAGAGAGCGTTTAACTTAAGGTGGGCTACTGTACCCGAGGGAGTTATTCCACTTACTGCTGCAGATCCAGACTTTCCTAGCGCGCCCGAAATTGCAGAATCAATTATCAGGTTTACACAGGATAGATATCTTTCTTACGGCCCTGCTGCAGGATTACCTGAATTTAAAGAAAGTTTAGCTAATTATTATTCCGTTAAGCGGAATATTCCGGCGATTCCTGGATTTATATTTCCAGTAGATAGTGCGGCCTTCGGTATTTATTTAACCTGTAAAGCATTTCTTTCGCCGGGTGAGGAAGCCATTATCTTTGATCCCGTAGATTTCCTTTTCAGGTACTCAACCGAAGCTGTTGGCGGAGTTGCTATCCCGTTTGCTATTCCTCCAGGAACTGATACCGTTGATTTTGCTCACCTTGAAAGACTGATTACACCTAAAACACGTATGATCTGTCTTTGTAATCCATTGAACCCAACAGGAAAGGTGTTTAAGAAGGATGAATTAATTCAGCTGGGAGAAATCGCCTGTAAACATGGACTGATTATTTTATCGGATGAAATATGGAGTGATATCGTTTATACACCAAATTTATATACAAGTATAGCTTCCATCAGTGAAGAGATCAGAAATCAGACTATTACTGTAACAGGTTTCAGTAAATCTTATGGCCTTGCAGGCCTGCGGATCGGAGCAGTTATGGCATCAAATCAGGCACACTATGATCGTTTGTTTGAAGTTTCCCTTCACGGATCTACTATACACGGCGCTAATATCCTTTCACAGGTTGCAGCAACCACTGCACTCAACGACTGTGGATACTGGCTGGACGATTTCCTGGTACATCTTCAGAAAATGAGAGATCTGACTGTTAGAGAACTCAATGCGACGCAGGGTTTCAACTGTATTTCTCCAGAAGGATGTTATGTCGCATTTACCAACATTACAGGGACTGGGAAAAGCAGTAAAGAAGTCCATCAGCTTTTACTCGACAAGGCAAAAGTTGCTGTAGTTCCCGGTGCTAAAGAATGGTTTGGAGAAGGCGCAGAAGGGTTTATCAGAATGAGTTTTGCTACTTCAGAAGATATTCTCAATGAAGCGTTGTACAACATAAAAACTACGGTTAATAATTTATGAAAGTAGTTGTTTTAGGCGGTGGGATTGCCGGGCTATGCATGGGGATTTATCTGCATCAGCATAATATTGAAGTGTGTGTAAACGAAAGACAAATCTTCTCTGCGGTAGGCGGGCATGCCTTTCTGATGCATCATGACGGGATTACTGTGTTGAATGAGCTTGCAACTGAAAGTAATTTTTTACTTCCCGGTAAAGCAGTACACACCTTTATGCTGAAGGATTCAGAAGGGCTGATTGTGAATGAAAAAGCACTCGAAGACTGGCAATGTTTCAAACGTACAGACCTGCTGGCTTGTTTAAATCAATTCCTGCCTGCACACAGGTTAAAAAACAACCGTGTATTTTCTCATTTTATAGATGAAGACGGGCAAGTTGTAGCTGCAGTATTTTCGAATGGAGAGGTGGAGTACGGAGATGTTTTTATTGGCGCAGACGGAGCAAACTCAATTGTCCGGCAGCAGTTATTTGGTGAAGTGAAATTTGAACCGGGTAAAGTAAAAGAAGTAGTTGGCATTGTACAACATGCTGAACTTGCTGGCTCACTACAAGGCAGATTTACCAAGTTTCAGCAAAAAGACCTTGGATTGTCCTTTGGCCTTATTCCGACGTCAGCAACAGAAATGGTGTGGTTTATGCAATATGATCCACTATTAGCTGACATCCCTGAAGACATTAATCCACGTTCAGGCCAATACCCCGAACTACTGCGTGAATTATGTTTTAAGCTGTTGAAAAACTTCCCAGCCGAAGTACAAGAGGTGTTAGCAAGCAACGACTTTCGAACCAGCTACATTTGGAATACCAGGGATTTTGACCTGTTGCCAAGCTTTCATCATCAAAATGTAGTCTTGATTGGCGATGCAGCACACGTTGCACTCCCATTTACGAGCGCAGGAACTACAAATGCGATGCTCGATGCGAAAACACTATCACATTGTTTACTTCATTACCCCAATTTAAATACATCATTCTCAGCTTATTATCAATTAAGAGCCGAAAGTATCAAAGAACATGTAAACCTCGGCAGAAGCTTAAGAGACTCCTTCCTAAGTGCTACTTCATCAGGTGTTATTCCGCTCATTAGCAACGTATTAAAGTAGTATATATTTTATTCAAACCCCCTCCTTAGTGAATGAACAGAATGAATACTTAAGCGCTTAAAGTATTTATTAACTTTATTTCATATCATTTCAAGTTATTTACTGAATGAGGTTAAGGAGGGGAAAATATGATAAAAGTCGGAATTATTGATACCAATCAACAGAGCAGAAATATGATGCGTGTGATGCTAAATCATCAGCATCAGCATAATCTAAAGGTTACCCTCGACATTGGATCTATGGGAGAATGCAAGAAAGTACAGCCCTCTCAGGAACCCAATGTTACCCTGCTCGACATCGAAGTAAACGGAATTGATGTCATCCCTGACATTTACCGGAAATTTCCGAACACAAACGTAGTTGTTTACAGTAATATTCAAGATCATAATAGTGTTCTGGCCTGTGTAAAGGCTGGGGCTATGGGATATCTGACCAAAGATACCTGTGTAGATGATGTGATCTCAACTATTGTAACCACTTATCGCGGAGGTTCTGTTTTTAGCCCTTCTATCTCGCGGAATGTAATTCAGCAAGTACAGTATACCATAGATTATCAATCCAAATTAAGTTATAGAGAACGCCAGATCGTAGAAGGTCTTCAACATGGCCTGAGTTATAAATTGATAGGTTATAAATATGGGATCTCCTTAGATACTGTCCGTCAGTATATCAAAAGAACTTATAAGAAACTGAATATTAATAGTAAGGGTGAGCTGCTTGCTCAATTCAAATAAAGATCAATTGGCTATTCCTTGTCCTGCAGGGCAGCTATGCTTTTTATCATGAACTATGATGCATAAAATCGGCTATTTGAAAGTATTTTATTTGATTATTTGCTGTCTGGCCGGGTTTAATGCATCAGCTCAGGTAAAATATGCTTTTACTCGGGATACGCTTGAAATTAAAGGCGGTGAAACCTTCTCTAATCTGCTGAAAGTGACAAATCTTGAAAAAGAGACAGTGACCCTGCTACAGGACAAAAAAGAAAAACTCCTGACTAAGGGATTAATCTCCCTGCCAGATAGCCTGGTGCTGAAAGCAGGGGAGAGCAAACTTTTTCCATTAAAGTATATCGCAGACCGGCAAACGATTAACAATAACAGCCAGCTCTTTAGCGTTCACCTGACCGCTTTAAGGGGAAGTGTTGAGGTGCAAAAATCTGCAGCATTCATGACCCAGTTAACCGATGTCGGCGGGCTGACCATTGGTACAGAAGAAAATGAAGTCTACCTGGGCCAGCTGAGTAATCAGGCGCAGGTAGTGGTGCGTTGTGCAAATAATGGCTTTGTTCCTATTACCTTCAGACTGTTACTTTCGGGTATTCCCGACGGGCTGGAATTTACAGGACAGACTATGAATCTTACCCTGCAGCCCGGTACCCAGCAATTACTGCCTTTTTTAGCCAGGAATAAAATAAACAACCGTGTTCCAGCAGATTTCACCGTGACTATTCAGGCGGTAGATGCCGGCAATCATCCATTAGCTGTTAAAATGATCAGGATCATTAACGTGACCAACGCTAGAAGACTAAGCATGGGCGGAGATCAATACACAGGTACGCTGTCTAATACAATCGCCCTGCGCTATGCCAGCTTGAGTAGCAATTCATCTTTTTATCAGTTACAAGCAAATGGAAAAGTTAAAACAGGAGATAACGCATCGCTCGAATACCGGTTAAATGCTGACCAGTACCATCAGCAAAATGTGAACGGGATTAATATTTATAACACCTATGTAGATTATCAGGCAAAAGGCTGGGGAGTTAAAGTGGGTAATATATATGAGAATGTAGATTTTTCTTTAGGTGGCAGGGGAATAAAAGCAAGCTTGAAATTGAAAGACAATGGCGTATTGTCCGTTTATGGCATTCAGAATAATTTTCTGTTGTACGATCAGATCAATACCACAATCCCGGGGGCGAAAATTCTGGCGGTTGATTATAACCTGGCTACTCCGGATACTAAAGGTGACCGGAGGCTTACCTATGTGCACAGCCGCGACCCTTTTACTGGAATTGATGCAAATCAATTGAGCATAAAGACAGGATTGAACGTGGGCAAAGGACAGCTTTTAGATTTTGAAGCGGGCTATTCGTTAGAAGCACAGCAGAAAACAAATTCTTCACAACAGCAAGGTGTCTCAGCTGGGATGAATTACGCCTTGAACACCAATGCTTATCAATTTGCTGGAAGCGGATACTACAGCAGTCCATATTTTACAGGATTGAGACGTGGTCTGCTACTGACAGATCTTCGCCTGACCCGTAACTTTGAAAACTCCAATAGCCTGGCAGCTCACTTTAATATGCAGGTCAATAACCCGAAATATCAATATGAGTTTAATAATATCTTTAATACCGGCATCAATAAAAATGCGATATACATTTATGAATTGGGATTCAACACCAGGGCTGGCAATGTTTTTATTGGTTTCGGGCCTTATTTCATGAATCAGCATTTGATTACTTCCACCGTTACAGATGAATTTGGTGCTAACGCGGATTGGAGATCCTCAGCGATGCGTTTTAGCGCCAATGTAGCTTATAGCGGACGTATACATAGCTTCTCCATGACCGCCGATTACGGGTATACCTATGTGAATACCTCAGAAAGACCACTCGCTCCCTTTCATTCCATTAAAATCAATACCAGTTATAATCTGCCGATTTTTGGATTCAGCAGCTACATTCAATTAAACCCTTTCTATATTTCAGATATTCTGTCTTCGACCGGCACTAACAAATACAGATTATATTCTTTTGGTCCTAACGTTCACTTTGAAGTGTTGCAAAATAACCTTACTTTCCGTCTGGGCGGGATGTATAACTATTATGGTTTCACGCACAGTAATAACTACTCCGTGAACAGTAACATCAGATATCTGCTGAAAGGAAACTGGGCACTCACGAGTGACCTGCAGTATACTATCACCAGGCAAAAGCAACCAATATCACTTTATAACCCCATCCCAAACACAGTGAATAGCCTGGACAATCTATATTTCGAAAACAGACAACTGAGATTTGGTATAGAAAAGCAATTTGGTGCACAAGGCAGGCCAGGCACGAAAAAACTGCTGCTTACCTATTATGAAGACCACAACAGTAACGGGCAACGCGATCCTGGAGAGGCACCAGTTGCCGGTGTATTAGTTAAAATCAATGGAGAAGCCGCACTAACCAACAGTAAAGGAGTCGTAGAGTTCAAGGATATGAAAAAAGAAGCCTATACTGTTTCTGTGACGAATACCAGAGGTTGGAGCCTGCAAGATCCGACAGTTATTTTTTTGGATAAAAGTAAGAAACTGGAAATTCCATTAGTTAAAACACAAGCGCTGAATGGATGCCTGAAATTGAAAGCTGAAAAATATGGAGATGGGGTTCCAGTACTCGCAGGCATAAGAATTAATGCTGTAGATCCAAATGGCCGTATACACCAGACCTTAACAGATGATCAGGGGAATTTCTGTTTCTATCTGCCCAGAAATAAGTATACCGTTTATATTGAGACCGCCGGGATGCCATTTTCTATTGAGAATGAAAAAGAAGAAGTTTCTCTTCAGGGAGCTCCTGTTGGCATGCTGACTTTCCTCTACCACGACCAGCGCCGGAAAGTTACCGTAAGCAGATTCTAACTAAGGTGCGACAATCGTATACGTAATCGTGGTATTATAACTTCCTGCAGTTTTATTCAACAGATTAGAAGTCTGTGCTGAAGGGATGCGATACTGCAGGTTCAGCAGCCTGTCTACTATCGGATTAGCAGAAGTGATTATAGTCTGTGGGCTCGCAGAAAGCACAACTGGCGTAACCCCAGTCTGTCCAGTCATCCCCTCGATAGTAATTACCCCCACAGGTATCTGTACGCCGCCAGAAGAGCTTAAAACACTACTGCTTGCCTTCACAGTTACATTATAAGGAACCGTACTGCTCACTTTAACATGATTTGGCTTTGTTGTGGTTACCCCTTGCTGATAGTTCGCAGTTGTATTGACAGTTAAAGTTACACTTGGATCCTGAACAATCAACTCCATGAGGTTGCTTACATTAACCTGTACAGAACTATTCATCGTTTGTGAAGGCAAAGTTGCAGGGAAGGAAGACGCTGTTTTTGAGACCGTATAAACTACTGGCACCGTATAAGTCCCTGCTTGTACAAAATTACTTTTAAGATTGGCTCCGCTAATACTTAAAGTAGAAGACAATATACTTTTATTCGTAATAATGACGGGGATTCCGGTGGCAGCAGTCAACAGCTGATCGCTTGCAGAAAGGTTAATCGCAGAACCTGCATAAGTGCCTGAAAGAACTGCTCCCATTAAGTTTACACTGTTTGCTGCCGGCAACTGATTATAAGGCTGGGTGGTAGAAAAAGTGAAGGTGCTGCTGCTGGCTCTGAGGCTTAACAGGGTCGGTACAGTCGTAAAATAGTCATTGCCAGATACAGCGCTGACTCCTGCCACACTTCTGAAAATAGCAAACGAATTAACGTTCAATACTGTCGTAGCAGGAACAAGTGTATTTAAGGTAATATATGCAGGAACATTAAGGGTGAGTGTTGGTGTTGGTGGAATAATACTTCCGGTAAAGGTTAATGTCGTCGCATAACTTCCAGCGGCCCAGGCCACACCTATTGGCGAAATGGTATAGTCAACAAGCATAGTACCACTCAATAAACCAACTGCTACAAAATAGATATTTTGTGATGTACTGGAAAGTATAATCGGATTTGCTCCAGAAAGAAGATTTACTCCCCCGATAGAGGTTACTTTCATACCGATCAGGCTCGGAGCGAGCGCAAGCGCAGGTAAAGTTGCAGGTGTTGGTGATAAAGTTGCACCGGCTGCGTTTACATTTATTGCTGACAAAAGACTTAAAAAAGGAGATGCACCACTATTCAAGTTGACTACATAGCTCGTTTGTCCAGAAATATTGGCTTCAGGCAGATTGATAATCAATTGCGCATTGACATTCCCGACTGTAAAACAGCAAAAAATAACACTAAGGGCGGTATATAATCTCTTTTTCAGCAACTTTCAAATCATAAGAAGAACCGGCATCCAGTAAAGCAACAGCAAGGAATTTTCCTTTTAAATCTGTTGGCAAATCCACCATTACCCATTGTGTGGCATCAGGTAGCATGGCCAGCACTTCGGGTTTAATTTTTATTTCTTCACCCGTCTCTTTATTCGTTAATTCGAAACGGATAAATGCATCTTTATTCAGGTTGCCCTTGTTGTGTATTTTTAAAGCCAGTCTCCTGCTTTTTGCTTTTCCATTTTCATAGACCCCGCGGTCATCAAAAGAGAGAAATTCAAGTTCTCCTGGATTTAGTCCCCGTGGTACATAATAAACTTGTATTCCAACCTCCATTAAAACATTAATCCCAACCTTGGCTACATTTTTTTGCTGTGCTTCCTGTTCTTTCACCTGCGTAAAAAAAAGCATGCTCGTTGTTAACTTTTTCGCATCTGCTGGAATAGTCATAGATACATTAACCTGTTTATTTTCTCCAGGCTGTACAGCAACGTTATTTGAGGAAAGTGTAAGCCAGTTAGCATTAGATAAAGGCAACGTATTGCTGTCGTAATAGATTTTAGTACCCAGTGAATCTCTGTTCCAGTCCTGTATTCTGGTGACAAAAGATAACACGCCGGCCGAAGTATTTCCAAAAGTAACTGTCTGGCTAACTGTCTCTCCCGGATTTCCTGTCAAGAAGATTCTGGCAGGTGAAATTGAAAAGCCCTGCCCTTTCGCTGGGTCTGGCAGCGTCATGGCAAGGCATATGATGAATAAACCAGTAAGTATCCTCATCAAAACAATTAAGGTTGTGTAACCGTGTAAACAACATTAGTAGCATAAGTTCCTGCAACCTTACCAATAAGGCCAGCAGCAGTAGGAATCGTATAATTTACATTATAAGCCGCCGCAAGTGTTGGTGAAGCAGTGGTAACCAAAGGCTGGTTAGTCGTTGTTAAAGCTGGTGTAGCATAAGTAGCTCCGGTAGTTGGTGTACTTGGATCTATACTCACTTGTACCACGCTTAAGGATACAGGAGTTGCGTTACCTGCAATTATATTGAATTCTGTAGCAGCTTTTACAGCAACGCTGTAAGGCTTATTACTAATTACAGTGAAGTGGTTTGTTTTCGCGACTGTTTTACTGCCTGCATAATCTGTAGCTGTTGCATAAGTGAAAACTACATCGGGAGTTGGGCCAAGCGTAATAGAGAATGCATCCGAGAGTACGATGCTTAGCGGTACGTTACCACTTACAGCCTGAGCGTTGGCCTTCAGGTTGAAAATGGTACCAAGTGCTAACAATACGGCGATAATGAGTAAGATCTTTTTCATGGTATACGTTTTAAGGTTGTGTAACCGTGTAAACAACATTAGTTGCATAAGTTCCTGCGACCTTACCAAGTAAGCCAGCAGCAGTAGGAATCGAATAATTTACGTTATAAGCAGTTGCAAGTGTTGCAGAGGCTGCGGTAACCAGTGCCTGGTTGGTCGTTGTTAAAGCTGGTGTAGCATAAGTAGCTCCGGTAGTTGGCGTACTTGGATCTATGCTCACTTGTACTACACTTAATGATACCGGCGTTGCATTACCCGCGATGACATTAAATTCTGTTGCTGCTTTTACTGCAACACTGTAAGGCTTGTTACTTACCACAGTAAAATGATTTGTTTTCAAGACTGTTTTACTACCTGCATAATCTGTAGCTGTTGCATAAGTGAAAACAACATTAGGAGTTGGGCCAAGCGTAATAGAGAAGGCATCTGAGAGTACAATGCTTAGTGGTACGTTACCACTTACAGCCTGCGCATTGGCTTTTGAGTTGAAAATGCTGCTGACGGCTAGTACTATAGCGGCAATAAGTAAGGTCTTTTTCATGTTCTGTGGGATACGTTAACTACAAAACTAGAAGTAAAGTCGTACTAAATCGCTAAAATAATGACACATATTGATGTCACATAACTGCACATTATTTGAACGTAACAGTGAATGTACAGCCTTTATCCAGCTCACTTTCAACGGTTATTTTGCCTCCCATAGAAGTAATCTGGGTTTTGGTAATAAACAGACCAACACCGCTTCCGTTAACGTGGCTGTGAAAGCGTTGGTTTAAACCGAAAATCTTGTCTTTGTGTTTGTTAAGATCGATTCCTATACCATTGTCAGAGAAAATCATGATCACATTTCCATCCTCATTGAGTTGGGTTGTAATGTCAATTCTGAGTGGTCTGCTGGCAGAATAGTACTTCATTGAATTTGACATTAAATTCATCAATATACTTTCCAGGTAACTTTTGGGGAAAGGAACCATTTCACATTGGAAATCAGTGTGTATATAAATTCCCAGTTTGTGGATTTGTTTATTAAAATAATTACATACTTTTTTGAAAATACTGCTGACACTTACATTCTCGATATTCAGTTTTTTATCACTTTTAATACTCAGCATCTGCGTCAGATCATAAATAGTCTCATTCAGTTTAAAAGCTGAGTCTCTGAACATATCTACAATTGTCTTATTGTATTCATCCAGTATGTCATAATCCAGGATGTCAATTAAACCGATTAAATTCGATAAAGGTGCGCGGAGATTATGAGAAGTGATATAAGCGAATTGATTCAGATCCTGATTACGTGAAGTTAAATCCTCTATGAGCTGATCTCTTTCCTCTTCGATCGTATTTCGGGTGATAAATTCGCGAAAATTAGTCGCCAACGCACTAATGTCAGAGTTTTTAATCATATTATCTTTAAGTTGATTTGACATGAGTATAAATTCATTGGAGATTACTGACATCAGGCAAACACCTTGCCATATTGTGAGAAAAAAACTTATTTGGATACCCATTATTATTCTTTTCGGGAATAATTAATTCTGATTGTTTGAGATAAGATGATTTTTAGCATTTTATTGTGTATCGTGCTGATAATTAATATTATGTATATGTGTGTAATGTGTTTTTTAATGGGGTTAGATTGAAAATCAGCGTGCTATTCCATGCTAAATTGTATTATTTAAAAGCTGCTGTGCGAGTACTGCATCCAGCGCCGAATTAGCTGCCAGACTTAAGATAAATTCATCCCTTGAACCATCACCCAAATACTGTGTATTGGTATTGCCCTGAAAATCTGTAACGCTATTCAGTGGGTTATAAGGAGTGATTTTAATATCACTTTCTGCAAAGCCCCTTTTAACCAATAATCTAAAAGCATTTTCTGCCTCACGCTCTTCCTGATACACTCTGGTGATCACTTGAAATGGAATATGTTCGGTATAACTGCCATGTGCTTCCTTTGCCGCTTTGCTGGCTTCATCAAAATCTTTATGGCCATATAATTCAGAATCGGTTGAGATGACTGCATGTCCCTGGATATAATCGGGTAAAACTGAAATCTGCTGTGCTGTAATATTAGGGAGCACAATCTCTTCTGTATGACTATGCAGCTCTGCAGCACCAATAGGAATCAGAACTTCACGTTCCTGAATGTTCCATACATTTCCGGCGAGGTTCAAAATCAGATAACGCGCCTGATGCTGCTCATCAATCAGGAGATCTCTGATTGTTCCAACGAATTGTCTGGCAGAATTTACGACAGACCGGGTGGTCAGGTTGGGCTGTCCCGCTCTGATTGAATAAGCACTGTGATTTAATTCTGTTAAATTTTTAAGCTGATGCTCGTTTTCTTCTCGTTCCATAACCAGGTAATTTAAAATTACTGACATAACAATCTTAAATTGTTGTTGTTCTCCTAAAATACAGCCATTATAAAACGCTGAAAAAATAAGGCTTTAAATTGAAGAATTGTGTTTATAACTGTCAATAACTTAGTTTGGCGTTAAGATATACTTTTTAATCCTTCTGTATTACATATATATCTGTAATACAGTATTATGTTGGTTGATTAATCTTTGGCTTATACCAAGAAAAAGCATCAGGTTTTTGGGTAGATATCCACGTCTATCTGAGTTGTTAACATCCGAATGTGGATAACTCGGGCGTAAAAAAAACCACCCTTTTCCAAGGGCAGGTTCTGTTCTTCATAATGTGTGTTAATTATTGAACCACAACTCCGTCTTTGCCAATTTTTAAGGAAGCGGTTTCTTCACCCTTTTTAGCATCAACCTGGTAGTATTCAGCTTTACTTGCATCAGTGATTTTGAATGCTGCAATTGGAGCCCAGTCTTTATATTTATCTGATGCCAAAGTTGCTTTCACAGCATCAGGTAATTCTTCAATTTTAACCGGAGTTTTAGTAGTACTGTCTTGTTGCGCTACAATAGTAACCGGTGTTTTGATATCGTTTGCTTTAACGGTTGAGACACTTGCAAATGCTAAGATGGCTGCACCTAAGATTAAATTTTTCATATGTTATATTTTAAATATTTTTTTATACAATGATTTGTATCCAGGTAGGTTACATAATGATGCCAATTGTGCTTTTGTTGTTTAATTACCTGTTAGTGAGTTGTTTATGTTTTTTCGTCAACTTGTCTAGTGTAGAGAAATTCCACACTTTGATGCCAGGATAATCAAGTGGTGTCTATCTTTATTGCTAAAACGAATTAATATAATTTTAATGCTGTATTATACGCTGGTGAACCCATAAGCTTTATTCATCCTGCAAAGGGTACTTTTGTCCCAAAAGAAAGGAAGCATATTTTATTTTACTGTAAATAAATCATTAAATGACTAGATTTACACCTTTATACTAGAATAATATGTGTGGAATAGTAGGATATATAGGTTATAGAGAAGCTTGGCCAATTGTGCTGAAAGGCTTGAAAAGGTTAGAATACCGTGGGTATGACAGTGCGGGTATCGCATTGATCAATCGAGGCGGATTAAAAATATACAAAAAAGCAGGAAAGGTTCAGGAACTTGAAAATTTCACTGAAGCAAAAGATAAATCGGGAACGATTGGAATGGGGCACACGCGTTGGGCAACCCACGGTGAACCTTCAGACAGGAATTCACATCCGCATACTTCTAATGATGGTAAATTAACTATTATCCACAATGGAATTATAGAAAATTATGCTACCCTGAAAGAAGAGTTGTTATCAAGAGGTCACGTTTTCAACAGTGATACAGATACAGAGGTGCTGATCCATTTAGTAGAGGAGATCTACAAAAAAGAGAACACAGACCTATTGGAAGCAGTACGTTTGGCTTTACACCAGGTTAGCGGTGCTTATGCCATCGTAATTATGGATAATGATCACCCAGATCAGTTAATTGCAGCCAGAAAAGGTAGTCCAATGGTAATTGGTGTAGGTGCAGGAGAATACTTTATTGCTTCTGATGCGACTCCAATTATTGAATACACTAAAAACGTAATTTATCTGAATGATAATGAGATTGCATTTTTAAAACGCGATGAGTTATTAATTAAAAGATTAGACAACGTTGTACAAACTCCATATATCCAGGAGCTGGAGCTTAAATTGGAAATGCTTGAAAAAGGTGGTTATGAGCATTTCATGCTTAAAGAAATCTTTGAACAAGCAAGATCGATCAGAGATTGTATGAGAGGCCGTATTTATCCGAATGAAGGAAGAGTACAATTAGGCGGAATTAAAGAGTATGCGGACAAACTAAAGAACATTGACCGTATTATTATTGTCGCTTGTGGAACTTCATGGCATGCCGGACTGGTTGGTGAATATTTAATTGAAGAATATGCACGTATACCTGTAGAGGTAGAATATGCCTCTGAATTCCGTTATAGAAATCCAATTATCACAGAAAAAGATGTCGTAATTGCGATCTCTCAATCCGGAGAAACGGCAGATACGATGGCCGCTATTGAGATGGCCAAAGAAAAAGGGGCAACTATTTTCGGAGTTTGTAATGTGGTAGGCTCATCTATTCCACGTTTAACGCATGCAGGAGTTTATACCCATGCAGGGCCTGAAATTGGTGTAGCTTCAACCAAAGCATTTACAGCACAAGTAACGGTATTGACATTGATGGCCTTTTATATGGCACAGCAAAAAGGTACCCTGACACAAGCCAAATTGGTAGAATTGTTAACTGAACTGGATTGTATCCCTGAAAAGATCACCAGGGCTTTAGAGTCCAATGATCTGATTAAAGAGATTGCGCATAAATTTAAAGATTCCAGAAACTGCCTGTTTCTGGGTAGAGGAAGTGGTTTCCCTGTAGCTTTAGAAGGTGCATTGAAATTGAAAGAAATCTCTTATATCCATGCAGAAGGTTATCCGGCAGCAGAAATGAAGCATGGTCCTATTGCACTGATCGATGAAGAAATGCCAGTAGTAGTTATCGCTACTAAAAACTCTTCTTATGAGAAGGTAATCAGTAATATTCAGGAAGTAAAAGCAAGAAAAGGAATTGTACTGGCTATCGTTACCGAAGGTGATACAGAAGTTCGTAAAATGGCTGATTACTGTATAGAAATCCCTGATGCAAGTGAAGCATTCCTTCCATTACTGGCTACTATACCATTGCAATTACTTTCTTATCATATTGCTTTATTAAGAGGTTGCAACGTGGATCAGCCAAGAAATCTGGCTAAATCTGTGACTGTCGAGTAAATCACATTATCAGCATAAAAAAAGCTACTCGTTATATAACGGAGTAGCTTTTTTTATATCATTATCTGACTGAGTTAAGAGGCTATAGTTGCAGTAGTTCTGCTAACTGCAATCTTTTTAACAGTTTCTATAATACCAGCTTTATCATAACCGCAAATCGACCATAATTCGCTTTGTTCTCCATGGTCAACAACTTCGTCAGGAATACCTAAACGGATTACATTGGCCTGGTAATGATGATCAGCCATAAATTCAAGCACTGCAGAGCCCATTCCGCCTTGCAGACAGCCATCTTCTACAGTAACGATCTTTTTATAACGTGTAAAGACATCATGCAGTAAAGCCTCATCCAGAGGTTTAACAAAGCGCATATCATAATGCGCAGGATGGATGCCTTCCGTATTTAATTCTTTACAAGCTTCAACGGCAAAGTTACCAACGTTTCCAATAGTCAGGATAGCTACTTCTTCACCGTCACAAATTTTTCTGCCTTTTCCAACCTCAATAGCTTTAAAAGGACGTTTCCAGTCTGTCATGACTCCATTTCCTCTCGGATAACGAATAGAAAAAGGGCCCATATTTTCCAGTTGAGCTGTATACATCAGGTTCCTGAGCTCTTCCTCGTTCATTGGAGCGGCAACCGTCATATTAGGGATACAACGCATATAAGCCAGGTCATAAGCACCGTGGTGTGTTGCGCCGTCACTACCGGCAAAACCTGCACGATCCAGACAAAAAACAACATTCAAGTTCTGTATAGCCACATCATGGATCACCTGATCATAAGCACGCTGCATAAAACTGGAATAAATATTACAGAAAGGCAGCATACCTTGTGTTGCCAGTCCGGCAGAGAAA
Organism: Pedobacter sp. UYP1; assembly: GCF_040547305.1. Lineage (NCBI taxonomy): Bacteria > Pseudomonadati > Bacteroidota > Sphingobacteriia > Sphingobacteriales > Sphingobacteriaceae > Pedobacter > Pedobacter sp. UYP1. The sequence continues at coordinate 138,478 of NZ_JBEPPL010000011.1, read as the reverse complement.
GTGACTGCATGCTGTTCAGCAATACCCACATCAAAAGCACGGTCAGGCATTGCTTTCATCATGATGTTCATCGATGAACCTGAAGGCATGGCAGGGGTAATCCCTACAATATTTTTATTGGCCTCAGCGAGCTCAACCAGTGTATGTCCGAAAACATCCTGATATTTTGGTGGCTGTGGTTTATCATTTACTGATTTTTTAATTTCGCCTGTAATCTTATCAAAAAGACCAGGAGCATGCCATTTGGTTTGATCCTTCTCCGCTAATGCAAAGCCTTTTCCTTTAACAGTTACACAATGTAATAGCTTAGGGCCAGGAATATCTTTAAGGTCTCTGAGTACAGCAGCTAATTTTTTTACGTCATGACCGTCCACCGGACCAAAGTATCTGAAATTTAAAGATTCAAAAAGGTTGCTTTGATTTAATAAAGTGCCTTTGATACTTTTTTCTATCTTTTTGACGAATTTATGTGCATTAGGACCAAGCTCAGACAGCTTAATCAATACACTTGAAATATCATCTCTGAATCTGTTATAAGATTTAGATGTGGTAATATTTGTCAGATATTCTTTAAGTGCACCAACATTCGGATCAATAGACATACAGTTATCATTCAGGATAACCAGCAGATTTGAATTTTCAATTCCAGCATGGTTAAGTCCCTCAAAAGCAAGTCCGGCAGTCATTGCGCCATCACCAATTACGGCAACATGCTGACGATCTTTCTCGCCTTTTAACTGTGAAGCTACAGCCATACCCAATGCCGCAGAAATTGAGGTAGAAGAGTGACCTACACCCATCGTATCATATTCACTTTCGCTGATATTCGGGAAGCCACTGATACCATTCAGCAGTCGGTTTGTATGAAAAACAGATTTTCTTCCGGTCAGAATTTTATGACCATAGGCCTGGTGGCCCACATCCCAGACTAATTTATCATAAGGGGTATTCATGACGTAATGTAAAGCTACAGTGAGCTCTACAACACCAAGACTAGAAGAAAAATGACCGCCATTTACACTTACAGTATCAATAATATACTGACGTAATTCCTGGCTGATTTGTTCCAGGTCATCTTCTGTATACTGCTTTAAATCAGCAGGATAGTTTATGTTAGGTAATAATGGAGTGTTGAAGTTTTCCATGCAGGGTTTAATAGACAACAATATACAAAGTACGGGATTTTAGTTAAGATAACCGCAAAATAATAGTCATTTCAAAAACAAAACAAATACGTGTTCAAGCTTACAACAGTAAACAAAACAAATATGTTCTGAGAAGGTGTTTAAAATCGTTTGCATGAACCTGTATCCGTATGCTTTAGCAAGATTAAAAAACAATTGTAATCTCTGAAGCAGTTAAAATTCCATCTGCTCATTTGTTTTATGTATCTCTTTGGCTGCAACTGCGCCAGATTCATGTCAGCCAGGAAGGCTACCAGACATAAATCTGACTTGTTTCACCTAAAAATAAACTATAAACAATTTGAGTATCTAAATTTCAACAGCTTCTGGTGAAACCATCATGATCTTACAAGCTTAGTAACGAAGCGGACACCAGATCATGATAGCTTCATCACCGTTAAAAAACAATTATAATCTGGTGAAAATGATTATTTTTACAGAAATATACTTTGATAAATGGAACGAGATACTTTAATTTTTGATTTGATTGACAGGGAATTAGACCGTCAGGAAAACGGCCTTGAGCTGATTGCTTCAGAGAATTTTGTAAGCAAACAGGTAATGGAAGCTGCGGGTTCAGTATTAACTAACAAATATGCTGAAGGCTTACCGGGCAAACGTTATTATGGCGGATGTCAGATAGTTGATGAGGTAGAGAATATTGCCATTGAACGTGCTAAAAAACTATTCGGTGCGGAATGGGTAAATGTTCAGCCACATTCTGGCGCACAGGCTAATGCAGCTGTGATGCTGGCTGTAATACAGCCAGGAGACAAAATCCTTGGATTTGATCTGTCTCATGGAGGACACTTAACTCATGGTTCTCCGGTAAATTTTTCAGGTAAATTATACAAACCCTTCTTCTACGGTGTTAAAAAAGAAGACGGGCTGATTGATTATGCAAAACTGGAAGAAGTAGCTTTAGCTGAACGTCCAAAATTAATTATCTGTGGCGCATCTGCTTATTCAAGAGAATGGGATTACGCTTTTATCCGTAGCGTAGCTGATAAAATCGGTGCGTTGGTACTTGCCGATATTTCACACCCTGCAGGACTGATTGCAAGAGGACTATTAGCAAATCCGCTTCCTCATTGCCATATCGTAACTACAACTACACACAAAACATTGCGTGGACCACGTGGCGGACTGATCATGATGGGTAAAGACTTTGAAAACCCATTTGGTATCAAAACACCTAAAGGCGAAACCAGAATGATGTCATCTGTATTAGATATGGCAGTTTTTCCGGGTACTCAAGGCGGTCCGTTAGAACACATTATTGCAGCAAAAGCAATTGCATTTGGCGAAGCATTAAGCGATGAATACCTGGTTTATATTAAACAAGTACAAGCAAATGCGCAAGCAATGGCAAAAGCTTTTATGAGCAGAGGTTACGGTATCATTTCAGGCGGTACAGACAATCACTTAATGCTGATTGACTTACGCAACAAAAATATAACTGGAAAAGTTGCAGAAAATGCGCTTGAAAAAGCAGATATTACCGTGAACAAGAATATGGTGCCGTTTGACGATAAATCTCCTTTTGTGACTTCAGGGATCCGCGTAGGAACTGCTGCAATTACAACCAGAGGATTTAAAGAGCAAGACATGGAAAAAATTGTTGATTTAATAGATCAGGTTTTGACTAATCCAGAGGATGATGCCCATTTGAGTGAAGTGAGAAAACAAGTGACTGCATTAGTTGCTGGTTTTCCATTATACAAGTAAAAAATACGGGTTAATCAATTATGCCAATAAATACAGGAGTATGGTCACCTAGTGAAAAAGAGAGATTATGTGCGTTATATGCATATCATATCCTTGATACCCCTGTTGAGAAAAGCTTTGATAACCTTGCGAAGCTTGCGACGCAAATATTTAATATACCCATTGCCTTGATTTCTCTGTTAGACAAAGAAAGGCAATGGGTTAAATCTTCCGTTGGCGTAGTGCTAAAGGAATTTCCCCGCAAGCAGTCTTTTTGCGAATATACTATCCAGGGAAATACAGTATTCGAAATCTGTGATACACTAAAAGATAGTCGTTTTACCGATTACCCTGTGGTGGTTTCCGAACCCTATATCAGGTATTATGCCGGTGCTCCCTTGATTGATGATCACGGTTTTGTATTGGGCACGCTCTGCGTATTTGACCTGGTTCCCCGTCAATTTACTGACAGCCAAAAAGAAATCCTGAAAGGGATTGCGCAGGAAGTAGTCGTACATCTCATCCTGAAGAAAAAAGATGAACAGATTCGTTCCAGCATTACCCGCTGCCAGGAACTTTTGGATATAACGGGGGTTTCTCCCGAAATTCACTGTATTCTTGACTATAGAGGCAAAGTCTTGTTCGTTAACGAAGCAGTGACCCGATTATTAGGCTACACGGTACCAGAAGCCATGGAACTCGGCCTTTTGGACGTCTGCTACCCGGAAGATATTCCCAGGGTGATGAAAAGCATAGCAGATGGACTGGGGAATAATTATAAAGAACTTCATATTGACTTTAGAGTAGTAGGCCGGGATCATATTATCCGGTGGATAAGCTGGTCGCTGGTTTCGAAAAACAGACGTTGGTATACCTATGGAAGAGACATCACAGACAATAAAAAGGTTGAAAGTGATCTGATGAAGTTATCATTCGTGGCCAGCAAAGTAAATAATGCCGTGGTCATTAATGATGCAGATAATCATGTGACGTGGGTAAATGCAGCTTTTGAGAAGATTACTGGATTTAGCCTGGAAGATGTTAAGGGAAAACGGCTCGGAGATCTGATCATTGGTCCGAATACGGATCTGGAACTTATCGATGAAGTCAGAAGACTGACCAAACAAAGGCAATCTTTTACCATTGATATGCTGGCTTATCGAAAAGATAAGAAAGAAATCTGGCTTTCCGTTTACAATACGGTGGTATTGGATGACAGAGGAAATGTAGAAATTGAGGTGGAGATCATTATTGATATTACTGATAAAAAAAGAGCAGAAGAAGAGTTGCAGGTACTTTCTATGGTAGCCAGTAAAACGAATACAGGAGTGAATATACAGGATAATGAAGGTATTACAACCTGGGTCAATCAATCTCTTGAAAAATTAACCGGTTACAAAAAAGAAGAACTCTATGGCCATCATTTGGGGAATATCCTTTCTCCTAATTTTTATGATCAGGAATTAATAGCGACCTCGAGAGATAAAAGCAAAAACAATCAATCCTATACGATAGAGGTACTGGCAGAGAAGAAAAACGGATCTACAGTCTGGCTGTCTGTCTCTAACACGCCTATTATTAACAGCAAAGGAAAAGTAGAAAGACAAATCGATCTGATCTCTGATATTACCCAACGCAAGCAGATTGAGAAAGAGATGATCGAGGCCAAAGAACAGGCCTTAAAGCTTAGTGAAGCAAAGGAAATGTTTCTTTCTGTGATGAGTCATGAAATCCGCACACCTTTGAATGCCGTGATTGGCATGACCCACTTATTATTAGACAATGACCCTAAAATCTCACAGATTGATGATTTAAATATTCTGAAGTTCTCCGGTGAAAACTTATTGCATATCATTAATGATATCCTGGACTTTACGAAAATGGAAACTGGTAAGATGGAACTGGAAGTTTTTCCATTCAACCTTAAAACACTGGCAAATGATATCATCAATTCGCTGCAAGTTAATGTAAGGAAGAAAGGAAATCAGTTAAATCTTGTGTTTGACCCTTCAATTCCATCGTTGATTTCGGGGGATAAAAACAGGCTTTACCAGATCCTGATGAATTTTCTGGGCAATGCAATTAAATTTACAGAGAACGGGCAGGTGCAGCTTATTCTGACCCTTGCCGGGCAGAATGAAAAAGAGTCAGTTATCAGGTTTGAGATTACAGATAATGGTATAGGAATACCTAAGGACAAGCAAAGTTATATTTTCGAAACCTTTACCCAGGCCAAAACAGATATTTCCAGAAAATATGGAGGTACAGGATTGGGGCTGGCAATTACAAAGAAGCTATTGCAAATGTTCAATTCTGATATTATTGTAGATAGTACTGAAGGGGAAGGAACTACCTTTTCTTTTGAAATTGCCTTCAGTAAAACGGCAGAAATATCTGCTTCACCCGGTAATAGTACCGAGATGAGTGTCTTTATTGGTAAAAGGATATTGGTGGTAGATGACAATGAAATTAATATTCTGATTGCAAAGCGTATTCTTAGTAAATGGGGATTAGAGATTGAGGCTGCGGTCAATGGATATGAAGCGATAGAAAAGATTATGACCGAAAGTTTTGATCTGATCTTTATGGATATTAAAATGCCGGGGATAGATGGTTTCGAAACCACAGGGATTATCAGGGATATCAGCGGCGCTTATTATAAGCAAGTGCCTATCATTGCATTGACTGCCTCTACGCTTAAAAATGACCATTACAAATTTAATGAATGCGGTATGAATGGTCATGTACTAAAACCGTTTAATCCGGAAGAGATTAAAAAACTGCTTTTCGGTTTCCTTTCCCGCGAAAAGGAATAGAAAGTTTTTTTCTTAACCGGACTCAAAAAAAAGAGCCGGAACTCCATTTCTGAAATTCCGACTCCTAAATTAACGCTCTCGTATATATAAACGATTAAGTTCGGCTATTGTTTTTATTAAATTGTTTTTTTTATAAAAATAAATTGATTCTGCTCCGAAAAGATAAAGGGCCGATATTTCTATGAAGAAAATATCGACCCTTACCATCTAAATTAACGCTCTCGAATATATAAACGAGCATAAAATATAAATGTTATCCTGAAGACCCTATTTTTTTTTATTCTGCATAAGCCAGCGTTGCAATAGATAGTTTATTTAACCCGTTATCCAGCAGGAGCTTGCCACAGGCTTCAAATGTAGCTCCGGTAGTGAGTATATCATCAACGAGCAGGATATGCTTTTGCTGTAAATCCTGGGGTTTATGCAGCTCAAATGCATCTTTTATGTTTTCAAAACGATTAAACCGGTTTTTTTTCGTTTGTGTGGTTGTATTGATTTTTCTTTTAAGCAGTTTGGTGTGGATGGGTATTTGTAAAATACAGGCTATTCCTTCAGCAATACATTGACTTTGGTTATAGCCTCTGCTGTGTTCTTTTTTCGGATGAAGTGGAATAGGGATAATTAAATCTGGTTTTTGCTCTGATAGCATTATATTTTCACCAATCAGCTTACCCAAGAGGAAGCCAATATCTGTTTGTCCTTTATATTTTAGCTGATGGATCAGCTGTTGGACCTTGTTACCTTTTTTAAAATACAATAAGGCTGTGACCTGATGAACAGGTATTCTGCCCCAGAATAATTTGGCAGCGGGATGAGCTGTATATAAATGGAAATCTGTGAAGGGGAGATCATGCAGGCATTTGATGCAGATCGTTTTCTCTCCATAAAATAATGCTGTACCACAAGCATTGCAATTCCTGGAAAAGAGGAGCTGAAGAAGGTCAGTAAAGATTTGTTTAATCAGGGACATTTTACAATGTACCCCTGATTTATCGGGATTAGTTAACTGATATTTCTGGCTCTGGCTGGTTTTTCACAGCAAGCTGTCCACAGGCAGCATCAATATCTTTACCGCGGCTACGTCTGATATTCGTATTTACACCCTGGCTTTTCAAATAATTAGAGAAAGCATCAATTTTATCTCCTTCTGCATTGATGAAATCTGCAAACTGAATTGGGTTGTATTCAATCAGGTTTACTTTGCAGGGTACATGTTTACAGAATTTGGCCAGATCTATAGCATCCTGAAGTTCGTCATTAAAGTTATTGAAGACGATATATTCGTAGGTAACGGGATTTTTTGTTTTAGCGAAATAGTATTTTAATGCCTCTGCGAGTACTTTTAAAGTATTCTGCTCATTGATAGGCATAATTTCATTTCTCTTTTTGTCGTCAGCAGCATGCAGTGATAGTGCAAGGTTAAATTTAGCACCGTCATCTGCCAGTTTCCTGATCATTTTAGCGATACCTGCTGTAGAGACTGTAATTCTCTTATAAGACATATTTAATCCATCAGGAGCAGTAATACGCTCTATTGATTTCATTACATTTGCGTAGTTTAATAACGGCTCTCCCATCCCCATATAAACGATATTGGTAAGCGGGGCATTGTAATTCTTTTTGGCCTGCTGATCAATAAGTACAACCTGATCATAAATTTCATCGGCATTCAGGTTACGTTTTCTATCCATATACCCTGTTGCACAGAATTTACAGGATAAGCTACAACCAACCTGGGAGCTTACACAGGCAGTCATGCGTTCTTCCATTGGAATCAATACGCCTTCAACGATGTTTCCATCAAATAAACGGAAAGTGTTTTTAATGGTTTGGTCGTTACTGAACTGGGTATTGTTGACCTCAACTGCATTGATAGTATAGTTCTCGTCCAGTTTCTTTCTCAGGTCTTTAGACAGGTTACTCATTTCTTCAAAAGAACGCGCAGATTTTTCCCAGAGCCATTGGTAAACCTGTTTGGCCCGGTATGCGGGTTCTTTCATCTCAGTAAAGTGCTGCTGAAGCTGGATAAGACTCAGAGAACGGATATCAGTTTTAGTTGTTACTAGCATTTGATGCAAAGTTACCTAAAAATAATAAGCCACCCAATTTTTCGTTGGAACTTACTTGTTTTTAGTAAGTTATGAAATTTTCATGACTTTAATTGATAAAGGTCATGAAAATTGTAATGATTTATGAATAGGCTAAATTGTTGATGTTTAGCGTTTTGGGCTTTTTGTTTTTGCCGGAGCTGATCCTGATCTTCCTTTTGTTGGTCTCACTGATCTTCTGCTTGGGCCATTGCTTTTATTCCAGTCATTGGTCGCAGCTGGTGCTTTGAATGACGATGATCCAGATGCTGGTTTTGCTCTTGATCCTCTTGGTGGCTTTTCTTCTCTTTCACTTCTCTCTCCGCGCTCTCCTCTTGGAGTAGTGGGTCTTGGTTTTCCTTTAGATGGGCCTGCTGGTCTTGCTCTGAATGCTTTTGCGGGAGTTATATTGGCTTCTTCTGGTGCTGTAGTTGCTTTTGCTTTTTTAACGACTCTTTTTGCAGCAGCGTGTTCAACAGAGCTTGATTTTGCAATCATGTTATGAATTTCTGTCAGTTCTTCCGGAGTGAATTCTCTCCATTCTCCAACTGGAAGACCTTTCAGGTTGATATTCATAATACGAATACGTTCCAGTTTGGTAACTTCAAATCCGAAGTGTTCACACATACGTCTGATTTGTCTGTTCAAACCCTGGATCAGTGTAATTTTGAAGATGAAAGGACTTTCTTTAGTTACTTTGCATTTTTTGGTCATGACCCCCAGTACGGGTACGCCTTTAGCCATGTTGGTAATAAACTGGTCGGTTAATGGTTTATTAACGGTTACCAGGTATTCTTTTTCATGGTTGTTACCGGCACGAAGGATTTTATTAACTAAGTCTCCGTTATTGGTCATGAAGATCAATCCTTGTGAGTCTTTGTCCAGTCTTCCTATAGGGAACACTCTTTCGCTGTGGTTTACGTAATCAACGATATTGCTTTTTACGCCAGCTTCTGTTGTACTGGTTACGCCAACGGGTTTGTTAAATGCAAGGAGAATAGAGTTGTCTACTTCTTTAGGTTCAATGGTTTGTCCGTTTACCGTAATCAGGTCACCGAAGTATACCTGGTCACCAACTTTGGCTTTTCTGCCATTAATAAAGACATTTCCCTGTTCTATGTATCTGTCTGCTGCTCTGCGCGAACACATGCCGCTTTCACTAATGTATTTATTTAATCGGGTGGTAGAATCGGACATAATAGTATTTCTTTTTACAAAGTAATCAATTTATACCCATATATGCTATGAAAATAATGGGATTTCAAAAAAACAGTTGTTATTTCTTGCTGGATTTCATTCTGCGAATGAAACAGGCTGCGAAATTAACAACTGGTTTTTTTGAAATTTCACAGGTTTCTCCAGACCTTTTATTTGGATAGCCAGGTAGGGTAAATTGGTTGCTTTGAAAATTAGAACAGACTAGTTACAGTCGGTTTGGGAAAAAGGGGGAGACGCAGGTGAAAAAATAATTGGATAAAATATTGTTGTTTGATGCAGAAATGCTGGAAGAAGATAATGGAAGGGAAGATAGTTGTTGGGTGCAGATTTGTTCGATGGAGAAACTTTGGGAAAAAGAGAACGAAAAATATGTGAGGCAGCTACTGTATAGACCATTTACAATTAGCAATTTAGTATGTATAACCTAATTACAATTAGTTTCTATAGGACCTGTCAAGTAATTTCAGTATAAGACAGAATTACTGGTCGGTGTCTTCCATTTGGTTAATGAGTTTTGGTTTTGCCGGGGGATAAATTCTCTGGTTTTTTTTAGCGTTTGGGCAGAATAACCGTAATTTGTAATTATGAGTTCTTATTTGTCGGCATCATGGGTTTATCCGGTTAACGCTGCGCCTTTGCAGAATGGAATAGTTGCTGTTAGTAATGATGGAACTATTACGGATGTATGGACTGCGCAGCAGGGTAAAGCATTAAATATTAAAGGAATAAAGTATTATGATGGGGTGCTGGTACCGGGATTGGTGAATACGCATTGTCATTTGGAGTTGTCACATCTTGCCGGCAAAATACCTGAGCATACGGGATTACCGGGGTTTGTGCAGCAGGTCATGCAGCAGAGACAGGCTTCGGAGATGGAGATTGAGGAGGCGATGGAGCTTGCTGATCATCAGATGTATGTGAATGGTATTGTCGCTACGGGCGATATTTCCAACCAGATTTATTCTAAAGGAGTAAAACTTAAGAGTAAGCTTTACTATCATACTTTTGTGGAGGCGATGGGTTTTAATCCCGGACGGGCTGGTGAAATTATTCAGAAAGCGGTAGAGGTGAGGGATGAGTTTTTGCCTTTGAGGGCCACGATCGTCCCGCATGCGCCTTATTCAGTTTCAGCAGAGTTGTTTGAAGAGATTAAGAAGGTTTCGGGAGCTGTCCATGAGTCAGTCTCTATTCATAATCAGGAAACTTTGGATGAGAATTTATTTTTTGAATCGAAGCAAGGGCATTTTCTGAAGTTATACGAGTTTCTTGGGTTGGATATTGGTTTTTTTGAGGCGAAGGGAAAGACTTCTTTGCAGAGTTATTTGCCATTTCTATCCGGGGATGTGAAAACATTGCTGGTTCATAATACTTTTACGAGTGGGGCGGATGTGGTGTTTGCACAAGGACAGCATCAGCGGCTTTATTGGTGTTTGTGCCCGGGTGCGAATTTATATATTGAAAATAGATTACCGGATGTAGACTTATTAAGGGATGCTGGAGTGACGATTACTTTGGGAACAGATAGTTTAGCGAGCAATCATTCTTTGAGTATTTTAGCGGAGATGAAGGTTTTGCAGCAGCTTAAACAGGTTCCTTTTGAGGAATTGTTGTCTTGGGCAACGTTAAATGGGGCGGCTTTCCTGGGGATTGAGGCACAGTTTGGGAGTTTGGAAAAGGGAAAAAGACCGGGGGTAAATTTGGTGAAGGGTTTGAAAGAGGGGCTGATTACGGCCGAAACCTCTATTGAAAGAATTATATAATATAAATTATGTCTAATCGCATTACGTCTTTATTTAAGATTCAGTATCCAATTATTCAGGCGGGCATGATCTGGTGTAGTGGCTGGAAGCTTGCGGCAGCGGTTTCAAATGCTGGTGGTTTGGGTATTATTGGAGCTGGTTCTATGTATCCTGAAGTCTTAAGGGAACATATCCGGAAAATTAAGCAGGCAACTGTTTTTCCTTTTGCTGTGAATGTGCCGATGATTTATCCGAATGTGAAAGAAATTATGCAGATTTTAGTGGAGGAGGGAGTGAAAATTGTATTTACTTCGGCGGGTAATCCGGCGGTGTGGACAGGTTTTTTGAAGGAAGCACAAATGACGGTGGTGCATGTGGTTGCCAATACGAAATTTGCTTTAAAGGCTGAGGCTAGTGGGGTGGATGCGATTGTAGCGGAAGGGTTTGAAGCGGGCGGACACAATGGAAGGGAAGAAACAACAACGATGTGTTTGATTCCTATGATTGCTGATGCTGTGAGGATACCGGTTATTGCAGCTGGAGGGATTTCCTCGGGGCGCAGTATGCTGGCAGCTATGGCATTGGGTGCTGACGGAGTGCAGATCGGCTCTGCTTTTGCAGTTGCTGAGGAATCTTCGGCACATCTTTCTTTTAAGGAGCGGATTATTGGAGCTGCAGAAGGGGATACCAAATTGAGGTTACAGAAGTTGGTTCCGGTCAGGTTACTGAAGAATTCTTTTGAGTCGGCAGTCGCAACGGCAGAAGCTGAGGGCGCGGATGCGGAAACATTAAAGGGCTTGTTAGGGCGCGCAAGAGCAAAATTAGGTATGTTTGAAGGTAATTTAGAAGAGGGTGAATTGGAGATTGGCCAGGTTTCGGCATTACTGAAAGATATCAAGCCTGCTGCGGTTATTTTAAAGGAGATATGGCAAGGTTTTTTGGAGGGGAAGGACAGGGTGAGCCAGTTTTATACCGGTGTTGAATACGGTGAAAACAGAGATAGAAGACAATAGAATAAGAATACAAAAATAGAAAAGAAGACAATAGCATAAATAAATAGATGAAGCAAATCATAATCAGGATAACAGGAAAAGTGCAGGGGGTGGGGTTTAGATACACCACAAAAGTAGTTGCAGACCAAATGGGGGTTCGCGGAATTATCAAGAATGAGAAGGACGGAAGTTTGTATATCGAGGCCGAAGGGGACGATACTTTGCTGGATATTTTTGAGGAGTGGTGCAATGAAGGACCAGACCGGGCCAAGATAGAAAAGGTGGAGATCACACCGGGCGAACTGAAAAACTATCGTAATTTTGAGATCATTAAGAAATAAGTCCGCTTTATTATCCGTTAATCACATCAGGTGTCAGTTTTAAAAAAGTTTTTAGGTCAGACTGCAGTGTATGGGGTAAGTACCATACTATCCAGACTACTCAATTTTATATTAACCCCAATTTATGTCAAGGCTTATCTGCCCGGCACATTTGGTATTTTGACCAAACTTTTCAGCTATGCATCGCTGATCAATGCGGTGCTTGCTTTCGGAATGGAAAGTACTTATTTCAGGTATCTCAATAAGCATGAGGATAAAAAGGATGCGGTATACAACAATTCATTTATTTGTATAGCCTTTATTGCCGGGATATTTCTGATCACAGGTTCTGTTTTTGCTGATTCAATTGCTTCCTGGATTAATAACGGAGAGCAGTCTCAAGTTCTTGACTATCAAAGGTATGTTAAGTATTTTGTCGGGATCTTATTTGTAGATGCGATCTGTGTGATCCCTTTTGCTAAAATCCGCGCTGACAATAAAGCATTCAGATACAGTGTAATTAAGTTCCTGAATATCGGCAGTTTTGTTGGATTGAACCTGTTCTTTATTTTTGTGATTCCTTTAATTATCAAGCATCAGTGGCCATTGGCATCCTGGTTTGAGAGCTGGTATCATTATCAATGGGTAGGTTATGTTTTTATCTCCAACCTGGCCGCCAGTATCCTTACTTTTTTATTGCTGTTGCCTGAGTTTCTGCAGATCAGATTTAAATTTGATAAAGAGATGTTCCTGAAAATGATCTCTTATAGCTGGCCTATTTTAGTAGCCAACTTGTCCTTTATCATCAATGAAAATCTGGATAAGATTGTACTGAGTAAATTATTGCCGAAAGCTGTGGCTGACATTGATGTCGGGATTTATGGCGCGGTTTGTAAAATTGCAATTTTCTTAAGTATTTTTATTACAGCTTTCAGGCTGGGAGCCGAACCGTTCTTTTTTAGCCATGCGAAACATGAAAATGCAAGGAAAACTTATGCAACGATTCTGCATTATTTTGTGATTGCACTTTCTTTGTTGTTCGTCGCCTTAGTCGCAAATATTGAGATTTTGAAATACTTTATCAAAGGGGATGCTGCACATACCGCACAATATTGGTCTGGATTACCAGCCGTGCCTTATTTGCTGTTTGGTTATGTCTGCCTGGGTATTTATATGAATCTTTCTATCTGGTACAGATTGTCTGATCAGACACGCTTTGGTTTGTACCTTTCTGTAGCAGGGGCTATTATTACGATTGTATTTAACTTTATACTGATCCCAAGGTATAGTTACATGGGCTCTGCCTGGGTTTCAATGCTGGCTTATTTTGTGATGATGGTTATGTCTTACATACTGGGACAGAAATATTATCCGATCCCTTATAAGTTGAAACGGATTTTGGCCTACCTGATTACCTCGATCGTCATTGTAATTTTGTCTTTCTGGGTATTTAACAGGAATATTTATATTGGGAATGGATTGTTAGTGCTGTTCTTCGCGGGGATCCTTTATGTAGAAAAGGACGAATTAAAAGTTCTTTTAGCAAAAGGCAAACAATAAGAAAAAGGGAACTCATATAACTTTGGTGAATACCCCTGTTAAAAATAACATAAGCCTGCTTAATAAGGCTTTACTACTAAATAAACACAATAAGATGAAGATTAATATTATCAACAAATCAGGATTGGCATTGCCTCAATATGAAACAGCTCATGCAGCAGGAATGGACATGAGAGCTTTTGTAACAGAAGAGATCGTAATCAAACCTATGCAACGCATACTGGTACCTACAGGTTTGCATATTGAATTGCCGGTAGGCTACGAAGCGCAAATACGTCCACGCAGTGGTTTGGCATATAAGCATGGAATCAGCATCGTAAACTCTCCGGGAACTATTGATGCAGATTACCGCGGAGAGATCAAAGTATTGCTGATCAATCTTTCTGATACTGATTTTGTAGTTAACAATGGAGATAGGATTGCACAAATGGTGATTTCAAAACATGAAACTATTACCTGGGAAAATGCAGAAGAACTAAGTGATACTGCACGTGGCGAGGGTGGTTACGGACATACAGGTAAATAAACCTTAAATAAATGAACAAGATCGTTGTTTTATGCGGTATACTATTCCTGGCTTTACAGTCAGCCGCCCAGCGGCTGCCCGTTTCGGCCACGGATAGTATACGCATTAAACAACTTTTCTTTGCAGGGTTGAGTGATAAGCTCAAAGAGAATTACGTAAAGAGCAGTGAGAACTTTACGAAAATAACAGCTATTGATGCAGGCAATGCCGCGGCCTGGTATGAAATAGCCTTGTTAAACTTCAGACAGAATAAAATGCCTGAAGCTGAAATAGCCATCACAAAAGCAGTTAATATTGATAAGAATAATCCGTGGTACTGGAAATTACTGGCCGAACTTTACAAGAGTACAGGGAGTATGGATCGCCTGATCCCAGTTTTTGATCAGTTGATCCGCCTGGCCCCAGATCAGCAAAGCTACCAGTTTGACCGCGCCAATGCAATTGCAATCTCCGGTAGAAAGGAAGAAGCTCTGGCCGCCTATACCCTGGTAGAAAAGAAATTTGGTCCCTCCGAGGCGCTTACCAGAGCGCGTCAGCGAATTACAGGAGGACCACAGGATGTTGTCGCGCCTGCAAATGCAACAGAGGCAATGGCAGCAGCTACGTTGTTCCTTTCCCAAAAGAAATTTATGGCAGCCTCTAAAGTCTTGGAGAATATTGCCAGTACACACCAGGATGATCCACTGTTCCTTGCACTTTATGGGGACGTTTTATATGAAACAGGAAATTTGCCAGCTGCACTGGAACACTACAAAAAGGCATTGAAACTAACTGATCAGCTGTATGGAGTTTGGGAAAAAGTACTCAATATCTCTATCCTGATGGGGCAGTATAAACAGATGATTGTAATTGGAGATGCTGCTTTAGCAGTTTATCCAAATCAGGCTATTTTATATTATTACATGGCTTTCGCTTTGCATCGTGAAGATCAGAATAAAGAGGCGTTAGGGCATATTAAATCTGCAATGATGCTGGATGGGGAAAATAAAGAACTTCAGGCATTGATTTCCGCTTTACAGGCAGAGATACTGATTGATCAGGGTAAAGTGGCTGCAGCAGACCAGGCTTTTGAGAAAGCAGTTGGCCTGGATCCGCAGAATTTCCTGATTATGAACAATTATGCGTATTACCTGGCGTTAAGGAATGAAAACCTGGATAAGGCAGAGACGTTAATTACAGTTGCCGCTAAAGCCCTTCCAAAGGACGCTTCGGTGGCTGATACTTACGCATTGATTTTACTGAAAAAGGGAAAGTATGCGCTGGCGAAATCCTGGATAGAGAAAGCTTTGCAGAACAACGAAGCTGAAAATAGTGTTTATCTGGAGCACTATGGTGATGTTTTATTCCACACCGGATCGCCGGAAGAGGCATTGGTGCAATGGAAAAAATCATGGGATGCAGGCAATGACTCGCCGCTGTTAAAACGAAAAATAAATGAGAAGAAGTACCTTACGAAATAGTCTGCTGGTTCTTTTGCTGTTAAGCACTGTACTGGCCTGCAAGACCAAAAAAACTATTGTTAAAACTCCGGATGTTGCTGTGGTGCCTGAGGCTAACCGCAAGAAAGCAGAGAATCTGGTGCTGCTGAAAGGAAAAGATATTCCTTTCAATACGCTTTCCATGAAAGGAAAAGTCAGTTTGGATATGAATGGAAATGTAAACAATGTGAACATCACCATCAGAATTCAGAAAGATCAGAAAATCTGGGCCAGTATAACAGCCATCGCGGGGATTGAAGTTGCAAGAGCTTTGATCACACCGGATAGCGTTCTTTTACGTAACAATTTACAATCGCTGGCCGTTAAAAAGCCTTTCAGCTATTTGAATAGCTTTACCAATAAGCAGGTTACTTTCAAAATGCTGCAGTCTATTCTTACTGGAAATACGATTGCTGAATTTACAAATGATCAGGCTGAACTGAATTCGAATGCCGGGGTATTTACAGCCAGTGGAGCGCAAGGAGAACTTGCCTTCAGGGTTTTGTTTAATACGCTCTTGAAAACGGGTGAGCTGAATATGAATGAGGTAAGAGCAGCGAAAGCACTGAAGGTTGTTTATTCGGATTATCAGCAGATAACAGACGCTTTGTTTCCTTCAGTAATTAAAATTAATTCTGTGTCAGGGACTAAGAAAACCAATCTGGCATTTGACTTTTCAAAAATAGAACGCAATGTTCAACTGGATTATCCGTTCACTCTTCCTAAAAGGTTTGAGATAATAAACTAATTTTTTTTATACTTTTGATGCAATGAAGCTACATAAATTACTTTTATTTCTTCTGTTTATCGCGTTTGCGCCGGCGGCTTTTGCCCAAAGCAGCTCTCAGTTAAAGCGGAAGAAGGAAGCCATCCAGCGTGAGATTGAACTTTTACAGAAAAACCTGAATAAGGCAGCTCAGGGTAAGAAGCTTACTTTAAGTGAGATACGTGCGTTAAGTACGAAAATTAGCTTGATGCAGAGTAAAATCACGGTTATCAATTCAGAAATAAAAAATCTGGACAATGAGATCCATGAGAATAAAAACACCGTACATTCATTGCAGGGTCAGCTGGCACAGCTTAAAAAAGAATATGCCGGAATGATCAGGTTTGCACAGCGCAATAAAAATTCATACGATAAGATGATGTTTATTTTTGCTGCACGTGACTTTAACCAGGCTTATAAAAGAATAAAATATTTGCAGCAATTTGGGCAGTACCGTAAAAAACAAGCGGACTACATCCAGGGAACTGAGAAGAACCTGAACTATAAAATTGTAGTGCTGGATAAAAGCTTAAAAGCAAAAAGCAGTTTATTAAAAGAGCAGGAAACTGAGCAGGGTAAACTCGCTAAAAATAAAAATGAACAGGCTACCGTATTGAACCAGTTCAGCAAGCAGGAAAAACAATTTGGCCGGGATATCGCCAAAAGAAAGAAACAACAGGCAGCAATTGACCGTGAGATCAGAAATGCGATTAACAGAGAGATTGCTTTAGCCAGGAAAAGAGCGGAAGAAGAGGCAAGGATTGCTGCAGCGAAAGCAAAAGCTGAAAGTAAACCTGCTCCGGCAGAGAAACCAAAACCAAAAAGTGGTAATTATCTGACGGCAACGCCAGAGGCAGCCAGGTTATCAGCAGGATTTGAAACCAACAGAGGCCGTTTACCTTGGCCAGTGGCTTCGGGATCGATTACTGAAGGTTTTGGAAGACATACAGAAGGTCAGGCTGGTTATACCAATGATGGGGTAAATATCATGACCAGTGAAGGCGCAACGGTACGTGCTGTATTTGGTGGAGAAGTGTTATTTGTAACAGTGATCCAGGGGATTTATGTAGTTGCGATACGCCATGGGGAGTATTTCACGATTTATCAAAATCTGAAATCACCAAGTGTATCTAAAGGAGAAAAAGTAGAAACCCGCCAGAGTATCGGTACGGTGGCCACAACTTCTGATGGAGCAGTACTGCATTTTGAAATTATGAGGGGACAGTCAAAACTGAATCCTGAAGCATGGATTGCGAAATAAGTTAACGCGGCATTTGCATAGCGGATACCTAGTGTATCAGTTTAATGACATTAGAAAGCCATTAGAACTGTAAGAAAATACAAAAGGTGCGCCTGAAAAATGTTTATATTTGTTAGTCTAATAATTAAATTGATATGTATACTGGAGTAGTATTAGAATTTTTAAATATGGGTGGCAGCGAAATCATGCTGATCCTGGCCGTGGTACTGTTGTTGTTCGGGGGTAAAAAATTACCAGAACTGGCAAGAGGATTAGGAAAAGGAATAAGGGATTTTAAGGATGCCTCAGAAGGAGTGAAACGCGAAATTCACCGCAATATCAATGCGATGGATATCGATGATGAAATCAAAGCAACTGATGCTGCTTATCCGGTGACAGGTACAGCAGCTTATGATGCAAATAACGCAGTTCATGTAGACCCATCAGCACCGACAGAAACAATTGCAGAAACACCCGTAGTGGCAGCGGCAGAAACACACGTAACGCCAACGGCAGAAGCACATGTAACGCCAGCTGCAGAAACACATGCGGCAGCAGAAGTACATGCAACAGCAACACCTGCTGCATCAGCACCATCAGAAATAGAAAAAAACAAAATTTAACTCAATAACCATGTTAAACACAACAATATTAGCAGCACTGGGTACACCAGAGATCATTATTATTTTGGTAGTTGTTTTGCTGCTTTTTGGCGGTAAGAAAATTCCAGAACTGATGCGTGGACTTGGTAAAGGCGTTAAAGAATTCAAAGACGGTAAAGACGGAGCAGATAATGATCACGTTGATACTAACAGCACCCACAAACCACAATAGGTTTAGTTGAATTTTTAATCCTTATAGACCTTAGTATAATTGAAGAAGTATAACTCTCTATCAGAGATTCAAGCCCTTATTGCGCAAAAAAAGCTTGATCTCCCTGATTTACTCGGCTACTATTTTACGCAGATAGAAACACAGCAACACCTCAATGTTTTCAATGAGGTGTTTGTCGATTCTGCGAAAAAGCAAGCGGTCAGCGTTCAGCAAAAAATAGAAAATGGTACTGCCGGCAAGCTGGCGGGTATGGTGATTGGTATCAAGGATAATATCCTGTACAAAGACCATATCACGACTGCCTCTTCAAAAATGCTCGAAGGATTTATTTCTCCTTATTCTTCTACAGTCGTTACACGATTGATTCAGGAAGATGCAATTATCATTGGCAGAACCAACTGTGATGAATTTGCAATGGGAGGTTCTAATGAAACATCTTATTACGGCACAGTACGGAATGCCGCAGATACAGAAAGAGTGGCCGGTGGCTCTTCAGGAGGTTCTGCTGTTGCTGTACAAGCCGATATGTGCCTGTCTGCTCTGGGTACTGATACTGGTGGTTCAGTTCGTCAGCCTGCCGCATTTTGCGGTTGCTATGGATTAAAACCAACTTATGGACGTATTTCCAGATATGGGGTAATTGCTTATGCCTCTTCTTTTGACCAGGTAGGCCCGATTACTTCCTCTGTCAGCGATGCTGCCTTACTTTTAGAAGTACTGGCCGGCGCTGATGAAAATGACAGCACTGTATCCCGCTTACCAGTTCCCGATTATCTGGCTGCACTTGATACTGCTTCTCCAAAGAAGATTGCTGTGCTGAAAGAAACGCTGGAAAGTGAAGCGCTTGATCCGGATATTAAAGCTGCCATCCTGCGAGCTATTGACCAGTTTAAAGCAGAAGGCCATACCATTGAGTACGTATCTTTTGACTTACTGGATTACCTTGTTCCTGCCTATTATGTCTTGACAGCTGCAGAAGCTTCTTCTAACCTTTCCAGATATGATGGAGTACATTATGGACACCGCAATCTGCAGGCAGAAAATCTAAACAGTTTATACAAGAAGTCCAGAGCTGAAGGTTTTGGAGAAGAAGTAAAGCGCAGGATTTTGCTGGGTACCTTTGTATTGAGCGCAGGATATTACGATGCTTACTACCAGAAAGCACAGCAGGTAAGACGTTTGATCAGAGAAAAAATTGAAGCCTTGCTAGTTGATTTTGATGTGATACTGACGCCCGTTGCACCTACACCGGCCTTTAAAATAGGCGAAAATATACAAGATCCGCTAGTGATGTATATGGCGGATATTTTTACAGTACTGGCTTCGTTGACAGGGGTTCCGGCAATAGCTATCCCTCTGGGCAATAATAAGCTGGGTTTACCGTTAAGTCTACAGTTAATGGGTAAACACTTTGAAGAAGGGGCGTTACTTTCCCTGTCCAAAAGTTTTACTTACTTAAGCTCCACCTAAATCATAAACCAAAGATTATAATTGCATAATTGCAAGGACCGCCTATGAAAAGAAATGTACTTATCCTCTCATTTTGTGTATTTATCCTTGCAGCTTTCAACAGCAGCGCACAACAAAAAATCAACAAGCTGGATTCAATTTCTCCAATCAGCTTTCTTTCTACTACTTATACCGGTGATACTACCGCAGTACCAGAAGTCTTAGAAAACCCGCTATTTTACAATTATAATTTCACGTATAAAAAACGTCTGGATTCTATTCAAAAGCAGATTCCACTGCCATATAATGAATCCGTACAACGTTATATCGACATTTACAGCTCCAGAAAAGATATGATGGGCAAGATGCTGGGCCTGTCTGAATATTACTTTCCGATTTTTGAAAATGCACTAAAAGCTTATGATGTTCCCATGGAACTTAAGTTTTTGCCAATTATAGAATCTTCGATGAATTCTCATGCGATTTCCAGAGTTGGCGCAACTGGTTTATGGCAGTTTATGTTCTCTACAGCTAAAGACTATGGACTGGGGATGGATAATTTCGTCGATGAACGTAAGGATCCCATTCAGGCGAGTTACGCTGCGGCAGCTTACTTTAAGGACGCCTACAAGAACTTAGGAGACTGGTTGCTGGCTATTGCTGCTTATAACTGTGGAACAGGCAATGTAAACAGAGCGATTGCAAAAGCACATTCAAGAGATTTCTGGGCGATCAGACCTTTTTTACCACAAGAAACGCGTAATTATGTACCCGCTTTTATTGCAGCGATTTACGTGATGAACTGTCCGGATAAACATCAGATTAAAGCGCAGAAATCATTGTTTGCGATTAAAACTGATACCATTCAGGTGAGCCGTTTTGTTTCTCTGACAGAGCTGGCAGAAGCATTGGCGATGGAAGAAGGTGATCTGTGTACTTTAAATCCTTCGTATAAGAAGAAAATCGTTAACGGGTCAGAAGATCAGCCTAAAAGAATTATTATACCTAAAGTAAGCCTGGCAAACTTTGCTGAAATTTATGAAGTGCTTAACAACCATACGGTAGAAACCAGTACGCGTGTTATTCTGGCCTCAAATGATGACCGGAGGCTTCATAAAAAACATAAAGAAGCTAGTCAGAGCAGTGCCCGGCCTAGATACCATAAGGTAGGTGCAGGCCAGAATTTAATTGCAATTGCTAACCAGTATAATGTAGAAGTTCAGGATTTACGCGTATGGAATAATTTGAAGGGAAGTACAATCGTTCCCGGACAACGTTTAATCGTCTCTCAAAAATCAGGTCACGCCCGTGAAACTGAAGCCAAATCAGGCAAGAAATACATCTCTTATAAAGCGAAGGGGAAATCCGGATCAAGAATAACAGACAGGCTGTAAAAACGGCCTTGTTCTTTTTGTTCATTCCTGTTTGAAATATCTTTTTACTAAAAGATTTCTCCATATTCGTTTTGTGCATTTTTTTTTAAAGTCACTGTTAACCCTATTTAATTTTGCTTTTTATTGGTTTAAAATGGCTTATAAGCTGGTTTTAAACCTGCGTTAAATTTATGTAGACCGATGTGTTTTTATTTTAGTGCGTATTAAAAGAATTGTAACTTTGAATCTTTTATCCAAATCAAACGTATGAGCAAAATTAACAGGAAACAAGATGCATTAGATTACCATTCCCAAGGCCGGCCGGGCAAAATAGAAGTCATTCCAACCAAACCGACCAATTCACAAAGAGACTTAGCATTGGCTTATTCCCCTGGGGTAGCCGAACCTTGTTTAAGAATTGCTGAAAATACCGAAGATGTCTATAAATACACTGCTAAGGGTAACCTGGTCGCAGTAATTAGTAATGGAACAGCTGTTCTGGGA
Source organism: Pedobacter sp. UYP1 (assembly GCF_040547305.1). Classification (NCBI taxonomy): domain Bacteria; kingdom Pseudomonadati; phylum Bacteroidota; class Sphingobacteriia; order Sphingobacteriales; family Sphingobacteriaceae; genus Pedobacter; species Pedobacter sp. UYP1. The sequence goes on along the minus strand of NZ_JBEPPL010000011.1, from coordinate 116,685 downwards.
TTGGGTAATATCGGTCCGGAAGCCTCTAAACCAGTGATGGAAGGTAAAGGCTTGCTGTTTAAAATATTTGCAGATATTGATGTTTTTGATCTGGAACTCGACACCACTAATGTGGACGATTTTGTGAAGATCGTGAAAGCGCTGGAGCCTACTTTCGGAGGTGTTAACCTGGAAGATATTAAGGCACCAGAATGTTTTGAAATTGAACGCCGCCTCAAAGAGGTCATGAATATTCCTGTGATGCACGATGATCAGCATGGAACAGCAATTATTTCTGCTGCTGCATTATTGAACGCCTGCGAACTGCAGAAGAAAAAAATAGAGAAGATTAAGATTGTTGTTAACGGTGCGGGTGCAGCTGCTATATCCTGCAGCCGGCTGTATATTTCATTAGGGGCTAAAAAAGAAAACCTGGTGATGTGTGACCGGTCGGGCGTAATCCGCAATACGCGCGAAAACCTTGACCCAACAAAAGCTGAGTTCGCAACTGCAAGAAACCTGTCTACATTGGCAGAAGCGCTGAAAGATGCAGATGTATTTATCGGTTTATCGTCTGCTGACTGTGTAACTATAGAAATGTTAAAGTCAATGGCCCGCAATCCGATTGTTTTCGCCATGGCTAACCCTAATCCTGAAATCGCTTACGAACTGGCCATTGGCTCCCGCAAGGACTTAATTATGGCTACTGGTCGTTCTGATTACCCTAACCAGGTGAACAATGTATTAGGTTTCCCTTATATATTCAGAGGTGCACTAGACGTCAGGGCTACAGGAATCAACGAGCCAATGAAAATTGCAGCAGTACACGCAATTGCTGAATTGGCTAAAAAATCTGTTCCTGAAGCCGTTAATATGGCTTACAATGAAAGAAATATCAAATTCGGTAAAGATTATATCATTCCAAAACCAATGGACTCCCGTTTAATTACCAATGTTTCAATGGCAGTTGCAAAAGCAGCGATTGATTCTGGTATTGCCCGTAAAATCATTACGGACTGGGATGCTTATGCAGAGGAATTAAAACAAAGAATTGGCGGGGATGATGCAATTATGCGTGCCATCACCAATAAGGCTAAATCTGATCCTAAACGTGTTGTTTTTGCAGAAGCTGATAATTATAAAATCTTAAAGGCTGCGCAAATTGTAAAAGATGAAAACATCGCTATTCCTATTTTACTGGGAAATAAAGAGGTGATTCAGCAGATTATCGCAGAAACAGCATTGGATTTGGAAGGTGTATTGATTATCGATCCTCTTGAGGACCCTGAGCGCATGGCCAAATATTCAGAATCACTTTATCAGAAAAGGCAGCGTAAGGGAGTTACGCTTTTTGAAGCCACTAAATTAATGCGGAACAGAAACTACTTTGGTTCTTCGATGGTAGAATTTGGAGAAGCAGATGCGATGATTTCAGGACTGACAAGAAATTACGCTTCAACCATCAAACCTGCATTACAGATTATAGGGACGGCAGAAGGGGTAAACAGAGTTGCAGGGATGTACATGATGATGACTAAAAAAGGGCCTGTTTTCTTTGGCGACACTACAGTCAATGTTGATCCGACGGTGCAAGAACTGGTCGATCTGACCCTATTATTAGAGCGCGCGGTAGCTAAATTTAATATACAACCAAGAATTGCTTTACTTTCTTATTCTAACTTTGGTTCGAATGACGGTGAAGTTCCTCAAAAAGTTAGACAGGCGGTAAAAATATTACACGATAAGCATCCCGGGATTCTAGTAGATGGAGAAATGCAGGCTAATTTTGCAATTAGCAATTCTTTGTTAAAAGATAACTTTCCTTTTAGTAGATTAGCGGAAAGCCCGGCGAATACGTTGATTTTTCCAAACTTGGAGTCGGGAAATATTGCTTATAAATTGTTACAGGAATTAGGTGAAACAGAGGCTGTAGGCCCAATATTATTAGGACTAAAGAAGCCTGTACATATTGTACAGTTAGGAAGTTCTGTACGCGAAATTGTGAATATGGTAACGATCGCAGTATTGGATGTACAGGGTAAACAAGCAGAAGCAGCCGAAAAGCCTAAAAGAACAGGGTTATTAAAGAAAACGAAATAAAGTATAAAATATTATGTTTGATTATATTGATGGCAGGTTAACATTTAAGTGTCCTGCTTATATTGTGGTAGAGGCGGGTGGTATTGGATATCACATCAATATATCATTGAATACCTATAGCAGTTTAGGAACTGCCGAGCGCTGTAAAATCTATGTATGGCTGCATGTGAAAGAGGATGCACATACCTTATACGGATTTATTGACGAAGGAGAACGCCGATTATTTTTACACCTGATTTCAGTGTCTGGTATCGGGCCGAATACCGGGCGGATGATGCTCTCTTCTATCACGCCGGCCGAGATTCAAACTGCCATAGTCAACGCTGATTTACCTTTGATACAACGTATCAAAGGTATTGGTGCGAAAGGTGCACAGCGGATAGTTTTGGAGCTGCAGGATAAATTGAAAAAAGAAGGTACCGGGTCGTTAATTGCCGCTCCTTTAAATCATACGGTCAGAGAAGAGGCATTATCAGCATTAACGATGCTTGGATTTGCAAAAGCGCCAGCGGAGAAAGCGATAGATAATGCAATTAAGAATGGCGGACTGGATTTAACTGTTGAACAGATGATTAAAATAGCTTTAAAGAACTTATAATAAAAAAATACCTACAATAAACTTCCAGCCTTTGAGAAACACTTTTACTTTAATCATTTTATTGATTTTTTCCTTTTGGGGACAACAAGCTTTCTCGCAAATAAATCCGGAGGACCGTTACCAGGACACCACCAGAAACAACTTTGGACTGAAAGAAAAACAACGTCTGGGTATTCGTCAGCCATTTAATTCATTTACACCACAACCAGACAATATCAAGAGAGAGGTAGAGTTTGATGCGGCGAATAAACGTTATATTATCAGAGAAAGGATTGGAGGAAGATTTTTTGGTCCTCCTCAATATCTGACTATAGAAGAATACCAGCGCCTGGTCAATTCTGAAATGAAAAGAGATAACTGGCGCGTAATTTCCAATGCAGAAACAGATGAAATCAGAAGAACGGGCGTTATCCCGAGTCTGACAGTGAATAATCCGGCATTCGAGAAAATATTTGGCGGTAATCAAATTAGTATCCAACCCAGGGGAGAAGCTGAGCTTACTTTTTTAGGGCGTGTAAACAAGAATGAAAACCCGCTGTTCAATGAGCAGCAGAGAGTACAGAGCAATTTCGATTTCAACCAGCGTATCCAGATGGATCTGGTTGGTAATATCGGAACAAAGCTGAAGCTGAACATGAACTATAATACCGAAGCACAATTTGATTTTGAAAATCAGATCAAGCTGGATTATACAGGTGGAGAAGATGATATCATCAAGAAAATAGAAGCAGGTAATGTAAGTTTACCTTTAAGTACTTCACTGATTACAGGTACACAGGCTCTTTTCGGGATCAAGACCCAACTGCAATTCGGAAAACTGAATGTAACTACTGTGTTTACGCAGCAAAAATCACAATCCAGAGAACTGCAAATCAGTAATGGAGCGCAGCACAATGATTTCCGGATAACTGGTGATACCTATGAGGCCAACAAACATTATTTCCTGGCAAAATTCTTCAGGGACAACTACAATAAGGCGATGGCCAATGCACCCAACCTGTTATCGGGTGTAAATATTACTAAAGTTGAGGTTTGGATTACCAATAAAACAGGTAATACACAAGATTCAAGGGACGTTTTAGGTTTGATCGATCTTGGAGAGAATCAACCCTATAATACAGGGTTTACTGGTGGATCGGCTTTTTCACTGGCGCCATCAGGTTTTGCACTTCAGGGGGTCAGACAATCCAACGATATCTTATCTAAATTGCCTCCAGGTGCAAGATTCACGAATTCAAATGACGTCATTTCTTATTTCCAGGCGAATAAAGGAACAGACAACTATGCCAAGTTAACTTATGCGCGTAAGCTTGCAGACAGAGAATACACTTTCCATTCTCAATTGGGTTATATCTCCCTGAACAACGCGCTAAACTCAGATGAAGTACTTGCTGTAGTTTTCCGTTATACCTACAATGGAGTAGAATATCAGGTCGGTGAGTTTTCGACAGATGTACCCTTTGATCCAAGTACACCAAAAGTATTATTTGCCAAGTTATTAAAGAACGAAACTACTAAAACCAATCTTCCGACATGGAAGCTGATGATGAAAAACATCTATTCTATTGGTGGTTATCAAATTAGTCAGCAGAACTTTAAACTGGATATATTCCGTTTAGATAATGATACTGGTATTGAAAGACCAGTGATGTCTGAAGGGGTCAATACAACGAATAAATTATGGATTAACCTAACTGGTCTGGACAGGTTAAATCAGCAGAATGACCGCAAGCCGGATGGAGTGTTTGACTTCCAGGCAGAGGATAAGCCTTTCACCAGCACTTCGAGCGGAGTGCCGCCCACCACGATCAGTAGTATCGGTACCATTGGTACTAACGGTAATAATGGGCTTGCAGCTTTTGCTACGAATATGAGTAAAGGATATATTACGATTGATCCTTTGAACGGACGTATTATATTTCCTGTAGTAGAACCATTTGGTAGAGATCTGGCTGCTCAGTTTAATCCTGGAGAACAGAATTTGATTGACAAATATACTTATACGGCGCTGTACGATTCTACGAAAGTAGTGGCACAGCAACTTTTCACTAAACAAAACAGGTACATCATTAAAGGGGGCTATCAGTCTCAGGTGGCTTCAGAATTCAGTTTGAATTCGATCAACGTTCCGGAGGGATCTGTAAAAGTATTTTCTGGTACTATTCCATTACAGGAAGGGGTCGATTTTACCGTGGATTATCAGGGTGGAAGAGTGAGTATCATTAATACTGGTGTATTGCTTTCTGGCCAGGCTATCAGGATTACTACCGAGAACAATGAATTATTCGGCTTACAGCAGCGTTCATTGTTTGGGACCAGGCTGGACTATAAGGTGAATAATAAACTGAATTTAGGGGCAACTTACATGAACCTATCAGAGAAGCCGCTTACGCCAAAAGTCAACATTGGAGAAGAACCAATTTCAAATACGATCTGGGGAATGGATTTGAATTATAGCACTTCTTCCAGGTTCTTAACAAAAATGGTAGATAAGCTGCCTTTCATTTCTACGAAAGCGCTTTCAAAGTTCTCTTTCTCTGGTGAGTTCGCTCAATTAGTTCCAGGACACCCAAGCGCAATTAATAGTTTAGGAGATAAAGGGGGAACAAGTTACCTGGATGATTTTGAAGCCTCACGTTCAGTTATTGATTTGAAGAGCGCAATTGCCTGGCAGATTTCAGGTACACCGCAACTTTTCCAGGAAGCAGGATTGACAAATGACCTTGCTTATGGATACAATAGAGCCAGGCTTGCTTTCTATAATATTGACCCAACATTTTACAATAGAACTGCTTCGAATATCCCTGCAAACTTAAGAAACAACAAAACAGAGTTGTCCAATCATTATGTGAGGGAAATTATCGAACAGGAAGTTTTTCCTTTCAAGGAAACTCCTACAGGACAAGCAGTTTCTTTACCCACACTGAATGTGGCCTTTTATCCTAATAAGCGTGGGCCTTACAATTATGCGCCGAGTGGTTTCAACAGTAATGGGGATCTGATGAATCCTAAATCACGTTGGGGCGGAATGTTCAGAAAAATTGAGACCAATGATTTCCAGGCTTTAAATATTGAATATATAGAGCTGTGGGTAATGGACCCTAACATTTACAAGACTAATTCTGCAGGCGGAGATTTATATTTTAACATTGGTAATATCTCTGAAGATATTCTGAAAGATGGTAGAAAGTCACTGGAGAACGGACTACCTCCAGATGGGGACCCGACCAAGTTTGATGAAACGAACTGGGGAAGAGTACCTAAATTACAGCCCGTAGTTCAGGCATTTGACAATGATCCTGCTGCACGTAAAGCACAGGATGTTGGTTTGGACGGATTAGGTGATAACGATGAGAAAACTAAGTTCGCGCCTGTTTTGAGTCAGATCGTTCCGCAATTAAGTCCGGCGGCGGCAAGCGAGCTGCAAGGCGATCCGAGTTCAGATAACTACGCTTATTTCAGAGGGCCGCAGTTAGATCAGGAAAATGCAGGAATCTTGAAACGTTACGAAAAATACAACGGAACAGACGGGAACTCAAAAACGTCTCAGCAATCATTAGAAGATTTAGGAATTGATAATTCTGCATCTACTTCTTTACCGGATGGTGAGGATGTAAACAGGGATAATAACATGACCCAGTCTGATGAGTATTTCCAGTACAAAGTGTCGATGCGTAAAGGGGACCTGGAAGTCGGTAAGAACTATGTAACAGATGCCGTGACTTCACAGGTTAAATTGGCTAATGGACAAACACAACCGGTTACCTGGTATCAGATTCGTATTCCTTTGGCCGATTATCAGCAAAAAGTAGGAAACATTCAGGATTTTAAATCGATCAGGTTCTTCAGGATGTTCCTGACAAACTTTACAGATACAACGATCTTAAGGTTTGCTAAAATTCAATTGGTAAGAGGAGACTGGAGAAAATATAACGATCAGAATATCGGGACACAATTAATTACTGACCCGGGACTAAACAATACGGTTACCCCTGATAATTCAACAATTGAAGTCGGTACAGTAAACATTGAGGAGAATGGAAAACGTACACCTATTCCTTATGTAGTGCCACCAGGGATTCAGAGAGAACTTGATTTCAATAACTACAGGACCAATACAAGATTAAACGAACAATCACTGTCTTTTATTGTAAGGAATCTGCGTGATGGATATGGCCGCGCAACTTTCAAGACTGCATTGAATGACTTCAGGTCTTACAAAAGACTGGAAATGTTTGTCCATCTGGAAGCTTTAGGAAATACGGTGATTAACAACGGTGACCTGAGTGCGTTTATCAGGATCGGAACAGATAATCAGGACAACTACTACGAATATTCACAACCATTAACCGTTACACAGCCAAATACCAGCGATCCTTATGCAATCTGGCCTGATGCCAATAAGATTGATATTGAATTATCGTTATTCCAGGATATCAAACTGGCACGTAACCGGGCAACGATGCCTAATGGAGCAATGTGGGATATTACCAAACCTTTCTCTTATGTGGTCGACGGTAAAACGGTAACCATTAAAGGGCAGCCAGACATGAGTCAGGTTAAGGTTTATATGCTTGGGGTGAAAAACCCATTAAAGCTGGCCTCGAATCCGCGTGCGGATGATGGATTGGAAAAAAGCGGACAAATCTGGTTCAATGAGCTGAGGTTAACGGAATTTGATGAACGTGGTGGATGGGCAGCAGCAGCGAGAATGAATGCACAACTGGCTGATTTTGCAGAAGTCAATGTTTCAGGAAGTAAATCAACTATTGGTTTTGGTTCCATTGACAAAAGGGTGAGCGAGAGAAACAGGTCTGATAATACCTCTTTTGATATTTCATCCAGTATGGAATTGGGTAAATTCTTTCCTAAAAAATCGGGGATCAAGATTCCAACTTATGTCAGTTATTCTAAGCAGGTGAGTACACCTCAGTATGATCCGAAAATGCCGGATATTGAATTGAAGACTTCTCTGAAAGGGGCATCTGCTGAAGAACGGAAAATTATCCTGGATTATTCACAGGATTATACAACACGTAACAGTATTAACTTCACAAATGTCCATAAAGAACGGACAGATCTAAACAAAGCACCTAAGCTTTGGGACATAGAAAATTTTAGTGGAACCTATTCTTTTACTAAAATCCTGCACCACGATTTTATCAATCAGAGTTCGATACAGAAAACCTATTTCGGTTCTCTTGCTTATAATTATTCAGGACAGTCGAAGAACTACAGGCCATTTGATAAACTGATCAAATCAAACTTGCTGACAATTTTAAAGGATATTAACATTAGTCCACTGCCAACAGCGATCAATTTCAGGATTGATGTGAACCGTTATTATTCTGAGAATAGTTTGAGAAACAATGATCCTGGAAATTCTATACCAATTAATACTACTTTCAATAAAAACTTCCTGATCACCCGGGTATATGCGATTTCCTGGAACCTGACCAAATCACTGACATTGGACTTTGATGCGACAAATTATTCCATCATTGACGAACCAGACGGCAGGATCAATGGCTTGAAGCGTGATACAGTATGGCAGAATCTCCTTAGACTTGGCCGTACCACAGACTATAGCCATAACATGAATATTACCTATGCTTTGCCGATCAATAAGATTCCTGGCTTAGACTGGATTAATGTGGCGACCAGGTATGGTACCAACTTCACCTGGAATACAGAACCACTTTCTACCTTGAGAGATCCACTGATCAACCTTGGAAATACCATTCAGAATGCAAGGACCGTCCAGATCAACCCAACATTTAACTTCACAAGCTTATACAATAAGTTCGGCTTGTTAAAGAGAGCGAAGAATAGTGACGGAGGCCCTGGAATCCTGTTAGGTTTGCTGACCAGTATTAAGAATATAAATGCAGCTTATACTCAGACTAAGGGAATATTCCTGCCTGGTTATACGCCAACAACAGATTACTTTGGAATTGATAAGTTTTCCGGAGCACCAGGATGGGGATTCGTCTTCGGTAGTCAGCGTGATATCAGAGATATGGCGATCAGAAACAACTGGCTTACACACGATACACTTCAGACCCAATTGTACATCAATACGATGAGAGAAGATTTGAGTATTACCAGTGTGATTGAGCCTTTCCGTGATTTCAGGATTACCCTGACAGCCAATAAAAACAGGACGATGAATTACTCAAGTAATTTCAGATATGACAATACGAGCCAGGCTTTCCGTAACCTGAGCCCGTCTACGACTGGTGATTACAGTATTTCATTCATCTCCCTTGGAACTGCATTTTCTGAGAATCCAGGCAGTACGGTTTCTAAGCTGTTCAATCAGTTTATGGCAAACAGATCAGTTATTTCTGAGCGTTTAGGTGGGATCAATACCAATTCTCACGGTATCTCCGGCGGCTTTGCTGATGGTTATGATAAAAACTCACAAGACGTATTGATTGCTGCATTTATGGCTGCTTATACTGGTAAGGATGCTTCTAAAGTAAGTTTAAATTCTTTCCCTAAAATACCTTTACCAAACTGGCGCATTAATTATGGTGGGTTAACCAGGTGGGACTTTTTGGGTGATTACTTTAAGTCGATTGATTTAAGACATTCTTACCGCTCTATTTATAGTGTGAATGGATTTAACACGCTGGCCCGCTATCAGGAAACTGACGGGTACGTGAGTAGCAGAGATGATAATCAGAACTTCCTTCCTTTCTATCAATATTCGCAGGTTACAATTGCAGAACAGTTTGCACCGCTCATTGGAATCGATACGCGTTTAAAAAACAACCTGACCGCTAATTTTGAGATCGGCAGAACGCGTTTGTTAGGATTGAGTTTAGCGAATACGCAGCTATCACAATTGTCAGAGAATAACATGGTATTTGGTTTAGGTTACCGCACCACTAAGTTCAGGTTCCCTTTCGGATTGTTCAAACAGCTGAAAATGGATAACAATATGGACTTCAAGCTGGATGTTTCCATCAGAGATAACAAAACTGTGATTTACAGAGCTGATGTGTCTACAGCAGAAATTTCATCGGGTGCTAAAAATATTACTTACAGACCAAGCGTTGACTATATATTGAATCAGCGTTTTAACATTAAGGTTTTCTACGATTCGAATATTACCAAGCCTTATACTTCACAATCGTTCAATACTTCATTCAGCAATTTTGGATTTAGTTTGAGGATCACACTTAATTAGCAGAACTACGAGCCTGTTTAAATTTATTATTTAAACAGGCTGTAATGTTTTGTATGAAAGTAACGTTTTGTATAAAGTATATATTAATTACCTTTGAGCAATCAAATCGAATAAAAAATGAATTTTCCATCAGAACTAAAGTACACTAAAGACCACGAATGGGTTAGAGTTGAAGGTAATGAAGCCTTTATTGGTATAACTGATTTCGCGCAACGCGAATTAGGTGATATCGTTTATATCGATATCAATACCGTAGGTGAGGAAGTAGGTAAGGATGATGTTTTCGGTAGTGTTGAAGCCGTTAAAACTGTATCTGACTTATTTATGCCCGTTACTGCTACTGTATTAGAAATTAATGCTGCATTGAACGATAGCCCGGAATTAGTGAATTCTGATCCTTACGGAGAAGGCTGGATGGTTAAAGTAACTTTAAGTGATGCTGCTCAGGTAGCTGAATTATTGGATGCTGCTGCATACCAGGCTTTAGTTGGTGCTTAATAAATGAATAAATTCAAAGTACTCTTGCATCAACGCTTAGCTCTTATATGGACAGTGTTTATCTTGATTCTTTGTACCATGAAAATGCCTGATTCCATTGGTGAATCAGGCTTTTTCTTTACAGGGTTTGACAAGGTAGTTCATCTGGGTTTTTTCTATGTCCTTACTATTTTACTATTTTACGGTGAAACAAAAAGTCAGCGCAGAGATAATTTTGGAATCTTAACTATCTTTAAGATCTTGGTGCTCACCTTTGCTTTAGGTGGTTTTATTGAGCTGATTCAATATAAGTTCTTCACTTACCGTTCTGCGGAGTGGTGGGATCTGGGCTGCGATATGATCGGTGTATTTATGGCTATATTTGCTTACGTGTGTTTAAATAAATCTAACTATGAAAAGGAAAGCTAGTATTTTGTTTTTGTTGGCGATAGGACTGTTGAGCAGCTGTCGTATTTTTAAACCGGGCTGCCATTGCCCGAAAGTAAGTTATTCAGTTCCTGCGTTGCAGAAAAACAAGCTATATTCTTAGTTATTATCTCCTTTGTTAAATCATTTTATCAGCTCCTTAAGCTGAATAAACAGGTGTATTTAAAATGTTACCCATATTTTAACAGATAAAAACAAACCATTTACCTTTCTTAGAGTCAGACAAGGATATAATTGAAAATATCAAGCTTCTTCCATGATGACTTTTACAAAAAATCTCTTGCTGATTGCATTCCTCCTGATCAGTTTTTCTTCGTATGCCCAATTAAAAAACGGCTCCGTTAGCGGAAAGGTCGTTAATGCGAAAGACCGTTTACCCGTAGACTATGCTTCAGTAGCAGTCAAAAGTCTTAAAGATTCCAGTGTTGCTGGCGTGATCAATACAGAAGCCGATGGCTCTTTTGCGATTAAAGGACTTGCTCCCGGACCTTACAGGCTTACGGTAGCCTATCTCGGCTTAAATAATGTCAACAAAGAATTTACGGTATCTGCTGCAACGCCATCAATCAATTTAGGCACGTTGGCGATGGAGAATACCGGTCTGAATTTAAATACAGTTGTGATTAAAGGGGTAGTTACTCCGGTAGTGGTCAAAACTGATACGGTAGAATACAGTGCGGGTGCTTATAAGGTAAGAGAAAATGCTGTAGTAGAAGATGTACTGAAGAAACTGCCTGGTGTTGATGTGGCTAAGGATGGTTCTATAAAGGCTCAGGGGGAAACTATAACGCGCGTTCGTGTGGATGGTAAAGATTTCTTTGGAAATGATCCTTTATTGGCTACAAAGAATTTGCCGGCTGATATGATTGATAAGATCCAGGTGATTGATTTGCTTTCTGATCAAGCTCAGTTTACTGGTGTGGATGATGGGAACAGGGAAAAGATTATTAATATCACGACCAAGAAGGATAAGAAGAATGGTTATTTCGGAAATTCAAGTGTTGGTTATGGTACGGATGATCGTTACGATGTAAATCTGAATGTCAATAAGTTTAACAAGGAGCAGCAATTTTCTGTGATCGGTCAGTTTAACAATGTCAACAAGCAGAACTTCGGCGGCGGGGGCGGCCTGGGTAATGGTGGTGGCGGAGGCGGAGGTGGCGGGGGTGGTCGTTTTAGTGCGGCATCAGGTGCTCCACCGCAGGGGATTACCAACACCAATGCTTTCGGTATTAACTTTGCCGATGTTTATACAGACCAGACTAAAATCACCGCTAGTTATTTTTTCAATAAGACTTCTTTATTTAATGAGCAGACCAGTTCCAGGGAAAACTTGTTAGGAGATAGCAGGACTCTTTTTAACCAGAATCTGACAAGCAATACGGATAGTAAAAATCACCGTTTCAACTTCTTAATTGATACTAAGATCGACTCGACGATGTCTATTCGTGTGCAGCCAAATATTACTTATACCGAGACTGGATTAGCCCAGAATACTAATTACGTGAATACCTATGATAAGTACCAGACAGTGGGTACACAGGGATATAATACCAACTCTACTTCGCCGGTAATCGGCAACAATATTCTCTTAAGGAAAAAGTTTGCTAAAAAGGGACGTACCTTATCTTTGAATATCAATACAAGTATCAATGACAACGACTCCAAAATCTATAATGATATTAACAATGTAACTACGCAGGGTGATTCGGTAAGCAATTCGGTGATTAACCAGCTGAACAATCAGAATTCACATTCCATTACGAATACTTCAAGAGTAGTTTATACGGAACCTGTTTCCAAAACGCTGAACCTGGAGCTGAACTATCAGAATACTTATAGTTTTAACAATAGTGAGCGTTTCAATTATAACTTTAACCCGATAACTTCACAGTACGATATACCTGATCTGACTTATACCAATACTTATGAGAATAAGACACTAACGAATGCGGTTGGGGCAAGTTTGAATAAGAACACGGAGAAGTATAACTGGAATATTGGGGTGGGGGTACAGAATACAGACAGAAGAAATGAAAATCTGACCACTGGTAATCTGATCACGCAGAACTTTTATAATATCGTTCCTACGGCACAATTGCGTTATAAATTCAGCAAGAGCAAAAGATTGGTTATCAGATACCGTGGAAATACACAACAGCCTTCAATTACTCAGATTCAACCTATTCCGGATAATACCAATGCACAGAGTATTCCGATCGGAAATCCTGGTTTGAAGCCTTCTTTCACGAATAATCTGACTGTGTTGTATAATAATTTCGACTTCGCGAAGTTCCGTTCGTTGTTCATTTTTGCAAATATCAGTCAGACCTTTAATGCTTTTGGAAATGATAGCAGGTTAATTGATGCGCCAACTGATCCCAATTTTGGAAAGCTTGCGGTTGTTCCTGTAAATGTGAATGGCGTTTATCAGGGTACTTTAGGTTCTTCACTGGGTTTGCCTATTATCAAGGAAAATAAACTGAATCTGAATATAGATTTAGGGGGTACTTATGCCAGAGGGGTGAATTTCACGAATTCTCTGCAAAATGTGACGAATGACCTCTCGATCACGAATAAATACAGGTTAGTTTCTTCTATGGATAAACTGGATCTGACGGCAAGTGTAGCGGGATCTATTAACCGCGCTACTTATTCTGCTCAGTCGTCTGCAAATACGACTTATTATACGCTGAATCCAGCAATTGATGTGAGTTATATGTTTCCTGGAAATATCCGCCTTGCGGTGAATGTGGATTATTTCCAGAATACGGGAAGAGGGCCGGAGTACAATACGAATTTTACGATCATGAATGGTTATATCAGTAAACAGTTTTTCAAGAACAGGGGAACGTTTAAGGTTGCTGTGAATGATGCGTTAAATCAGAACCAGGGGATTTCAAGAACTTCGAGCAATAACACGATTACAGATTTAAGGTATAATGTGCTGAAAAGATATTATATGTTCTCGTTTACTTATTCTCTGAGCAGAATGGGTGGCAAAACTATGCAGAATGATATGCCAATGCCGGGTATGGGTGGGGGTGGTCGTAATGGTGGTTTTGGTGGGGGTGGTGGAAGAAGAGGTGGGGGGGATATGTAATATTTAAAAAAACAAACCTGCTATGTTCGGCCGACATTGCCTTCGCCTGAAGAGGCTCGGAACGAATGTCCTCACATTAGCAGTTTGTTTTTTTAAATTCCAATCCTTAGAGAGTATTTAGTGGATTGCTTCACGGATGTTGGTTTATTAGATGGATAAACAATGTTGATTGCTATGAGGATTGCTATCCGGGATTTTGTTTATTGAGTAGTTAAACAATGTTGGTTGCTTACAGAATTGCTAGGATAGATAATGATTGTTAGCTAGAAAGGTCTTACTGATTTTTAGTACATCATTTGATGAGTAATTGACCTGTTTGCAGGGATCATACTTGAAAATTTAATGTCCGATTATTTAGCTAAAACAATTTATTTAATGAATAGACAATATTCTGCGTAAAAAGCTATTATTTAGACTGATTTAAAATAATTTTGAATACCTAGTAAAATTGAACTTACTTTGCGCCAAAATTATATATAATCAATCTAAATAATTATGGTAAAACAATTACTTTCATTAATTTTCATCTTATTTTTAAGTACCAGCTTATACGCACAACATACGGGAAGCGTCAAAGGTAGAATTACTACTTCTGATGGGACGATTGCCGATGGGGTAACTGTAAAACTAAAGGGTACTACCTTTGGTGCAATTACTGAGGAGAATGGTTCTTATTCAATCAGAAAGGTACCAACCGGAAACTATACTATAGTTGTTTCTGCTATTGGACTATATCCTAAAGAAAAACAAATTACAGTGACTAAAGAAACTGTAATAGCTGACTTCTCTCTGAATGAGAATAAGTCGCAGCTGAAGGATGTACAGATTTCTACCAATAAAAAATATAAAGTAGAAAAAGTCTCTTCTTCTTTACGTTTACAAACAAAATTATTGGAATTACCTCAGAACATTAAAGTGGTTACAAGCCAGTTGATGGCAGACCAAATGGCTTTTGATATTGTTGACGGCGTAACCAGAAACGTAAGTGGTGCCGTAAGAGTTGGCCATTGGGATGCGCAGTACGCAAATATTTACATGCGTGGTTTCTCTATTCCAGGATTCCGTAATGGGATGAATTTAAAAACCCCATGGGGCCCGCTTGCAGATGATGCAGCTACAATAGACCGTATTGAATTCGTGAAAGGCCCTGCCGGCTTTATGATGGCAAATGGTGAACCGGGTGGTCTTTACAATATCGTTACTAAAAAACCTACGGGTACGAATCAAAGTTCTGTTAGTCTGAGTGCGGGTGGATATAACCTTGCACGTGCTGCGGTAGATTTGGATACCAAGCTTTCTGCTGACGGTAAATTGTTATTTCGTTTAAACGTAGCTGCGCAAACTAAAGGCAGTTTCAATAAGTTCAATTACAATGATAAATACGTAATTGCTCCGGTAATCAGCTATCAGATTGACAGCAATACTAAAGTTACTGCTGAATATACACACCAGCACGTAGAAGCATTAGCATTGGGTAACTACGGATTCTCTCCGAAAGGATTTGGTGATACCGATCCGGGTTTCTTTCTTGGAGATCCTTCATTAGACCCAAATAAGCTGAATGACCATAACCTTACACTTTATTTCAATCATAAATTCAATAAAGACTGGACATTTAACGCACAAGCTGCCTATTTGAACTATTCTCTGGTGGGCAGTTCGATATGGCCTTCTATGATCGCTGCTAATGGTGACATGAGAAGAGGACTAAATATCAGTGAAGAATTGGCTATCAATAAAAATATACAATTGAGTTTGCAAGGCCAGTTCAAAACAGGAGAAGTTGTACATAGAGTTTTAGGAGGCCTGGATATGGGCAACTTAAAAACCTGGGGTGACTTTTCTAGTACCTCACAACCAGATGTTCAATTGGCTGGTAATGCCACTTTTAATATCTACAACCCTGTTTACGGTATACCAACTGCTAATATTCCTGTATTTGACAGATCCAAAAGCATTCAGGTAAGATCAGGCGCAAATACTTATGCAACCAACTCCACTTATACAGGAGTATATTTACAAGACGAATTGCGTTTTCTGGATGAGAAACTACGTTTAACCTTAGCAGGTCGTTTTACCCATGCAGAAACTGTTGGTAAAACCAATGCGACACAAATGTCAGATAATGCAGTTACCCCAAGAATAGGCTTAAGTTATTCCATTACTAAAGATTTCTCTGCTTACACCTTATACGATCAAAGTTTTATTCCGCAATCACAAGCTTCGAGATCAGCAACCGGCGACGTTTTTAAACCCGTAACAGGTAATAACATTGAATTTGGATTGAAGAAAGACTGGTTTGGCGGAAAATGGAACTCAACATTTTCTATGTATAAAATTACAAAGAAAAATGTGTTAACCCCTGACCCGGCATACCCTCTTGGAGATCCAAATAACTTCATGGTGCAATTAGGTGAAGTTCAATCTAAAGGTATTGAATTTGACTTAGTCGGTGAAGTAGCGGAAGGCTTAAACTTAACCCTGAACTACGCTTACACCGACCCGAAAGTAACCAGAGATGAGAACAAAGATCCGGCAAAAAATGCAACCGGAACTTACCTGGCTAATACGGCTAAACATATAACCAACGGATGGTTATCGTACCGTTACAGAAATGCAAACTCCATATTTAACGGAATTGGATTCTCAGGCGGTTACCAAATGCTACTAAACCGTTACGCAGGATCAGGAACTACTCAAACACCATTTGCAAATTACATCCGTTTCGACGCAGGTATATCTTACGTAAGAGGTAAATTCTCCATCACAGGTTTAGTAAGTAACTTACTAGACAAAAAACTATTCACTCAAGGTTCTTATACTAAAGTAGCAAAAGAAACAGCGACATCAGTTTCTTATTACACTTACATTTATGAAGTACCAAGAAATGGAAGAATCAGTGTTAAATACAACTTCTAATACTTATTGAATCAATAAAAATAATAACCCTTAGGTGTCTTAAACAGGCATCTAAGGTTGTTACTAATCTACAACCCTAAGGCTTCAGCAAATACCAATCTTTAAGGTGCTGATAAATAGCAATCCTAAGGCTTCAGTAAATTACTAATCTTTAAGGTGCTGACAATACCAATCCCTAAAGCATCATCAAATAACCACTCTAAGGCTTCAACAAATACTAATCTTTAAGGTGCTGATAAATAGCAATCACTAAGCATCATCAAATAACCAGCCTAAGGCTTCAGCAAATACTAACCTTTAAGGTGCTGACAATACCAATCCCTAAAGCATCATCAAATAACCACTCTAAGGCTTCTACAAATACTAATCTTTAAGGTGCTGACAATACCAATCCCTAAAGCATCATCAAATAACCACTCTAAGGCTTCTACAAATACTAATCTTTAAGGTGCTGATAAATAGCAATCACTAAGCGTCAACCAATAACAATCCTAAGGCTTCAACAAATACTAATCTTTAAGGTGCTGATAAATAGCAATCACTAAGCGTCAACCAATAACAATCCTAAGGCTTCAACAAATACTAATCTTTAAGGCGCTGACAAATAACAATCCCTGAAGCATCATCAAATAACCAGCCTAAGGCTTCAGCAAATACCAATCTTCGAGGTGCTGGAAAATACCAATCCCTAAAGCATCATCGAATAACCATTCTAAGGCTTCAACAAATACCAATCTTTAAGGTGCTGATAAATAGCAATCACTAAGCGCCAACAAACAAGCAATCCTTAAAGCGTCATCAAATAAACAATCCTTAACGCGCCAACAAGTAAACACCTAAAGCGCCGACAAAGGCGTTAACCGCGCTCCATAATTAAATTCCATTTAAAAGCCCTTCGTATAATACACTTCTCAATTGTGGATTGGATAAAAACAAAGGATACTTAATGTGAGGGCATTCGTTCCGAGCCCCTTCAGGCGACGGCAATGTCGCCCGAACATAAGTATTCTTTGTTTTTATGTATTAATGGTGTCACAACGAAGGTCTTTATTTGGATTTATTATTGATAAAGGGTACATTGCGGGCTAATTAAGCATATGAAACTTTCGCAGTTAAATCCAGGAGAACGTGGCACTATTGTAGCCTTTACAGATTTAGAAATGTCAGTAAAACTAATGGAAATGGGCTGTTTGCCTGGCGAAGTTGTGGAAGTTGAACGATTTGCACCACTAGGTGACCCGATGGCCATACGCGTTGCCGGATACCAATTATGTTTACGTAAAAACGAAGCTTCTGTTATTATAATTTCTTAGATCTATCTTGGCTACTACACTGAAAATTGCGTTAGTTGGTAATCCGAATACAGGGAAATCAACACTATTTAACTTACTCACCGGGTTAAACCAGAAGATAGGTAACTTCCCCGGTATCACTGTTGATAAGAAAACTGGTTTCTGCAAACTTTCCGCCACACAACAGGCCGAAATAGTCGATCTGCCGGGAACCTACAGCTTATACCCAAAAAGCAGAGATGAAAGTATCGTATTTCAAGTACTTGCCGATAAAAAAAACCCAAGCCACCCCGACCTCATTGTATTAGTTGCCGACGCAACTAACCTGCGCAGGAACCTGCTCCTTTACTCACAAGTAGCAGACTTACGTATTCCAGTCGTACTTGCACTGAATATGACGGACATGGCCACCAAAGAAGGTATCAATGTCAATATTGATGAACTCTCTAAACGCCTCGGCATCCAGGTTGTTGCCATCTCTGCCAGAAGTAAAACGGGCCTTGACGCACTAAAACAAGCCATTGCCAATACTACCACTATCCCTACACAAGTAGACGGAGCTGACGTTAATGTACTGGCTCCGGCCGCCATTAATGAAACCAAAACCATTCTTGATACTGATAACGACTACTTTGCACTGCAAATTCTGCATCAGCATGAGCACCTTGAAATCTATACCGCTCAGCAGCACGCAAATTTCGAGCAGATTAAAAAGGCAAACGAATTCGAATCCTCCAAACTACAGGCAGCAGAAACCATTGCCCGTTACAGATATTTAAGTACCATATTATCCGGTGTCATCGAAGATACCGGCGCCTCCAGGAAATTTGCATTCAGTGATAAAATAGATTCGATTCTGACTAACCGTTTCTGGGGATTCTTTATCTTCCTGTTTATCCTGTTCTTTATTTTTAATGCAATCTTTTCGTGGTCTGCCTATCCGATGAGCCTGATTGAAGGTGCGTTTGGCTGGATTGCGAAAACAGGACACGAATACCTTCCCGACGGAATACTAACCAACCTTCTTTTAGACGGTGTGGTTGCCGGACTAGGCGGTATTATTGTTTTTATTCCTCAGATTGCCATTCTGTTTGCATTGATTTCCATCCTGGAAGATACCGGCTATATGGCCAGGGTAACCTTTATGATGGATAAGATCATGCGGAAGTTTGGAATGAGCGGGAAGTCAGTCGTACCAATGATCGGTAGTTTCGCCTGCGCTGTTCCCTCTATTATGAGTGCGAGGAACATTGAAAACTGGAAAGACAGGATCATTACTATTATGGTTTCTCCATTAGTCAGCTGTTCAGCAAGACTTCCGGTTTATACCTTATTGATCTCCCTGATTATTCCAGATACCAAACTATTTGGCTTTATCAGTATGCAGGCACTTGCGCTGATGGGAATGTATCTGATCAGCATCATTGCTGCGGTTACTGTAGCTTTCGTGATGAAATTCATGATTAAGGCTACAGAAAAGTCTTACTTTATTATGGAGTTGCCTGTTTACAGAATGCCAAGATGGAGTAACGTACTGTTCACCATGTATGAAAAATCTAAAACCTTCGTATTTGAAGCAGGTAAGGTGATTATCGCAATATCCATAGTTTTATGGGTGATGGCAACCTACGGCCCGTCGGAGAAATTCGAGCAGATAGAAACGAAATACGCTAAAATTGAAATGCAAAAAGATAGTGTGCAAATCAGTACACTGGAAAGAGATAAATCGGCCGAGAAACTGGAAAATTCTTACGCAGGCATTCTGGGCAGAAGCATCGAACCGGTCATTAAACCTTTGGGATTTGACTGGAAAATTGGAATTGCACTGATTACCTCATTCGCTGCCCGTGAAGCCTTTGTAGGGACAATGGCTACGATTTACAGTGTTGACAACGGAGAAGAGAACCCTGGAACCATACGGGATAAAATGAGAGAGGCGAGAAATCCGGAAACCGGACTGCCAGTCTTTACCTTTGCCACTGGATTTGCCCTGATGCTGTTTTACGCTTTCGCTATGCAATGTATGAGTACTGTTGCAGTTGTTTACCGCGAAACAAAATCATGGAAATGGCCGTTGATTCAGACCGTATATATGACCGCTATGGCCTATGTAGCCAGTTTAATCGCCTATCAGTTTTTGAAGTAAATTCTTTATCTTAGGGCTGTGGAAAAAGTTGATGTTTTAGCACAGTATATGCCCCCTGAGGCGGCTCCCGTAATTGCTAAATGGATCGACTACTTTCAATGTGAATTTAAGATCTCCAAAAGCAGGGCGACCAAACTCGGTGATTACAGACACCCTTTTAAAGAACTGGGACATAAAATCTCTGTCAATAATAACCTGAACCGCTATGCCTTCCTGGTTACTACAGTGCACGAATTTGCACACCTTTTAACCTGGAATGATCATAAAAATAAGGTCAAGCCACACGGCGGAGAATGGAAACACAACTTTAAAAGAATGATGACACCCTTTCTGGAGCAGCAGGTTTTTCCTGAAGATCTGCAAAAGGCTATCAGTACTTACTTAACTAACCCTTCTGCCTCCAGTTGTACCGACTTAAGTCTCTCCAGAGCTCTTAAAAAGTATGATGGCACGCTTGACCATTCCCGATTAGAAGAACTCCCTCAGCACACAGTATTCACCATTAAAGATGGCCGCAGATTTAAAAAAGGAGAGAAGCTCAGAAAACGTTTCAGATGTGAATGTCTGGATAACGGTAATATCTACTTATTTAGTCCTTTAGCCGAAGTCGTTGTATCTGCCACTGGTACATAAATAGAAGCATTATCCTCTATTCTCCATTTAAAGTTTAACTTATCATCTTTAAACAGCGAAGGAAAATTCAATAGACTATCGATATAAGCATCTTTAGTCTTCACCAGAATACTGGATTTATAATTCGGCTGCCGCTTACTTTTAAGCATGATATAAAGTGCATCCGGATAAGTGGAGATATTATCAAATACCATTTCAAATTTATCCGTACCATTGATCGCATCATCGATTCCCTTCACATCCGAAGCATAATTCTCTTCAGGATACTTATTGTCAGCCACCTGAACCAATAAATATGGGAGTGTGCGTAAAGCCTCAGCAGAGCTTGCTGTGCGGCTATCTATTTTGAAGATCACATTATTCCGCATATAAGTCCTGACGTCCTTAAAAACGCTCCCTTCCTCGTTCATGAGCTTAATCCGTTCTTTTACCAGAATCAGGCTGTCATTCTTGAAATAATAGCTTTTTACGGCATTACTGATCGACCCGTTCGAGGTGTAGGTTTTATACAACATACCATCATTATGCGCACTGTACTTTTCTGCGTATACAGAAAGATCGCCCGATAAATAGATCAGACTGTATTCTTTCTTATAATCTCTCAATGTCCGGTCAATCGCAGCAGCATAGTTTAAAATAGACTTATCAGTCATATTTGTGGTACCTTCTTCAGGTAAACCAGCTTGTGGGTGTGTAGATTTAAAATACTTACAACCCGGAAGTGTAAACAGTAAAACTCCTAAACATAGTAGATAAATGGTTTTCATAACGCGCTCCGGTAAGTAATGGTCTTTTGATGAGCAGGCCATTATCGTGCCAAGGCCTTAGTAAGCCATCAATTTCTGAACAGTTTCATGCAGACGGCTTTTAGCCAGAAACTGATCTTCGAGCAGTTTACTCATTGGAATAGCGGTGTCCAGACTCGCGCAGCGCATTACAGGCGCATCTAAATCCGTGAAACAGTGTTCCCCAATCCAAGCAGCGATCTCAGCACCAAAACCACTGCTTAAGGTATCCTCATGAAGAATAATTACCCGGCCCGTAACCTTTACAGCCGTTGCAACTGTTTCTTTATCCCAAGGCTGTAAACTGCATAAATCTATTAGGTTTACCGATAATTCAGGATGGTCATAAAGATAAGAAAGTGACCAGTGAACGCCCAGGCCATAGGTAATGATCGTGAACTGCTGCCCTTTTTTAAGCCAGTTGGCTTTGCCGATTTCCAGTGTATAATGACCAGCAGGAACTAATCCGCTTAAACTCCTGTATAAAAGTTTATGTTCAAAATAAATAACGGGGTTAGGGTCTTCAATTGCTGCGAGCAACAAACCCTTTGCATCATAAGGAAAAGCAGGATAAACTATTTTAAGACCCGGAGTCTTGGTAAACCAGGCCTCATTACTCTGAGAATGAAAAGGACCTGCACCAGTTCCGGCCCCCGTAGGCATTCTGACCACTACATCCGCTTTTTCTCCCCAGCGGTAATGTGTTTTGGCCAGGTTATTTATAATCTGATTGAATCCGCAGGTCACGAAATCTGCAAACTGCATCTCTACAACTGCCTTATAACCATTGATGGACAAACCAAGCCCGGCACCAACTATTGCAGATTCACAAATAGGCGTGTTACGGACTCTCGCTTTACCGAATTCTTCTGCAAAACCTGCTGTAATTTTAAACGCACCTCCATATTCAGCAATATCCTGTCCCATAATCACCAGGTTGGGATGCTGTTGCATACCAATTCTTAAACCATCGCTGATGGCATCCAGGTAACGGATTTCGGTAGAAGGTTCAGCAGGAGGGATTACCTGTTGCGAATAAGGATAATACATATCCGTAAGTTCCGTTACTGCAGAAGGTTCAGGGTCAGCATCTTTAAAAGCCAGCTCAATTTCCTGATCCAGTTCAGTTTTGAAACCTGCTTTAATCTCTTGTAAAAGCTCATCGGTTAAGATACGTTGTTTAAACAGATAGCGCTCAAAATTCTTAACCGGATCTTTTTCAGCCCACTCTTCAAACAAATGAGGTGGAACATATTTGGTACCTGAAGCCTCTTCATGGCCTCTCATCCTGAAAGTAAGGCATTCCAATAAAACTGGTCTTGGATGAGCACGGATGTTTTTTGTAATCTCAGTAATCGTATCAAAGACCTCTAAAACATTATTGCCGTCAATCTGAATTCCTTCAATCCCATAACCAATGGCCTTGTCCACTAAGTCATCACAATTGAATTGTTCGTTAATTGGTGTAGAAAGGCCGTAACCATTGTTTTCAACCAGAAAGATGACAGGTAAATTCCAGACTGAAGCCACATTAACGGCTTCATGGAAATCACCCTCACTGGTCGCGCCTTCTCCGGTAAAAACAAGAGTGGCCTGTTCTTTTCCGGCTATCAGGTCGGCCAGGGCAATTCCATCAGCCAAAGCCAGCTGAGGGCCAAGGTGAGAAATCATCCCTATGATTTTAAATTCTTGCGTGCCGAAGTGAAAAGACCTGTCTCTCCCTTTAGTAAAGCCAGTCATTTTTCCCTGCCACTGCGCCATTAAATTACGCAGCGGAATATCTCTGGATGTAAACACACCCAGGTTTCTGTGCATCGGCAAAATATATTCTTCCGCATGCATCGCTAAAGTGGCTCCCACTGCGATTGCCTCCTGGCCTATGCCAGAAAACCATTTACCTATTTGTCCCTGCCTAAGCAGGATCAGCATTTTTTCTTCGACCATTCTGGGATAAAGGAGACGCTTATAAAGCGACAACAAAGTTTCATCGTCTTTTTCTTTCCGGTCGAAATGCATATAGGTTAGGTTTGCGGTTTAGTTTTGGACTTTTCCTCCCACTGTTTGGCGAAAGACTTTGGTGCGACCTCCGGCATAGCACGGTATTTGCCCCACATTTTTTTGAAGATCAGCTTCATGAAAAAATTCTTGATTTTTCCACCGAACAAGTCCATTTTTGACCTTTTGGACATCCCTGTATTCCAGATCTTCCAGCCAATATCTTCTGTTTTAGTATTTTGATGCTGTTCTACCGCATCTCTTCTGTTCAGCAGCAACATTTTATGGATATCAATCTTTACCGGGCAAACTTCAGAACATTTACCACAAAGACTTGACGCATAACTCAGGTGCTTGAACTCCTTCATCCCCTGTAAATGAGGTGTTATAATAGAGCCAATAGGACCACTATAAGTTGTATTGTAGGTATGACCGCCAATATTCTTATAAACAGGGCAGGCATTCAGACAAGCGCCGCAACGGATACAATATAACCCCTGACGCTGATCTTTTTGTGCCAGCAGATTTGTACGTCCGTTATCCAGTAAGATCACATACATTTCTTCCGGGCCATCAGTTTCATGCGGCTGTCTTGGCCCGCTTAGAATTGAATTGTAAACTGTTAAATTCTGACCCGTTCCATGGCTTGATAATAAAGGCCAGAAAAGATCAAGATCGGCCATAGAAGGAATGATTTTCTCAATTCCGACAATGGCAATATGTATTTTAGGGAAGGTTGTACTTAAGCGGGCATTTCCTTCATTTTCGGTTAGCGCAACGCTGCCTGTATCTGCAATCAGGAAATTTCCACCAGTAATCCCGATATCAGCACTCAGGTATTTCTCTCTTAAGAGTTCTCTTGCTTTTTGTGTAAGCTGTTCTGGCGTATAATCTATCGGAGTACCGAATTTTTCATGGAATAACTTCGCAATTTCCTCTTTAGTGAGGTGCATTGCAGGGGTCACGATATGATAAGGTGCCTGCCCTAACAACTGTACAATAAATTCACCCAGATCACTTTCTAAAGACGATATGCCGTTCTTTTCCAGGAAGTCATTCAGATGAATTTCTTCAGTAGTCATGGATTTCGATTTGATAACCGATTTGCCACCACTTTTATTAATTATATTTAAAATCTCTTTTTGTGCTTCTTCCGCATCGTTAGCCCAGATTACTTTCCCACCACGACGCTGGAAATTAGCTTCAAATTCCGGTAAGAACTTGTCCAGGTTTTCCATCACTCTCCACTTGATGACATGCGCCTTCTTCTTTGAGTTTTCTAAATTCTCAAACTTCGTTAAACCCCTTGCAACCGCATCATTATACTTTCCTATGTTGTGGTTGATTGTGTTACGATGATCTACATCAAATGCCTTCTCATCTGCCTTCACCAAAAACTCTTCAGCAATCTTCGTCATGTTCAAATATAAATAAATGTTTGAGAGCCTGTTTAAAATTAGGGGCTAAAATTAACAAGCTCTTAATAAAACGAAAAAACCTGCAGGTTATGCAGGTTTTTAAAATTATTTTGTGGGTGTACCGTCTTCATTTTTATTTACCACGGGGCGGGTAGGGCGGTTAGCCAGGTCCCAGGCCGTATAATAGACTAATTGTGCACGTCGGGCCAGCAAGTCGAATCTAATCTTACTGATCTCATCGCCCGGCTGGTGGTAATCTTCATGTACCCCATTAAAATAAAAGATCACCGGGATACCATGTTTCGCGAAATTATAATGATCTGAACGGTAATAGAATTGGTTTGGATCAGTTCTGTTATTGTATTTCATGTCCAGGTTCATTTTCATATACTGATCATTTGCATTTATTCCGGCAGCATTCAGGTCAGAACTCAGCATATCAGAACCAATAATATAAATGTAGTCAGGCTTGTCTTCGTGCTCTTTATCCACACGCCCAATCATATCAATATTTAAATTGGTAATTGTGTTTTTTAGTGGAAACACCGGGTATTCTGAATACCATTGTGATCCTAAAAGTCCTTTTTCCTCTCCAACTACAGTCATAAACAAGATGCTCCGCTTAGGTCCTTTTCCTGCTTGTTTAGCTTTAGCGAAAGCATCAGCAATCAGTAATACGCCAGTAGTTCCTGATCCATCATCATCTGCACCGTTGTTTACTTTATCAGTACCCGAGGTTGTCAGACCAATGTGGTCATAATGAGCAGTGACCACTAAAATCTCTTTTTTTAGTACAGGATCTGATCCTTCCAGAAAGCCCAGCACATTTTCAGCTTTCAAGTTTATTTCATGCTTCACAGCAGTTGCGGAAATTGCAACATTAATTGTTTGGGTAGCTGGTTTACCTGTTGAGTTCATTTTTTGCTGTACCTCTTCTACTGTAGTTCCTGCAGCTTTTAAAAGCTGATTGGCAGTGGAAACTGAGATATCAACTACAGGAAAGGATTTTAGATTAGTCATCCTTTTGATCGTTTCTTCTGTTTTCAAAAATATATATCCCTCATCAGCATACCTGGTTTTCATTTCCTGATTCAGTGTATCCAATGCCGGTTCTATCATAATTATTGCTGCTGCTTTATGATTAGCCAGGTATTTCATTTTAGCCTGTTTGGCCGACATATGTTTTCTTCTTGCAGCACGGTCGGTTGGTACAGGTTCATCTTTTAGCGGACCGCCGGAAGCGAAGATCATTACAACTTTGTCTGTAACATCAATACCAGCGTAATCGTTATAATCTTCAGAATCGATTCCGTAACCTGCAAAAATTATTTCTTTTGTATTGATGTTAAACCCCTGAGGGGCTACATTATAGGCAGGCATCATATAATCTTTCTCCACCTTTTTAACCTGGCCATTAACTGTAAATACGGTCTGGCCCAGTTTATAAGTCATCATACCTACCGGTTGAAAATAATCTCCTTTTACGGGGCCTTCTAAACCAATACTTTTAAAATGGTTTTTGATGTATTCAGCTGCCATCCAGGCACCTTTTTTACCTGTTTCTCTGCCCTCGTATTCATCAGATGCGAGTACAGAAAGATGCTTATAAGCATTTGTCTTATTAATACCTGCACTGAATTTTACGGCTGTTTTGTTCTTAACAGCTTGCTGTCCTTGTGCGCAGGCACCTAAGCAAAGCAATAAAGCCATGCTTGTACTTAAAATGTGTTTGTTCATTATTTAGTTTTATACTGTTTTCTTGTTTTTCCGGATGAATTGCCCTGCTCCTTAAGCGGTCTTAATATAAGAAATTAATTATTTCTTATGGCGACACTGAACCGGTTTTTCAAAAAATAACTATTATGTTACAGCACAGACCTGGTGGTTATAAAACTGGCCTGAACTTCTATGAAATTCAGACCAGATATTTTACTTTTTCTATGCTGATAGTCAGGATAAATAGCTATAGATTAACAGCTATTTTATCCACCCTTCCAGCGTGTCTGCCACCTTCAAATTCCGTATTCAGAAAGGTCATGACCATTTCTTTGGCCAGTTCTGCTGACACAAACCTTGCAGGGATACAAATGATATTTGCATCGTTATGCTGTCTGACTAAGGAAGCTATTTCATTTTCCCAGCAAATCGCGGCTCTGATTCCCTGGTGTTTGTTAGCTGTAATCGCAATTCCGTTAGCGCTACCGCAAATCAGGATTCCAAAATGGAACTCTCCATTTTCCACAGCCGAAGCCACTGGATGTGCAAAATCAGGATAATCTACAGAGTCCGGGCTATAAGTTCCATAATCCTGCACCTGAAAATCCTTCAGAAAATCACGTAATAACTCTTTGTAAGCGAAACCAGCGTGGTCAGCGCCAATAGCGATTTTTAATTGTGTGGACATGTTTTTAAGCGTTGTTACCTTTAGTTGTGCCGTAAAGTTCTTTGTTCTTTCTGCGCTCAATTTTTGCAGAAATGAATATACTCAACTCATATAAAATGAATAGCGGGAAAGCTACAACAAGCATCGTCATCATATCTGGAGTAGGTGTAACTACAGCAGCAATGATCAGGATGATTACAATTGCATATCTCCGGCTGGCACGCATAAATGCAGGGGTCATGATACCGAATATAGACAGGATATAAATGACAACAGGTAATTCAAATATAATCCCGGTACCGATGGTTAAAGTAGAGACAGATGATAAATACGAATCAATAGTGAACGTATTTTCAATCATCGGACTCACCGAGAAATTCGTCAGGAAGTTAATTGATAATGGACAGATGATGTAGTAACCGAATAAAACACCTATCAGAAATAATACAGAGGCAAAGAAGACAAATCCCCTTGCAGCCTTCCTTTCCTTCTCATGAAGGGCAGGTTTGATGAATAACCAGAGTTCAAAAAGAATATACGGAATCCCAAAAACGATACCCGTCATGATACAGGAATTAATCTGTAACGTGAACTGGCCCGCCATTTCCGTGTTGATAATTTTACCCTTAATAACGGTAATACAAAAGTCTGATCCCAGTGAAGGGAAAACCTGTACCAGCTTACACATCATCCGGTAAGTCCAGAAATCGGCGCTCTTAGGGCCCATTATAATCGTGTTAAACAGGAAATCGTAGTACCAGAAGGCTAAACCAGTAAAAATTACGATCGCCAATAATGCTCTGAGCAAGTGTTTTCTTAATACATCAATATGGTCAAAGAAAGACATTTCAGACTCCAGATTCTTTCCTTTATTCTTAATGGCCCCTATAAGGTCCTGCGCTTTATTATCACTCATGTAAGTTATTTGTAAAACAAAAATACCATTCTATTTTATTAGAATGGTATTTACGTTTTAAATATAATAATTAGATGTCTTTATTCGGATTTATTCAGAAAAAACAAATGTTTCCATGAACTTAGTGGTGAAATTTCCTGCTCTGAAGTTCGGATCTTTCATCAATTGCAAGTGAAAAGGGATTGTAGTTTTTACACCCTCGATTACAAACTCACTTAGCGCACGTTCCATGGTACTGATGGCTTCTTCACGTGTTTGTGCAACACAGATCAGCTTAGCGATCATCGAATCATAGTTAGAAGGAATCTGATAGCCTGCATAAACATGCGTATCCACCCTCACCCCATGTCCACCCGGAGAATGGAAATTAGTGATTTTTCCAGGACAAGGTCTGAAGTTATTAAACGGATCTTCCGCATTGATCCTGCATTCAATCGCATGCATGTTCGGAAGATAGTTTTTACCAGAGATCGGAACGCCTGAAGCTACCTTAATCTGTTCTTTAATTAAATCATAGTTGATTACTTCTTCTGTAACCGGATGCTCTACCTGGATACGCGTATTCATCTCCATGAAGTAGAAGTTACGGTGTTTATCAACCAAAAATTCGATGGTTCCAGCACCTTCATAAGATACAGCAGTGGCTCCTTTAATTGCAGCCTCACCCATACGTTCTCTCAATTCCGGAGTCATGAAAGGAGATGGAGCTTCTTCAACCAATTTCTGGTGACGACGCTGAATAGAACAGTCACGCTCAGATAAGTGACAAGCTTTACCATATTGATCACCAATAATCTGGATTTCAATGTGGCGTGGATCTTCGATATACTTTTCTAAATATAAACCGTCATTTCCAAAAGCAGCGCCAGATTCCTGTCTTGCACTGTCCCATGCATTTTCGAAGTCTTCATCTTTCCATACCACACGCATTCCACGGCCACCACCACCGGCAGTTGCTTTAAGGATTACAGGATATCCGATTTCATTGGCTAAGACAATACCTTCTTTTACGCTTTCCAGCAAACCCTGAGAACCAGGGATAGTAGGTACGCCAGCTTTTTTCATCGTTTCTTTAGCGGAAGCTTTATCTCCCATAGAATTGATCTGTTCTGGTGTAGCACCAATGAACTTAATTCCATAGTCTCTGCAAACAGAAGAGAACTTAGCGTTCTCAGATAAAAAGCCGTAGCCTGGATGAATCGCATCTGCATTGGTTAATTCAGCAGCTGAAATAATATTTGGGATACTTAAGTAAGAATCTTTACTCGGAGGTGGGCCTATACAAACAGCTTCATCCGCGAAACGAACATGGAGACTCTCCCTGTCAGCAGTTGAATAAACTGCAACAGTTTTAATGCCCATTTCCTTACAGGTACGAATAATACGTAACGCAATTTCGCCCCTGTTGGCAATTAGTATTTTTTTAAACATATAATTGATAAGATGATAATTTGCCAGAAGCAAATATTACATAGGTTCTACTAAAAATAATGGTTGGTCGTATTCTACAGGTGATGAGTTATCAACCAATACTTTAACGATTCTTCCAGAAACTTCACTTTCAATTTCGTTGAATAATTTCATTGCCTCAATGATACAGATAACTTTACCCGGAGCGATTTCATCACCAACATTTGCAAATGAAGGTTTTTCAGGGCTCGAGGAACGGTAGAAAGTTCCGATCATTGGAGATTTTACAGTAATATATTTAGAATCATCAGCCTCAGCAGCAGACGAAGCGTTGTTTGCCGTTACAGCAACAGGTTGTACTGCTGGAGCAGATGGTAACACCTGTGGTGCTACTGCCTGCGCAGGGACTGTTGTGGTAATAACTGTTGGGGTCTGATTAGTTTTGATAGTAATTTTGAAGTCCTTTTGTTCTATTGCAACTTCATTGACGCCCGAACGAGAAACAAATTTAATGAGTTCCTGAATTTGTTTGATATCCATTTTTAGGTATTTTGTTGAAAAGATATTGGTCTTTTAAAGACTCAAAGTTAATATTTTTATTTGTAATAAAATTTAGTAAGCCCACTTTATATATACTGATCCCCAGGTAAATCCACCCCCAAAAGCAGCAAGAATAATATTGTCCCCTTTTTTTAGTTTGTCTTCCCATTCCCATAAACAAAGCGGGATGGTTCCATTGGTGGTATTGCCGTAACGTTCAATATTGATCATTACTTTTTCAGCTCCTATGCCCATTCTTGAAGCCGTAGCATCAATAATTCTTTTATTGGCCTGATGTGGAACTAACCATTTCACATCTTCAGCATTCAGCTGATTACGCTCCATGATTTCGGCCGCTACATCTGCCATATTAGTTACCGCAAATTTAAAAACAGCTTTTCCTTCCTGGTAAACGAAATGTTCTCTCTGATCAATCGTTTCGTGCGAAGCTGGTTTAACAGATCCGCCGGCTTTCTGATGCAGGAATTGTCTTCCGGCACCATCCGATTTTAAAACAGAGTCAATGATTCCATTACCTTCATCATTAGGTTCCAATAACACAGCACCACAACCATCACCAAAAATGATGCAGGTTGTTCTGTCCGTATAATCAATGATAGACGACATTTTATCGCCGCCCACCACCAATACCTTTTGATGTTTTCCTGACTGGATAAATTGCGAAGCAGTAGAAATCCCATAGATAAATCCAGAACAGGCTGCCTGTAAATCAAAACCCCATGCATTTTTTGCACCGATTTTATCGGCTAAAATATTTGCAGTGGCTGGGAAAGGCATGTCGGGAGTCGTGGTACAAAAGATAATCAGGTCGATCTCTTCTGCAGTAATACCTCTTTTCTTTAACAATCCGTTCACTGCGTGAACCGCCATGTCAGAGGTACCTAATCCTTCACCTTTTAATATTCTTCGCTCTTTAATACCCGTTCGTGAGGTGATCCATTCATCTGTTGTGTCAACTATCGTCTCTAACTCTTTATTAGAAAGGATATAATCAGGAACATAACCTTGAACCGCAGTAATAGCAGCGTGAATTTTACTCATTTGTTGTCAGATTTTATTTAAATGCATCTTGTATTTTTTCCACCAGACCTGTAGTAATCATATCTCTCGCTTGAAAGATCATATTTTTTACAGCGGTAGGCGAGGAGATTCCATGACCTATGATCACAGGTGCATTTACTCCAAGAACCGGACTTCCACCGTAATTTTCATAATTAAACCTGTCGAAGAACTCATCTTTAAGTCCTTTCTTGATGGTCATTATGTAAAACGATTCAGCTAATTTCAACATAATGTTTCCGGTAAACCCGTCACATACAATTACATCTGCTTTTTCGTTGAATAAATCACGTCCCTCAATATTTCCAATGAAGTTGAAGAGATTACATTCTTTCATCAATGGAAAAGTAGCCAGACTTAACATATTTCCTTTTTCATCTTCTTCACCAATGTTGATCAGGCCGACTTTAGGGGTGTTTATCTGCATCACATTTTCAGCATATAAACTTCCTAAAACGCCGAATTGGAGCAGAGTGTCAGGCTTACAGTCGGCATTTGCACCAACGTCCAGCATTAAACCTCTTCCTCCATCAAGTTTGGGTACGATCGTGCACAGACAAGGTCTGATAATACCAGGAACAGTTTTTACACTAAAAACTGCGCCAACCATCATCGCACCAGAGTTACCTGCGCCGACAAATGCATCGATTTCTCCTTTTTTTAACATAGAGAAACCCAGAGAAATACTTGAGTTTGGTTTTTGAGCAATCGCTCTTGTGGGATGTTCGCCCATACCAATTACCTCTTCGGTATGAACATATTCAAAGTGATCGGGATTGAACCCATTTTCAGCGAGCAAAGGCTTAATTTGCTGAGTATCGCCGATTAGCACTAAATGCTCATTTGGCGCTAGTAATTCATGAGCAGCTATTGCTCCCAAAACGTTTGCTTTGGGAGCATAGTCTCCGCCCATTATATCGAGACCTATTTTCATAGTAAAAAATCAGTTTGTGAATAAAGCATTATTGCCTTTTTTTTCAAGCGCCTAAGTTAAACTTAATGAAGCTGAAAACACAAACAATTTCTCCGAAAAATTAACCTATAGAGGTGTTTTCAATAACCAGTTTACCGTTGTAGTACAAATTCCCATCAACATTGTATGCATGGTGAGGAATGTGGATTGCACCTGTAGTTTGACAAGTAGATAAAGAAGGAGCTACCGCTTTATAGTGTGTTCTTCTTTTATCTCTTCTACTTTTAGAGATCTTGCGTTTTGGATGTGCCATTGCTGATTTATTTAATTATTATTTTAATTTTTTTAATGCTTCCCAACGTGGGTCAGCACTTGTTGTATTTTCTTCTTGTTGAGAAGGATTAGCCAGACTTTCAAGTCTTTCAATCATCTCTTTGTCGCATTTGGCACCATTGCCGTTCTGCTCACAAATTTTTATATAGGGTACCGATACTGTGATAAATTCATAAAGAATCTCCGCGATATCGATGCTACTTTCTTTTTTATTCAATACGATGATTTCTAAATCATCACTCTCCAGCTCATCTTCAGCGAATTTTACAATCTGCCTTTCTGAAATATCCAGAGGGGCATCAAATTCAGCTAAACATTTATC
Source organism: Pedobacter sp. UYP1 (assembly GCF_040547305.1). Classification (NCBI taxonomy): domain Bacteria; kingdom Pseudomonadati; phylum Bacteroidota; class Sphingobacteriia; order Sphingobacteriales; family Sphingobacteriaceae; genus Pedobacter; species Pedobacter sp. UYP1. Next base: position 83,701 of record NZ_JBEPPL010000011.1, on the reverse strand, counting down.
ACAATCAAGCTTTATTGTTCCGGCAATGCGAATTTTCAAAATCAGCATTGTCTCCTGTTTATCCAATTCTACCGTAACTTTCAAATCCCCCTTTTTTACCAAAGAGTATTCGAATGCGTCAAAAAAGCTGTTATCAATCTCAAAATCAAATTGATGCTTGCCAATTTTTAAGCCAGTAAACGGGATCGAAAATTGTTTTAAAGGTTTCAATTGTAACAAAATTTTAGCCCGCAAATGTATGAATTAATTTGATACTTCTGAAATGTTTTAGAAATAATATTGTCGTTAATTTGCATCATCCTTCACATCTGCCGCAGTTTCTATAATTTTTCCGCCGCTTCTTAACTGGTTGCTTAACAGTTCGTCCTGTTCACGTCTGTGTTTTACAATGTGTGTTGCCGCAAAAAGTGCTTCTATAAAAGAAGATGGATCTGCCAGGTCTTTTCCAGCAATATCGAAGCCTGTACCATGATCAGGAGAGGTACGTACATATTTCATTCCGGCAGTAAAGTTTACACCAGTTCCGAAAGCAATGGTCTTGAAAGGGATTAAGCCCTGGTCATGATACATCGCCAGTACCGCATCGAATTGTTTATAAGCACCTTTGCCAAAAAATCCATCCGCAGGGTAAGGTCCAAAGCAAATTACACCAGAATCAAACGCTTCCTGAATCGCAGGCATAATAATATCCTGTTCTTCACTGCCCAGCAAACCATTGTCACCAGCATGCGGATTTAACCCTAATACGGCAATTCTTGGTTTCTCAATCCAGAAATCTCTTTTCAGACTCTTATTGATCAGCAAAAGTTTTTTAACAATACTTTCCTTCGTGATACTTTCTGCAACTTTAGAAACAGGAATATGACCCGTAACTACGCCTACACGAATATCTTCACTCAATAAAAACATCATTACATCAGAGCTGCCGGTACGTTCCTGCAAGTATTCTGTATGGCCAGGGAATTTAAAATTCTCCGCTTGAATCGTATGTTTATTGATCGGAGCAGTGACTAAAGCGTCAATATTTCCTTTGATCAGGTCTTCTGTTGCTCTTTCTAAAGATAACAAGGCATATTTTCCGCCAATTTCATTGGCTACACCCAGTTCGATCTTTACATCCTCTTCCCAGCAGTTAATCATATTTGCTTTTTTAGGATTAGCTGCTTCGGCATCATTGATTACATTGAAACTGAAATCACCTAAACCCAGTGCTTTTCTATGGTAAGAGGCTACTTTTGTATGTCCATAAACGATAGGAGTGCAGTAATCCAGAATACTGTTATTGGCTAAAGTTTTCAGTATTACTTCCAAACCTATGCCGTTTACATCACCTATACTGATACCTATTTTGATTTTATTGCTCATGCTCAAATGAAAATTTGCGCAAAATACAGAAATTCATTAGAAAACGTGCTGTTTTTAAGGGCGATCTGTTTAGAACTGGTAATTATAGCTATTCGGGCTGTGAGCATAGGTGATAAAGGATGAGTAGTTGAAAGCAGACTGAACAGGAGGGTAACTGGCGGGTTTCTGCTGGAGTTTGATATGGGTTTGAAACGCCTCGGCCCGTATCAAACCCGCTTGAAACCCGTATCAAACTGCTGGACAATATAGCCAGTAACCTTGCTGATTAGTGTTACTTAGCTAAGGCTTCATTGCTAATAATTAGGTTGAACTCGTAAACTTTAGTTATTTTGCACCTTTTAGAAGTCTTGGCTTCTTTCGATTAATAAAATATAACAGCAATCATATGAGTTTGGTAAGGGCGAAAAAACATTTAGGGCAACATTTTTTGACCGATAAAAAAATAGCAGCTAAAATTGTAGACGGTCTTGTCCATACCGATCAATACAGTCAGGTGCTTGAAGTAGGGCCGGGTATGGGTATCCTTTCAGATATTCTGCTGGAAAGAAAAGACCTGGAAACCTTTATGATCGATATCGATGTGGAATCCTATCATTTCTTAAATGAGAAGTATCCGCAAATGGGCGAAAGGTTAATTAACGGGGATTTTTTGAAAATGGATCTGAAAAAAGTATTTTCCGGTAAATACGCCATAATAGGTAATTTCCCTTATAATATTTCTTCACAGATCTTATTTAAGGTTTTGGAACACAGAGAAAATGTAGTAGAGATGGTAGGCATGTTTCAAAAAGAAGTTGCAGAACGCTGTGCATCTAAAAGCGGAACAAAAGATTATGGGATTCTAAGTGTGCTGATCCAGGCCTATTATAATATTGATTATTTATTTTCTGTAAAACCGGGAACTTTTAATCCACCTCCTAAAGTGAATTCGGGCGTGATCCGTTTGAGCAGAAATGAGAGAGTGACTTTGGATTGCGATGAGAAATTATTCTGGACTGTGGTCAAAGCCGGATTTAATCAGCGTAGAAAAACATTAAGAAATGCTTTGTCTGGTGTATTGCCTAAGGTTAAAATGGATGACAATATCTATTTTGAAAAAAGAGCAGAGCAATTGAGTGTAGAAGATTTTATTACCCTTACGCAGCTGGTCACTAAGCTGGCGTTATAATTATAAAACAGATGAACGGTAAAATTTTAATTGTTGATGATTTACATCCTGTATTCAAAAGCAGGGCAGAACAATTAGGTTATGAAGTAGACGATCGTCCATTAATCACCAGGGCAGAAACGCTGGCGGTGATTTCAGGATATGATGGTATTGCAGTACGGACAAAGTTTAAGATAGACAGGGAGCTGATGGAAGCTGCACCGGGGCTTAAATTTGTGGCCAGAGCAGGAGCGGGGTTGGATAATATCGACGAGGCTTATGCGAAGGAGCGGAATATTAAGTTGCTGAATGCACCAGAAGGTAACAGGGATGCAGTAGGGGAACATGCGATGGGGATGTTGCTTTCACTGATCAATACTCACCGCAAGGCTGATATAGAGATCAGAAACGGAATCTGGGATAGAGAAGGTAACCGTGGATGGGAGCTGAAAGGCAAAACTGTCGGGATTATCGGGTATGGTTTTATGGGAAGCAGTATGGCCAGAAAGCTTTCGGGCTTTGAGGTGAAAGTGCTCGCTTATGATAAATATAAAACAGGCTTTTCTGATGCTTATGCGCAGGAATGCAGCATGGAAGAAATCGTTAAACACAGTGATGTGCTGAGTTTACATATTCCATTGACTTCGGAAACCAGGCAAATGGTGGATGAGGAATATTTATACCATTTCAAAAAGAATATATTTTTCATCAATACAGCCAGAGGCGAAATTGTGAATACTAAAGCGGTGTTGGCAGCGATTAAATCTGGTAAGATATCAGGCGCAGGGCTGGATGTACTGGAAGTTGAAAAATTCCCGGCATTGGCAGAACAAGACTGGTTTACTGAACTGAAAGAATCTGATAAGGTTATTTTGACGCCACATGTTGGTGGATGGACTTTTGATTCTTATAGAAAGATTTCTGAGGTGCTTGCTGATAAGCTGGAGCAGGTTTAGCGCGAAAAGATATTTTATGTCAGACCCGGTTACGTAAATGGCCGGGTTTTTTATTGCCTGAAATGTTTTGCTTTGAACTTAAATATTATCTTTATCAACAAACGCATCATTCATGGAGTTTCTTTATGTCATCTTACTGGTTGTCATCATTGTGATGATTGCCACTACTAAAAGCAGTCTGAACGAGAGAGTCGGGCGGCTTGAATACCGGATTTTTGAATTTCAGGAGCTTTTAAAGCAAAGCAGACCCGGTTATGTTCCGCCAGAAAGTGCTGCCGCGGAACCAGAACCACAAGAAATGAGGCCGGTAGACTGGGGCGCAACGCAATTTCAGGCACCAGCAATTCCGCTTGTTCCGCCACCCTATAAGACTAAAAAAGATCTTCATCCTGATCCTGTACGCGATTTCATACCCAAACCTGTTCAGGAGGAAGCTCAGGAATCAGTTGTTCCTGAAGAAACCATACAACAGCCAGAGGCCGTTCATGAGCCTGAAGTTGTTCACGATACACCAGCTAATATTTACAATGAACTCTTAACTGAAGAAAATACACCGCAACTGGTTCAACAACCTGTTCAGCGCGAGCCCGCAGCACCAGAACTTTCCTTCTTTGAGAAACATCCTGACCTGGAGAAATTCATTGGAGAGAATTTGATCAATAAAATTGGTATTGCGATACTGGTACTAGCTATCGGTTACTTTGTGAAATTTGCAATTGACAGCAATTGGATAGGCCCGGTAGGCCGTGTTGGGATTGGTGTACTTTGCGGTGGTATTTTAATTGGTATCGCACACTGGATGCGTAATTCTTATAAAGCATTCAGCTCTGTTTTAGTAGGGGGAGGGATTGCAGTTTTATATTTTACCATTACGCTGGCCTTTCACCAATTTCAGCTGTTCAATCAAACCACATCCTTCATTATTTTGATTGGAATAACCTGTTTTGCCGTCGCGCTTTCACTGCTCTACGACCGGCAGGAAGTGGCTGTTATTGCTTTAGTGGGTGGTTTAACCAGTCCATTAATGGTGAGTACTGGTCATGCTAATTACCATGGTCTGTTTATTTACCTGGTGATCCTCAATGCAGGACTGCTGGTAATTGCTTACCGAAAATCGTGGCGTTTCCTCAATGTTTCGACCTTTATACTCACTATACTCATGTTTTCAGCAAGCCTGTTCAGCATGCCAGTTGCGAGTTATGGGATTGGATTTCTATATGCCAGTATTCTATACCTGCTATTCTTTGGGATCAACGTAGCGTATAATGTCAGAGAGAATAAAACATTTATCGGCTCTGATTTTACCATTCTGCTGGCCAATACTGCCCTATATTTTGGTGCAGGTTTATTCTTGCTCACCGGAATGCACCAGGAGCAGTTCAGAGGGCTTTTTGCGGTAAGTTTAGCAGTCATCAACTTGCTGTTATCTTACCTGCTGTTTAAAAATAAGAAGGTGGATACCAATGTGCTTTACCTTTTGATTGGGATTACGCTGACCTTTATATCGGTTGCCGGCCCAATTCAATTACATGGTCATTATATTACGTTATTCTGGGCAGCAGAAACTGTGTTGCTTTACTGGCTGTATAAAAAATCACATATCTATTTAATGCAGCTGGCTTCACAAATTATCTGGGCATTAATGCTTTTAAGTCTGTTCATGGACTGGGCAGCAATTTATGGTGATTCAGCAATAGCAGTCAATGTGCTGATCAACAAAGGATTTATTACCACATTGTTTGCTGCAGTCAGTTCATACTTATTATATGTTCTTTATCAAAAGCCAGAAATTGACGGAGAAACCCATAACGGTGATATCTTAAATCCTGTATTTATTAAATATACAGCCATTGTACTGCTGTTTTTAAGCGGATTGCTGGAAGTTAACCACCAGTTCTCCAACAGGTTCCCACATACTTCTTTAAATAGCTTATATGTAATCTTGTATGCCTCAGTATTCCTCTACCTATATCTGTTTTTAGCTAAAAAAAGAGAAGCACTCCGGTTAAACTGGAGAATAAGTGCGGTCCTGATCAGTACTTGCATTGCAGTTTATCTGTTCTTTATGGTTGGGTTTTTCGATCTGCAGGAAGCTATACTTGTTCGTCAGGAAGTCGCATCATTTCATTTTATAGCCCATTGGATTGGCGCGTTATTTATCGGATTATTGTTTCATCAGCTGATCCAGATCGCCAGAACCTTACTGCCAGAAACATGGAAGAAAATAGCAGCCTGGGTTTTGGCAGGTTCAATTGTTCTGTTCTTAAGTCTGGAAGTCAGCTTAATCAGTAATGTGTTGTTTTATTCAGCTACTAATCCAATCAGCAATGTAGAGAGGATTTATATCAAAACAGGTCTTCCGGTATTGTGGGGATTATTGTCATTTGCGATGATGTGGCTGGGAATGCGACATAAGTACCTTATACTGCGTATTATTTCGCTCAGTCTGTTTGCGCTTACTTTAGTAAAGCTATTTATATTTGACATCAGCAATATCCCACCTGCAGGTAAAATTGCAGCATTCTTCTTCCTGGGAGTAATACTGCTGATCATTTCGTTTATGTACCAAAAGGTTAAAAAAATTATTGCCGCAGATGAACCCCATAAAGATGAATAAACAGTTTTTTTTAACGCTGGCCCTTTTACTGAGTGTTTTTAGTGTATTTGCACAGCAAACATTCAAGTATCAGGCGAAACTGCCAAAAGTAGAAGCAGATGGGTTTTACCGGGTTGATTTAAGTCCCGGACTCATTGCCGGGGCTCAGGCAAATCTTGGCGATATCAGGATATTGAATCAGAAGAAACAGTTTTCGCCTTATATTTTTGGAAATCAACTGGTTTTTAAAGATCAGCGGAGTTTTATTGCTTTTCCAAAATTGAAAGCATTGGCAGAAGTAGATACTGTGACTACTTTTATCGTGGAAAATGCGGCTCACCTCACCATTAACCAATTAAGTTTGCAGTTGCGCAATGCTTCTGTTAAAAGAAATGTAAACTTATCAGGAAGTGATGATCTTAAAAAATGGTACGCCATTAAAGAGAATATATCTTTAGAAGAAGCAGTTGCTGATGAACCAGGTAACGGAACTTATCAGCAGCAGCTGAATTTCCCTTCCAGTTCTTACCGGTATCTCCGGATACAGATCAACAATGAAAATAAAGAGCCGGTTGCGATTTTACAAGCAGGTATTTACAGACAGCAAAGTATTCCGCCTGTTTATGTTCAGCTTAAAAAACCTTTGATTCATCAGCGGGATAGTGCCCAGGTGAGTTATATAACGGTACGTTTTAATGCACCTTATCAATTGAATAAACTGCATCTGGAAATTGCCGGACAAAAGTACTATAAACGGAACATCAGGGTATATGCGGTACATCAGAAGGAAAAATCACTGGTCGCAGATACCTTCATCAGTACTTCAGCGATTCCTAACCTGTATTTTTCTGCTAAAACAAACCATTTAGAACTTGAAATTGTGAACGGTGATAATCCACCATTGCTACTCCATAAAGTCAATGGTTATCAATTGAGTCAAAGTTTAATCAGCTATCTTGAAAAAGATCAGGATTATAAAATTCTATTTGGAGATGGAAAAGCAATCGCACCAGACTATGACCTGAAGTTTTTTGGAGATAGCTTGCAGCAGGAGTTAAAACCGCTGAACTATCAATCGGTTTCTGCTAATCCTTTATATCAAAAACCACTGGAAAAAAGTAAGGTTGCAAAAGGGGATGGGATTCCTGGCTGGGTAATCTGGGCTGCAATTGTAATTGTGGCTGCTTTACTCGGTTTCCTGACTTTCAGAATGACACAGGAAGTTAGCAAAAGAGATAAAATATAAAAAGCCCTGCCGTGTTGCACTGCCCCAAAATAGCGTCCATCTTTTTGGGGCAGTGCAACACGGCAGGGCTTTTTATGCAGTTGGAATTACTTGTTCCAGCTGTTATCTGATGGCTTGGCATCCATATAAATACCACCATCCAACACCATTGATGTCACTGGCTTGTCGGCAGTAAATTGAATGTTAATCGCTTTCTGGTTGAATTTCCACACGGCTGGAGTTTCATGGATCACATGGGTTGTTCCGTCAGCATAGGTTACTTTAATATCGAAAGGTATCGCAAAACCACCAATGTTCTGGATGGATATATTATAAGTCATGCCTTTGATCGTTACTTTGTCAATAGCCAGATCAATATAGTTATTGCTGAAAAACCAGTTGTTCCAGAACCAGTTTAAGTCTTGTTTGGAAACATCATTGATTGTGTTGAAGAAATCCCATGGAATAGGGTGTTTTCCATTCCAGCGATCCATATAAGCATGCAGGTATTTCTTAAACAATACATCCCCGAACATATCTTTTAAAGCCAGGTAAGCCAGCGAAGGCTTCACGTAAGCGTTATTGCCATAACCTGAACCTGATACCTGGGTAGATAAAGTAATAATTGGCTGATCCTCTTCTGTAGAAGAGTCTTTAATCCATCTTTCTACTCTGAATTTCTTGTAATTCTGATCTGCTTTTTCTTTACCAAGTTGTTGCTGACCGATCAGGTATTCTAAAGTCGTTGCCCAGCCCTCATCCATGTGCGCATAACGGGTTTCGTTCGTACCCATGTAAAAAGGGAAATAAGTATGCGCAATCTCATGGTTCAATACAAACTGGCTGAATTCCATATCCGGAGTACTGCTGTCATTCACCATCATCGGGAACTCCATATCAGCAAAACCCTGGACTGCGGTCATTTTTGAGAAAGGGTAAGGAACACCTGGCCAGTTATTTGAAAACCAGTCTAAGGCTAGTTTAGTCCAGGTTGCAGCATGTGAAAAGTCTTCAGCTTTGCTGTCATAAGCAGATTGCACACTTGTTCTTCTGCCGGTTTTCTTATCAACGACTACACTTCCTGCATCCCATAAATAATGATTACTCAGGGCAAAGGTTACATCAGTAATATGATCTGCAGTAAATTTCCAGGTATTCCATTCGTTCTGTTTGGTTACTTCACCATTAGCCATTTCCTGGGCATTAGCGATAGATACAACTTCTTCGCTGATATAAGACTTTTTAAGCTTATCTGCGAATTTAGGTTGTAATACCTCATCGGGGTTCTTTAGATCGCCTGTGGCCCAAACTACGTAGTTTTTAGGTGCTTTTACTGTCAACAGGTAATCATTGAAATCATTATAGAATTCAGTTCTGTCGGTATGCGGGATTTTATCCCATCCATTGTAGTCGTCATAAACTGAAACCCTTGGGAAAGCATAGGCTACAAAAAAGGTAGTACTGTCGATCTGGCCTTCTCTGCCGCTTACTTTTGACAAAGGATAACTCCAGTTAATTTTAAAAGTAGCAGTCTTGCCCGGTGCTAAAGCATTCTTTAGTTGAATGTCTGAGGTCGTTCCCCAGTCTTTGCTATCCACATTGTAACTCTGGCCATCTACCGTAAATAAACTGATATCCAGTCCTGTAGTTAAATAATCTTTGCTTACATAACCTGCTCTTGGGGCTTCTGGTTTGTGCATGTTATTGACAAACCTCATCGTTATTTTCTTCAGCGTATCAGGACTATGGTTCGTATACGTAATAGTTTCTGTTCCTTTGACTAATTTATCATTTGGAGTGACAGTGATCGTCATGTCGTACTTTCCTTTATTCTGCCAGTAGTTTTTTCCAGGCTTGCCATCCAGCGCACGTGTACCGTTAGCGAATGCTGCTTTGATATTACGTGGCATGTACAGTTCCTGGGCTTGCGTGGTAACGGTTCCCAATAAAAATAGCGTAGCTATCTTGAAAATGTTTTTGTGCATCATGTTTTTTTATAATTCGTTCAATACCTGTCTGAATTCATGTATTCCATATTTTACGGCCTGTTTAAATTTTATTCTTCAAATTTAAACAGGCGCTAAAACAGATAACTGAATTCAGGCAGATTTTCAAAAGTAATCGTTTTAAGCCTGTAAACAAGTTATTCGATAAATATTAAAGGGACTTTAAAGGCTTTGCAAACAATTCAAATCAAAAGATTTGCTTTTGTAAGAATTGCCTGTTATCTTCGTTTTAATTGAAGCAAGACTATGTGGGCTTATTGCCAGTATAGTCTTGTTTGTATTTTAAAGGTTTTACAAATAATAAATTAAGCTATGACAGAGGTAACATACTACACTCAGGAAGGATTAGATAAGCTAAAAGAAGAAGTACATTACTTAACTACTACGGGGAGACAATTGATCTCCAAAGCTATAGCTGAAGCAAGAGATAAAGGCGATCTATCTGAAAATGCGGAGTACGATGCTGCTAAGGAAGCGCAAGGTCTGCATGAAGCAAAAATATCTAAATTGAAGACTACACTTGCGTCTGCAAGATTAATTGATGAATCGAAATTAGACCTGACTAAAGTGCTGGCTTTATCGATCGTTAAAATAAAGAACCTTAAAAACGGTGCAACAATGAGCTACCAGCTGGTGGCTGAAACTGAAGCCGACCTTAAAACCGGAAAAATCTCTGTTAAATCTCCGATTGCACAAGGTTTACTAGGTAAATCGGTAGGGGACAAAACTGAAATTGAAGTTCCTGCAGGTAAAATCGAATTTGAAATATTAGAAATCACCAGATAATCATTTTATATGTCAAGTATATTTTCCAAGATCGTAGCCGGAGAAATTCCCGCACATGTAGTAGCCGAAACGACAGAATTTATGGCGTTTTTAGATGTTAGTCCTTTAACTATGGGCCATGTACTGGTAATCCCTAAAAAGGAAATTGATTATATATTTGATATGGACGAAGAAAGTTATTTCGGACTTACCTTATTTGCAAAGATTGTGGCAGTCGCGCTAAAGAAAGCTTTTCCATGTGTAAAAGTAGGAATGGCCGTTATTGGTCTGGAAGTACCTCATGTACATATCCATTTGATCCCTATGAATGCAGTGGGAGATATGAACTTTAGTAAAGCGAAGCTGAATCCTACGCAGGAAGAGCTGCAGGAAGCCGCTCAGAAGATTAAAGCACAATTATAAAAAGCAACAGAGCCAGTTAAAAAAACAAGGTCCTTGTTTTTTTAACTGGCTCTGTTGCTTTATTTCAGCTTCTCATTATTTTTATGCCTGTCGGCATCTCTGATACTCTTTTTTATCAGGTTTTTCTCCATAGCTTCAGTCAGGTTAATACCAGTTTGGTTAGCCAGGCAGATCAGCACAAATAAGACATCGGCCATTTCATCGCCAAGGTCTGCAGCTTCATCACTTTTCTTGAAAGATTGCTCACCATATTTACGGGACATAATACGGGCTACTTCACCCACTTCTTCCATTAATATGGCCGTATTGGTCAATTCGTTGAAATAACGGATCCCGGTTGTATTGATCCATTGATCAACGGTATCCTGTGCTTCCTGTATCGTCATTTATTCTTTGTTTTTAGTATCAATTAATATCGTGACCGGCCCGTCATTGAGCAGGCTAATTTTCATATCTGCCCCAAAAATGCCCGCTTGTACAGGCTTGCCAGATAAAGTACTGAGTTGTTTAATCATGGCCTCATAAAGTGGAATAGCCTGATCTGGCCTTGCAGCTCTGGTAAATCCGGGCCTGTTTCCTTTTTTAGTTGCTGCAAATAAGGTAAACTGACTGATCAGTAAAATATTTCCATCTATATCTGCAAGCGATTTATTCATCAATCCTTTCGCATCACTAAAGATCCGGATGTTGAATATTTTGGCAGCAAGCCATTCCAGGTCTTCCTGTCCGTCGGCTTCTTCAATGCCCAGTAAAACGAGTAATCCGTTTTCAATTGAACCGGTTATCTCATCATCTACCTGGCAACTTGCCTGCGTAACTCTTTGTATAACTGCTCTCATGAATGTTTAAGCCCTGGTTTCATTGCCATGGTACATACTCAGGTAACTTTCATAGCGGCTGCTTTCAATTTCTCCGGTTTTAACGGCCTCTAAAACTGCACAACTAGGTTCGTTGATGTGGCGGCAATTGTGAAACTTACATTGATGCATCATATCGCGCATCTCTCTAAAGTAATGGCTCAGTTCTTCTGGTTTAATATCATAAATACCCAGTTCTCTGATACCCGGACTATCGATCAGGTAACCACCAAAAGGCAGGGTATGCATTTCGGCAAAGGTTGTGGTGTGCTGTCCTTTATCACTAGACTCAGAGATCTCACCTGTCTTGATATTACGGTCTGGGAGCAGTACATTAATCAGACTTGATTTTCCTACGCCTGAGTGCCCAGAAAACAGGGTTGTTTTATCTTTTAATAAACTTTCTATCAAAGGCATATTTGTTCCTTCGGTGGCAGAAACTTCATAACATGGATAACCCAGGTTTTCATAGATGTTTTTATAGTCTGCTAATACTTCCAGCCCGTCTTCGTTGTATAAGTCCAGTTTATTGAAGATTAATACCGAAGGAATGCTATAAGCCTCTGCGGTTACTAAAAAGCGGTCTATAAAGCCAAGCGAAGTACGTGGAGAGGCGAGTGTAACCACCAGAAAGGCCTCGTCTATATTGGCTGCGATAATCTGCGCCTGTTTTGATAAGTTAATTGATTTTCTGATGATATAGTTTTTCCGGGGATGAAGTTTATAAATAACTCCATTTTCAGAATTAGGCTCCATCTCGAAGTCTACCTGATCTCCAACTGCAACAGGATTGGTGGTCTGAATTCCTTTGATCCGGAATTTTCCTTTAATCCTGCATTGATAATCACGGTCATCTTCTCCATGAACCAAATACCAGCTCCCTGTTGATTTTATTACTAGTCCTTGCATAATTTACGCAGTAAAGGTAAGTAAAAAACAGGAGGGTGCTTTTTGAGAACACTGAATTAATTTTAGTCTGTTATATTTATTTCCTGATATTTTTTTTTCATATTCTCTTGCTTATTAGGAAAATATAACTTTACTTTAGGGTATAGCAATACCGAAGCAATATTGTTAGACATATGATAAATAATTCAACACTTACATCCATTATTATTACCACCACCGGGAAAGCCGGAGGCGGGTGTATATTGGTATAATAAGAATAATAAAAAACCATAAAAAAGCGCCTTCCTTTAAACCGGAAGGCGCTTTTTTTTTGAACCTGAACCTAAACCTGCCTGAGCTTATCCGGGACTGAAATGCCCGGGAGTACAGGTTAAAACCAATACCTATAAAAAAATAGATTAACAATTAAAACTATGAACATTCTAAAATTCGGCGGTACTTCAGTAGGATCGGCATCAGGTATACGAACCCTGATCAGTATCCTCAAAGAAAGGGAACAGGGTGATTATCCGGTAGTTGTACTTTCAGCAATGAGCGGGGTAACTAATCTGCTCCAGGCAATGGCAGAAAAAGCACAGGTGGCAGAAGACTATACTGCAGCGCTTAAAGAAATCGAAGAAAAACATTTCGAGGTGGTGAGAACGTTGCTTCCGGCAGCTGCACAAAACCCAGTATTTACCAGGTTGAAGATTTACTTCAATGAGCTGGAAGATGTTTTGCAATCAGTTTATCATTTAAAAGAACTAAGCCCTCAGACCAAAGATCTGATTCTGAGTTTCGGAGAACGCTGTTCTGCGTTTATGATTAGCCATGTGGCTAAACAGGACTTCCCGAATGCACAATGTGTAGATGGGGCTGAACTGATTAAAACTGATAGTAATTTTGGACAGGCTAAAGTAAATACGCCTTTAACAGAACTGCTGATTCAGGACTTTTATGAAGCGAATAGAGATAAACTATTATTTGTAACCGGATTTATAGCCAGCAATACCGAAGGAAGAACCACAACTTTGGGACGCGGTGGCAGTGATTTTACAGCTGCAATATGGGGTTCCGCCCTGAATGTAAATGAGATTGAAATCTGGACTGACGTAGATGGAATGCTGACTGCTGATCCAAGGATCGTGGAAAAAGCATTTTCTTTACCAGAGCTGAGCTATACAGAAGCTATGGAGCTGTCGTATTTTGGCGCAAAAGTGATTTATCCGCCAACCATGACCCCGGCTTTTCTAAAGAAAATACCAATCGTCATCAAGAATACTTTTAATAAAGACTTTAAGGGTACTTATATACGCCATGGGGTTAATACCTCAACTTTTCCTATCAAGGGAATTTCTTCTATTGATGAAATCAGTATCCTGAATTTGTCGGGTAGCGGAATGGTTGGGAAGGCTGGTTTCAGTGGCAGGTTGTTTTCTCTTTTATCCAGAGAACAGATTAACGTGGTATTAATTACACAATCTTCTTCTGAACATAGTATCACTTTCGCAGTGAAACCTGCGGATGCTTTAAGTGCGCTGGCTATCATCAGTAAGGAATTTGAACTGGAATTACAGGCTAAAAAACTGGAATATCCGGAGGTAGAAAATGGATTGGCTGTACTGGCTATTGTGGGGGAGAATATGAAACATACACCAGGTATGTCTGGAAAATTGTTCCATGCTTTAGGTAGAAACGGGGTCAATGTGCGTGCAATTGCGCAGGGATCTTCAGAATATAATATATCGGTTATTTTATCAAAAACAGACTTGTCAAAAGCCGTAAATGCGGTGCATGAAGCTTTCTTTGAAAACCTGAAGAAAACGCTGCATGTGTTTTGCCTGGGTACCGGAAACATCGGTAAAACTTTGTTCCGTCAGTTGTTAGTTCAAAGTCCGTTACTTGCACAGAACAATGACCTTGAAGTAAAGGTGATGGGTGTTAGTAACACGCGGGAGATGTACCTGAGTAAAACAGCGATGAACCTTGCAGATTGGGAAAATGAACTGAGCAGGAATGCGGAACCAGCAGATTTAGCTTCCTTCGTGAAACAGATGAAGGCGATGAATTTGCCAAACTGTGTTTTTGTAGACAATACTGCGAGTGGTAATCCGGTTAACTTTTACCAGGAAATACTGGAATCCAGTATCTCGCTTGTTACTTGTAATAAGATTGGAAACTCGGCCGAATATGAGCAATATGCTGCTTTTAAAAACGCTGCACGTACTTATGGGGTCGATTTTCATTATGAAACGAATGTAGGGGCAGGTCTTCCGATCATCCGTACTTTAAAAGATCTGATGTTAAGCGGAGATAATATCTTCAGTATTGAAGCGATCCTTTCGGGTACAATTTCTTTCATCTTTAATAACTTTAAAAATGACGTGCTTTTCCACGAAATCGTAAAAGAAGCACAGGATAAAGGGTATACTGAACCAGATCCCCGTGATGATTTGAATGGAAAAGATTTTATGCGCAAAATGCTGATCCTGGCAAGAGATGCGGGGTATCCTTTAGAAGAAGCAGATGTGCAGTTAGAAAGTATGTTGCCGCCGGCTTGTCTGGCTGCGGCTAGTGTAGCAGATTTTTATCAGGAACTGGAAAACAATGCGGCTTACTTTGAAGATTTGAAGAACAAAGCGGCAGCTGAAAATAAAGTACTGCGGTATATCGGAAAACTAGAAGAAGGAAAAGTGACTATTAACTTGCAAATGGTTGATGACAGCCATCCTTTCTACATGCTTTCGGGCAGTGATAATATTATCTCTTTCACTACAGACCGTTACAAAGATCGTCCTTTAGTGATTAAAGGGCCTGGTGCAGGTGCAGAAGTGACTGCCGCTGGTGTATTTGCGGACATCATAAATGTGGGTAAGAAATGAGAAATACAGTAAAAGTTTTTGCTCCGGCAACCGTAGCGAATGTAGTTTGCGGGTTCGATGTTTTGGGTTTTGCAGTGAATGCGCCGGGTGATGAAGTGGTAATGCGGGTTACGGATAAACCAGGTGTAATTATTTCTAAAATTACGGGTGATGATGGCCGGTTACCGCTTAATCCAGATAAAAATACGGTGAGTGCGAGTGTACAGGATTACCTGAAACATATTGGACGTACCGATATTGGAATTGATATAGAATTGCATAAAAAGATGCCTATCGGAAGTGGGCTGGGCTCAAGTTCTGCAAGTACAGTGGCTGGATTGTTTGCGGTTAATACCTTGTTTGACAATCAATTGAGTAGTCAGGAATTGGTTCCTTTTGCGATGAAAGGTGAAGAGCTGGCCTGCGGTTATGGGCATGCAGACAATGTAGCGCCTGCTTTACTGGGTGGTTTTGTACTAGTTAGGAGTTATGAGCCATTGGATGTAATCAGCTTGCCTTTTCCACAGGATATGTGTGCGGCAATTGTTTATCCGGAGGTAGATGTTCCGACTAAGGATGCGCGGCAAATGATCCGTTCTAAGGTTTTATTGAAAGATGCGGTGAAGCAATGGGGAAATGTAGCTGGTTTGGTAACGGGCTTGTTTACGAATGATTATGATTTGATTGGCCGGAGTATGGTGGATGTGCTGGTGGAGCCTACGCGGTCTATTCTGATCCCTGATTTTTATAAAATGAGAAGTATAGCGATGGAGATGGGCGCCGTGAGTTTCGGGATTTCCGGTTCGGGGCCTTCTGTTTTCGCACTGACCAAAGATCAGGATACAGCACATTTAATTACACAGGCACTTCAAAAACAATTAAAATCCATTCAGATTAACAGTCTTTCATTTGTATCATCGGTTAATAAAAAAGGCCCGGTTATACTTGATTAAAAAACGCGAACATGAAATTATACAGTACGAATAACCACGACCTGAAAATAGATTTCCAATCTGCTGTTTTCAATAGTATGCCACAGGATAAAGGTTTATATATGCCTGTGGAAATCCCTGCACTTGATCAGGATTTTATTCAGCACCTTGACCGGTATACGCTGCGTGAAATTGCTTATAAAGTGAGTTCAGCTTTGTTACAGGATGATATCCCTGCAAATGATTTAAAGGCAATTATTGATGATGCCATCAATTTTGAAGCCCCTTTGCATCCGCTGGATGAGGATACTTATGTGCTGGAATTGTTTCATGGGCCTTCATTGGCTTTCAAAGATTTCGGGGCAAGGTTTATGAGCAGGGTAATGGCTTATTTTTTAAAGGATAATGAGCAATTGCTGGATGTGCTGGTTGCTACTTCGGGAGATACCGGGGGGGCGGTAGCACTTGGGTTTTTGGGGGTGCCGAATACCAGGGTAACGATTTTATATCCTAAGGGAAAAGTGAGTGAGATTCAGGAGTTGCAATTGTGCAGCAATGGGCAAAATATCCGTGCAATAGAAATAGACGGGACTTTTGATGATTGTCAGCATTTGGTTAAACAGGCTTTTGCTGATGACGAGCTGAATAGTAAAATGAGACTTACTTCTGCAAATTCGATTAATATAGCGCGTTTAATTCCGCAAACCTTTTATTATTTTAATGCAGTAGCCCAGCTTTTCAGAAAGGGTAAAAGAGAGGTAGTCTTTGCTGTGCCTAGTGGTAATTTCGGGAATATCGCTGCGGGTTTGTTAGCTTATAAAATGGGCTTGCCTGTCAAACAGTTTATCGCCGCTACCAATGCGAATGATACGGTTCCACGCTTTCTGGAAACAGGGGTTTATGAAACCAGGCCTTCGGTACAGACTTATGCAAATGCAATGGATGTAGGTGCGCCAAGTAACTGGGTGAGGATTATGACTTTGTTTAACGGACAGCGTGAAAGTGTGAAAGAGATTGTAAAGAGCTACCGGTATACCGATGAGCAGACTGTTCAGGCTATTGCTGATATTTATCAGCAGTTTAACTACGTGGCTTGCCCGCATACGGCTATTGCCTGGTTAGCTGTGCAGGAGTATCAGAAACAACAGGCTCCGGGCGATGATACTTTTGTATTCCTTTCGACAGCACATCCTTGTAAGTTCCCTGATATATTCCCTGCTGAAATTGCTGCGAAGATTGATATTCCTGAGCAGGTGAATGCACTGAGACAAAAACAGAAGATAGCTACGGCTATGCCAGTAGATTTTGATGCTTTTAAGACCTTTTTATTAACGGCAGGCTAGGATTTGGCCAGTTGGATATTCTTTTAGAAAAAAAGCCTGTTTAATTCAAATTAAACAGGCTTTATATTATTTTATCTTTTTAAATCGCATGATGGCGATATCACCCATCATAAAATTAAGTATCGTATCTCCTTTGATGGAGTATTTATTTACTTTTTTTAAGGTTTCAAAGAAAACAGATTCTCCTTCACCGGGGCAGGCCATTTTTGTAACTGCCATTGGCTGATTAAAGTTAATGGACGTATCATCTGCATTCAGCTTTCCTGAGAAAGAGTTACAGCTGCTATTACCGCTTACCTTTTTATCAGCAAGGTCAAAAATCAGGGTTGGCTTTTGGCCTGGATACAAACCGTTGAAAGCAATCCTTGGGCCTGAGATATAATTCAGTTCCCAGGTTCCTCCGAGTTTGGATAAATCTGAACTTGCCTCTACCGTATTCTTTAAGGCATTACAGGAAGTTAAAGTGCCAATAACTGTAAGTACCATCAATGTCGTCCTTCTCATATCGTTCTTTGTAGAGAACGAAATATACAAAGAATCTGCCAAATATTCATCAGGAGCAGAATCTGACCTCTAAATTAGAAAACTGCGCGGGCAATTCTTTTTGTTGGTTCAGGATTACTCATGGTATAAAAATGAAGTACTGGAGCGCCAACCTTGATTAACTCTTTGCACTGTTGGATCATCCATTCTATTCCTACCTCTTTTACGTCCTTCTCATTTTTACATTCCTGAACGGCTTCTGTCAAATCTTCCGGCAGATCGATATGGAATATTTTTGGTAAACTGATGAGTTGTTTAGAAGAAGTAATCGGCTTAAGTCCGGGAATAATGGGGACATTTATCCCATTTGCTCTGCACTGGGCAACAAAATCACAGTATTTGGCATTGTCGAAAAACATCTGGGTCACGATAAACTCTGCACCCATATCTACTTTTTGCTTCAGGTATTTAAAGTCGGCCTTTAGGTTAGGTGCTTCAAAATGCTTTTCCGGATAGCCGGCTACACCAATACAGAAATCTGTCTGGAAGGCTGAATGATCTTCAAAAAGATATTTTCCGTTATTCATATCGTTAACCTGACCTAACAGATCAGTGGCATAAGCGTGTCCGCCGGGGGTAGGGATAAAGGTCGAATCTGCGTGTCTGGCATCTCCGCGTAAAACCAATACGTTATCAATTCCTAAAAACTGAAGGTCAATCAGGGCATTTTCGGTTTCTTCTTTGGTAAAACCACCACAAATTAAATGCGGAACAGCATCTACTTTGTATTTGTTCATGATTGCCGCACAGATGGCTACGGTACCTGGACGTTTACGGTAAGACACCTTTTCCAGCAAGCCGTTGTCATGTTGTTTATAGATATAATCTTCTCTATGATAGGTCACATCAATAAAGGGTGGATTAAACTCCATCAAAGGATCTATGGCATCATAAATATCTGTGATGCTTTTTCCTTTAACTGGCGGCAGGAGCTCAAAAGAAAACAAGGTTTTACCCTTGGCGTTGTTAACGTGGTCGGTGATCTTCATTTAAGTTTTGTTGTGAGGTTAATAGGCTAAATTCGGACTAAGCCATCTTTCGGTATCTTCAAGTGACATGTTTTTTCTGACTGCATATTCTTCTACCTGATCTTTGGTTATTTTCCCAAGGCCGAAGTATCTGGATTGAGGGTGTGAGAAATAAAATCCGCTGACTGCTGCAGTTGGATACATCGCAAAGCTTTCTGTTAAGCGCAGCCCGATCTTTTGTTCTGCACCTAATAAGTCAAATAATGTTTCTTTTTCGGTGTGATCCGGGCATGCAGGGTAACCTGGTGCCGGACGGATACCTGCGTATTCTTCTTTGATCAGATCTTCGTTAGTTAATTGTTCGTCTTTTGCATAGCCCCAGTAATCTTTACGGACTAATTCATGCAAGTGTTCAGCGAAGGCTTCAGCCAGCCTGTCTGCTAGTGCTTTTGCCATAATACTGTTGTAATCGTCATAGTTTGCTTCAAATTCAGCAACCATTTCGTCACAGCCAATACCTGTAGTCACAGCAAAACCACCAAAATAGTCCTGAACTCCGTCTTCTTTGGTTGCCACGAAATCTGATAAGGCATAATAAGGTTCTCCGGCAACTTTCTCCGCTTGCTGACGCAGGGTATGAATCGTTACGGGTTCGCCTGCTACGTCTAATACGATATCATCGCCTTTGGCATGTGCCGGCCAGAAACCGATAACTGCTTTAGCGGTCAGTAACTTTTCATCAACGATCTTTTGTAAAAGTACGCGGGCATCATCGTATAGTTTTTTTGCCTCTACGCCAACAGATTTGTCATTGAATATTTTTGGGTAACTGCCTCTTAATTCCCAGGTGTGGAAAAAAGGAGTCCAGTCAATATAAGGCACAAGGGTTTCCAGCGGGTAATCTTCGAATGTTTTAGTCCCGAGAAATTTAGGTGCAGGAGCTACAAGGGCAGGGTCAATCGTAAATTTATCGGTCCTTGCTTCTTCAATAGATTTGAAACGTTTATCATTGCGTTTATTCAAATGCGCTTCGCGTGCTTTATCATATTCCAGCCTGATATTATCAATATAACCACCGCGGGCTTCCGCGTTCATCAGAGTACTGCATACAGTCACACTTCTGGAGGCATCCAGCACGTGAATGGCTGGGCCCGAATAGTTCGGTGCTATTTTTACGGCAGCATGTATTCTGGAAGTGGTTGCGCCACCAATCAACAGGGGTACGGTAAAGCCTTCACGTTCCATCTCTTTGGCAAAGTGAACCATTTCATCCAGTGAAGGTGTAATCAGTCCGCTTAAACCAATAATATCTGCGTTAATTTCTTTGGCTTTTCTGATAATTTCCTGTGCAGGGACCATCACGCCTAAATCAACAATTTCAAAGTTGTTACAGGCCAATACCACGCCTACAATGTTTTTACCGATATCATGAACGTCACCTTTTACTGTGGCAAGTAAGATTCTGCCGGCCGAAGAGCTTTGGTCACCATCCGGGTTGTCCAGTTTCTCCTGCTCAATAAAGGGAAGCAGATAAGCTACAGCTTTCTTCATTACCCTGGCTGATTTTACGACCTGAGGGAGGAACATCTTTCCGGCACCGAATAAGTCACCTACGATATTCATTCCGTCCATTAGCGGACCTTCAATGACATGAATAGGGCGGTCGTATTGTTGTCTCGCTTCTTCTACATCGGCATCCAGGTATTCAATAATACCTTTGACCAAAGAGTGGGACAGACGGGATTCTACAGGTGCTTTTCTCCATTCTTCGTCTTTAACGAGTTCTTTTCCTTTAGATTTTACGGTTTCTGCAAAGTCTACCAGACGTTCTGTAGCATCTTCGCGGCGGTTTAATAAAACGTCTTCTACGCGTTCCAGTAACTCGGCAGGGATAGCTTCATAAACTTCCAGCATCCCGGCATTCACAATTCCCATATCCAGTCCGGCTTTAATGGCATGGAACAGAAAGGCAGAGTGCATAGCTTCACGTACGGTATTATTTCCTCTGAAAGAGAAAGATATATTGGATACACCACCACTTACTTTCGCATAGGGCAGGTTTTCTTTAATCCAGCGTGCTGCGTTGATAAAATCAACTGCATAGTTGTTGTGTTCTTCTAAACCGGTGGCTACGGTTAAGATATTCGGGTCGAAGATAATATCTTCTGCCGGGAAGCCAATTTCCTCTACCAGGATATCGTATGAGCGTTTACAGATTTCTTTTCTACGTTCAAAGTTATCTGCTTGTCCATTTTCATCAAAGGCCATCACTACGATTGCTGCACCGTAATTCATAATCTTACGGGCACTTTCACGGAATTTATCTTCTCCCTCTTTTAACGAAATGGAGTTGACAATCCCTTTTCCCTGTAAACATTTTAAACCGTTTTCAATGACACTCCATTTAGAGGAATCGACCATGATCGGCAGTTTGGAAATATCAGGTTCTGAAGCAATCAGGTTCAGGAATTTCGTCATTGCGGCTTCAGAGTCCAGCATCCCTTCGTCCATGTTCACGTCAATGACCTGCGCACCACCTTCTACTTGTTGCCTGGCAACGGCAAGTGCAGCTTCGTAGTCACCGCTTAAAATTAACTTGGAGAATTTTGGGGAGCCTGTGATATTAGTTCTTTCACCAATATTAACAAACATGCTTTCGGGCGTAAT
This sequence comes from Pedobacter sp. UYP1, assembly GCF_040547305.1. Classification (NCBI taxonomy): domain Bacteria; kingdom Pseudomonadati; phylum Bacteroidota; class Sphingobacteriia; order Sphingobacteriales; family Sphingobacteriaceae; genus Pedobacter; species Pedobacter sp. UYP1. Next base: position 62,159 of record NZ_JBEPPL010000011.1, on the reverse strand, counting down.
GGTTACGGGTTCAAGTCCGCTCAGGCGAAGGTAACGTGGTATTTCTGGTATTTGTCTTGGGGTAATATTTTTGGCTTTTGCGGCAATCGCTGCGATATGCTCTGGCGTAGTACCACAACAACCACCCACGATATTGACAAAACCGTGCTGAATAAAGTCTGAGACCAGTGACGCTGTTTCATTGGGCATTTCATCATAAGCGCCAAATTCATTCGGTAAACCTGCATTAGGGTATGCAGATACATAACAGGGTGCTTTAGCAGAGAGCTCTTCAATATGGGGCCTCATGTCTTTTGCACCCAATGCACAGTTAAAGCCTATGCTCAATGGGTTAGCATGAATGATTGAATTCAGGAAAGCTTCTACAGTCTGACCGGACAGTGTTCTGCCTGATGCATCTGTAATAGTTCCGGAAATCATAATCTCAATTTTACGCCCGATAACTTCTTCATATTTTTTGATTGCAAAGATTGCCGCCTTCGCATTTAAAGTATCAAAAATGGTCTCAATTAATAACAGGTCTGATCCGCCATCAACCAGTCCTCTGATTTGTTCGTAGTAAGCGTCAACTAGTTCATCAAAGGTTAAGGCTCTGTATCCCGGATCATTTACATCTGGTGAGATAGACAAGGTACGGTTGGTAGGGCCTACGGCACCTGCAACGAAACAAACGCGGTCTGGATTTGCGGCCATGAATTCATTGACTGCTTCTTTGGCTATTTTAGCACCTTCGAAACTCATTTCATAGTCAAGTTCTTCCATCTTATAATCCGCAAGAGAGATCCTTTGCGTACTAAAAGTGTTGGTCTCGATGATATCTGTTCCTGCTTTAAGATATTCGGTATGTATAGCTTTGATGATATCAGGACGGGTAATATTCAGCAGGTCATTATTTCCTTTGACGTCGCATGGATGATTCGCAAAGCGCTCTCCTCTGAAGTCTTCTTCAGTTAGGATATAGCGCTGGATCATGGTGCCCATTGCGCCATCGATGATTAGTATTCGTTTTTTAAGCTCTTCTCTTATGCTCATTATCTGTGTTGGATAGCCATTTGTCTGTATTCAAGCAACTAATGCGATGCCAGTATCTTGAAGACAGAAAATTTTATATAAAGGCCTAATCAGAAATCCGGTGTCGGATCGAATTAACTTATCTGTCAGGAACAGCCGAAACTGTTCGAGTAGAATGTAGCACCTTGTAAGCACAGGTTGCTAAGACTTCGTCGGGTCTAATCCCTCCGTCTTTCTTTATAAGCTCATACAAAAATGCAACAAAGAAAAATCATTTCCAAGCAAATAGAGTTTAAAGCATATAAAATTGCAAAAATCAGGCAAATGAACACATAGTACGGAACAATGTTCTGTGTGGTTAGCGTATTCTTCTATGGATGTAATTGAGAATAGTGCTAAAGATCAACAAAAAAAGGCCGGCCAGTGAAGTGCCCTTAATAAGTGTCTGACTTACTGAGGGCACTTCACTGGCCGGCTTTTTAACCAGGAATACTGGTTTATTTTCTTCCTCCGAATATTCTCAATAAGAAGATAAAGATATTCAGGAAGTCAAGGTATAGAGATAGGGCACCCATGATCGCTAATTTCTTAGTGTCATCAACAGCCATAGTACCACCGTTTTCTTCAATACCTGCCCCGATACGTTTCAATTTTTGAACGTCATAAGCAGTTAATGCAGTGAAAATCGCTACACCGAAGAAACTCATGATATAGTCAAAGCTTGAACTTTTCAGGAACATGTTCACTACACTGGCAATAACCAGTCCTACTACACCAATCATTAAGATTGATCCGAATTTACTTAAATCGGTGTTGGTGGTGTAACCCAGTACAGCCATTAAACCAAATATCCCTGCAGCAGCAGCAAAACAAGCTACTACTGAACTTGTTGTATAAATCAATAAGATAAAACTCAGACTGACACCGGTCAATACTGAATACAGAATAAATACGCCTAATAAAGCACTGTATGATAACTTACTCAGCCCTGCACTCATCAAAAGTACCAGTCCAAGCGGAGCAAACATAGCAACATAACCTATCATAGACATTTTACCTGTTTCCTGATTGATCAGGTAGCTTAACATTTCTGGCGTATTTGCCATGTAAACTGCAGCCAGTGTTGATAAACTCAACGCTACAAACATCCATAAAAACACGTTGGCAAAAAATTTCTTTGCAACTGTTCCTGTTTGGTTTTCCACAAATACTGATTGTTGTGACCAATTATTATTGTTGTTATCCATGTTATTTTAAAATTTAATTAAATATACGAATCTATTTGTATCAGCAAAAGCTATGCCCCTAGTCTTTTTGTCAGAATTTCTTCAACTTTATGGAAGATTTGAAGGGGTTTTGCTGTTCTCCATGCCAAATCGTCAAGTTCGCCACCAAAGTTGATATAGTAATCAATATTGCTGCTTCTGAATTCTTCAATTACATGCGGGTTGAAATTGAGTCCGGTGATCCATCCGTCTTCAACATCCTGGAACCATTCTTCATAATAGCTATCCTCTGAGGCGTGGAAATTAAGAATGTTTTCTCCAATCAGGATAAATTTGTTGATGCCTTCATCGATCATTAGTTCGAGAATTTCTCTTTTAAGCAGCATAATATCATTTCCTATGGCATCATTCCATTCACCGATAAATTCAATGATCGCATAATGATGGTCATAGTCCACAAACAGCACCTTAATATAAAGTGTATTGGAGCCAAAATCATCCCATTGCGGATGAATCAGGAAATTGTATAGCTGTTTATCGAAATAAAACTCAGAGTATTCGGTATTATAAAATGGTGACCGGGGGTCTTCCGCGGCTATATAGTCGTCACGCCAGCGGTAAAATGGTTCTATTTCGTGCATAATATTTTTATTTAGTACCGGCTTCCACAGCCTTTCTGACACTTCCGTAACGGATCAGCAGGTCTTCGGCTTTTTTATAGTCGATTTGTAGTTCATTCATGACCATTTGTGTACCTCTGTCAACGAGTTTATGATTCGTTAATTGCATGTCGACCATTCTGTTTCCTTTTACGCGGCCTAATCTGATCATAACAGTTGTACTCAGCATATTCAGGACTAGTTTCTGGGCTGTACCGGATTTCATCCGGGTGGATCCCGTTAAAAATTCCGGGCCTACGACAACTTCAACAGGGAAATCGCTGGCTTCGGCCACAGGGCCTCCTTCATTACAGATGATACAACCGGTGAGTACACCGTTTTCTCTTGCTCTTTTCAGTCCGCCTACCACATAAGGGGTAGTTCCTGATGCGGCAAGGCCAATCAGGCTGTCTTTTGCATTGATCGTAAATTCCTGCAGGTCTATCCAGGCCTGGGCATCGTCATCTTCTGCGTTTTCTACAGCGCGTCTGATTGCTTTATCTCCACCTGCAATAATCCCGACCACCTCATCAAAAGGCACGCCAAATGTAGGTGGACATTCTGAAGCATCAACTACGCCCAGTCTGCCGCTTGTACCTGCGCCGATATAGAATAACCTTCCTCCGCTTTTCATTCGCTCTGCTACAGCAGTAGCCAGTTTCTCAATTTGCGGGATCGCCTTTTCCACTGCCATGGGAACTGTTTTATCTTCGTTATTTATACCTTTCAGAATGTCAAGCACTTCCATCTGATCAATATTATTGTACTTCGATTCTTGTTCGGTGATCCGTATCATTTTATGTATTTTTTGTTAAAAATCGTCAATTTCTTTTTAACAGGGAAATATGAATGCATTTCGGACAGATTTACAGCTGAATATTTATAAACAAATGAGGATTATAATAAAATCTTAAACAATTACAATTCTAATGGGGTTAATAGGTTAATTAACAGCGTAATTTTATAGCTTTGTGCAACTGCTATTTCATGAAACCAACCACCCGCAAAAACCTGCTTGTCGCAATCACTTATTCTGTCACATTAATAGGTGGTATGTTTCTGGGTTACAAGTTTTTAAAGGATCAGGGGTTCACTTTCCAACGCAGTGTCCAGTTCGCGGATAAAAACTCAAATAAGGTAGATGAAATTATCAATCTGATCAACAGGAATTATGTGGATGAGATTAATGCGGATACTTTAAGTCACCTGGAGATCGATAGTTTATTACATCAGCTCGATCCCCATAGTGTTTATCTTCCTCCGGTCAAAGCAAATGCACAGTCAGATATGCTGGAAGGCAATTTTGAAGGGATCGGTATTGAGTATTATATTCTTAAAGATACGCTGCTGGTTACGAATGTGATCAAAGATGGCCCGGCTTCGGTTGCAGGATTAAAACTAGGGGATAAAATTTTAAAAATTGACAGTTTATTTGTCAGTGGTAAACACTTGACCAGAGATAAAATGATCGGGAAGATCAAGGGCAAAAAAGGGACTCCGGTTCAATTGGTAGTCTTGCATTCCGGATCGGCGCATCCTGTGATGTTAACTATTAAAAGGGGGAGAGTAAGTGTGAGCAGTATTGATGCTGCTTATATGATCAATGCGGATGCGGGGTATATCCGTATCAGTGAATTCGGGGCAAATACGGATAAGGATTTTATAGAATCTGTGAAAACACTGAAGGCTGCGGGAATGAAAAAACTGGTACTTGATCTGCGTGATAATGGCGGAGGTTATTTGACTGCAGCTACCGGACTGGCTAATCAGCTTCTTGCAGAAAATAAGCTGATTGTCTATACAGAGGGAAAACACGAACCGCGTACAGATTATATTGCAACAGGAGGAGGGGAGTTTGAAAATGGTAAACTTGCTGTGCTGATCAATGAGAATACGGCTTCTGCGAGTGAAATACTGGCAGGTGCTGTTCAGGATCTGGATAGGGGGATTATTATTGGACGCCGTTCATTTGGAAAGGGGCTGGTACAGGAGCAATTTCCTTTTGGGGATGGTTCTGCATTGAATCTAACCATTGCAAGGTATTATACACCTTTGGGCCGTAGTATTCAAAAGTCTTATAAAAAAGGATACACAGCCTATCAGAATGAAATCGATGACCGTTATAATGATGGCGAATTGACGGATAAACCTGTAGCTGCAAAAGATAGTTTGAGAAGAAATCTTGCTTTTACAACGGGTTCTGGTAAAAAAGTTTTTGCAGGTGGCGGCATTGAACCGGATATCTATGTGAAAATGGATACAACCGGAATGAATAAGTTTTATGGAACGCTTTTAACTAAAAAGGTTCTTTTTGATTATGTATTCGATGTTTTGGCGAATCGTTATAGTGCGGCTTACCTGGAGCAGAATTTAGCAGCTTTCAGTATCAGTGATATGGATTATAAAGACTTTGTGAAGTTTATACAGAGCAAAAATATTGTGATTGATCCCAGGCAGCTGGCTGCTGCAAAGCCGGTTATTTATAGTGACCTGAAGGCTTTACTGTGTAAGTATCATTTGGGGGAAGCGGGTTATTATAAGGCTTTAAACTTAAATGACAGTATGGTAAAGCAGGCGATATCGAGCATGCAATAAGGCTTGTCCGGCATTCAAAACTTACTTATTCAGGCATAAAAAAAGCGGTATTAAATCTAATACCGCTTGTTGATGATTTTCAGTTTCTATTTCTGTCTGAAGTAGATCTGGATTGGTGCTCCGCTAAAGTCGAAGTTTTCACGTAATTTATTCTCAATGAAACGTTTATACGGTTCTTTGATGTATTGAGGAAGGTTACAGAAGAAAGCAAACATTGGTGAGGTTGCATTGATTTGCGTCACATATTTTACTTTAATGTATTTTCCTTTTAATGCTGGTGGCGGATATTTTTCAATGATTGGCAGCATCACGTCGTTCAGTTTTGAGGTAGGAATTTTCTTTCCCCTGTTTTTGAACACTTCTAATGCTGTTTCAACTGCTTTGAAAATACGTTGTTTACTCAATACTGAAGTAAATACGATCGGAATATCTGTGAATGGTTGTAATTTAACACGGATTTGTTCTTCGAAAGCTTTCATAGTTTTATGATCTTTCTCTACCAAATCCCATTTGTTAACCAGAATTACGATACCTTTTTTGTTCTTCTCTGCTAAGTGGAAAATATTAACATCCTGAGACTCCAGCCCATCAACAGCGTCAATCATCAGCAATACTACATCAGCCTCTTCAAGAGCCTTAATGGTACGCATAACAGAATAAAACTCGATGTTCTCTTTTACTTTTGTTTTTTTACGAAGCCCTGCGGTGTCGATGAACATAAATTCATGTCCGAACTGATTGTAGTGAATATGGATGGAATCACGTGTTGTACCTGCAATTGGGGTAACGATGTTTCTATCCTGGCCCATTAAGGCGTTGATCAGGGAAGATTTACCCACATTTGGTCTGCCGACTATAGTCAGTTTTGGTAAAGCATTTTCTTCGACTACGTCATCTTCAAAATGTGAGATCACGTCATCCAGTAAGTCACCTGTACCTGAACCTGTCATCGAAGAGATTGAATAAATATCTCCAAGGCCAAATCCGTAGAATACAGCTGCATCATTTTCTAATGAAGTATTGTCTACTTTATTTACGACAATGAAAACCGGTTTTTTACTACGGCGTAATAGCTGTGCTATTTCATCATCTAAATCTGTAATTCCAGTGATTACGTCAACCATAAACAGGATAACGGAAGCTTCTTCGATCGCGATAACTACTTGTTCACGGATTGCCGCTTCAAATAGGTCTTCAGAATTTGCTACATAACCTCCTGTGTCAATTACAGTAAATTGTTTGTGTGTCCATTCAGCAACGCCATAATGGCGATCGCGTGTTACACCACTGAAATCATCAACAATTGCTTTACGACTTTCAGTTAAGCGATTAAAAAGGGTAGATTTGCCTACGTTTGGTCTTCCGACGATTGCGATAATGTTACTCATGTGTTTTGTGAATTGTATTAATTATTAAGGGGTTGCAAAGGTAGGTTTAATTTTCGTACCCGAAACTTTTTAAATAGTTCTTTTTACTACGCCAGTCCGGAAGTACCTTTACGAAGGTTTCAAGGAAGACTTTCTGATCTAAAAATTTCTCAATATCCTTGCGTGCTTCAGTACCAACCTTTTTCAGCATAGCGCCACCTTTACCAATCAGAATGTTTTTCTGAGAATCGCGTTCTACAATGATCTCTGCACTGATCCTGGTAATTTTCTCTTCTTCTTTGAAAGAAGTGATCACTACTTCTGTACTGTAAGGGATTTCTTTCTGGTAATTGTTGAAGATTTTCTCTCTGATAATCTCAGAAACAAAGAAACGTTGTGTCTTGTCTGTCAGGTCACCTTTATCATAGTAGGGTGGGTGTACGGGAAGGTATTCTAAGATTCTTTCCATAATTCCATCCAGGTTATATTTATGTAAGGCGGAGATTGCATAAATATGTTTAGGTTTTAACAGTTCCTGCCAGTAGGCTTGTTTCTCTTCTACCTGCTCCTGGGTTGCACCGTCAATTTTGTTGATCAGTACAATCATAGGGATAGTGGTATTGATTATTTTTTCCAGTACATCATTTTCATCATGTTGTTCATTGATGTCTGTAACGAATAAAATTAAATCTGCATCACTTAATGCGCCTTTGACAAAATTCATCATTGAATCCTGTAGTCCATAACGGGGTTTTATGATGCCGGGTGTGTCTGAAAAAACAATTTGTGAATCTTCTTCATTGACAATTCCAAGAATACGGTGACGGGTAGTTTGGGCCTTCGGAGTGATGATCGATAGCTTCTCCCCCACCAGGGCATTCATTAACGTGGATTTACCAACATTTGGCTTTCCTATTATGCTTACAAAACCTGCTTTATGCGACATTGAATTTTTTTTAAAATAAATTTGCATTGCAAAGAAACGAAATATATCTTTGCAGACCAATTTAAAACAAAGGAAGATTTAATCTTTTATAGTTTTCAATTGTAAATATAGTGCGGGGTGGAGCAGTTGGTAGCTCGTCGGGCTCATAACCCGAAGGTCATCAGTTCGAGTCTGGTCCCCGCTACCTGGAGAAGCATAACCTGCAAAGGTTGGTCGCTTTGAAATGGCCCGTTCGTCTACCGGTTAGGACGCCAGATTTTCATTCTGGAAATAGGGGTTCGATTCCCCTACGGGCTACAAAAGAAAAGGCTGGTTGCACACTAGCCTTTTTTGATTAAAACATAGTGCGGGGTGGAGCAGTTGGTAGCTCGTCGGGCTCATAACCCGAAGGTCATCAGTTCGAGTCTGGTCCCCGCTACCTGGAAAGCGTTTAACCCTTAAAAGTTAAGCGCTTTAATTTATGGCCCGTTCGTCTAGGGGTGAGGACGCCAGATTTTCATTCTGGTAACAGGGGTTCGATTCCCCTACGGGCTACTCAAATTTTCATCTTATTTCTTTGGTGAAAAAATCTTTAATGCTTTTCTGGTTTACAATTCATTCTTTCTTTAACTGACTGGTTTTTAGTTTGTTTCTCTTGAAATCTATTTTTTGTTTTATTTGAGATTTTATTTATTTTATAGTTATATATTTGATTCTTTTAAAGAATAATTATTAATCATATAAAAAATATAAACTCAGTTTATGAAGATTTCTCTATTTTGGTTTGGCGTTTTTGCCTTATGTTTATTTGCAGCCTGTAAAAAGGACAATACGGTGCCTGCAGAATTGAGGCCTGACCCTTTATTAGCACTTGGAGATTCTTGTTCCTATCAGATGGATGGTAAGTCTTATTCTTTTACATATCAGAACGGGTTCCAGATGGGAAATGCTCAAACCAATCTCAAGCTCGATTCAGTGGTCAAGAGCGTGAGGTATTATTCTGGCGACAAAGATTCTGTGATGTTCAGCAGAAGTTATGATTTCAATGCAAAAGAGTATAATGCGGGGATTAATATTTCATTTGCTAAAAAATACAATAAGAAAGAAATGGGACAAAGTATGCTTGGCTTGTTTGTGCCTAAAAACGGATTGGATCTGTTTCAGCCTGGAAATTATAAGTATCCCATTGATTATGAAAGAGAGCACACACAAAATGGTATAGCTATTAACCTGTATACAAGCGAAGATTTTTCTTCGTATAGCAAAGTTTCGATAGGACGTCCAACTGTTATCACTTCAGAAAGTCAGCAACAGTCAAAATTCGAAATTATTCGTTGTGTTAAATTATCAAATAACACCTATTTGCTTGAAGCGAAATTCAATGCTGTTGTTTTTGATAGGGAAGAAAAGGTGAAAAAGAACGTCGAAAATGGATATCTGAGGTTAATTCTGTATTAAGAATTACCTAATTTCTTTTTTTTGACATAAAAATAAAGATTAGATGTGTCTGTAAATTAGATGAATAGGCTTTGTTTTTTAAAATAATACAAGTATTTACTACTAATACTTGCGGTTTTTGAAAAATAACCCTATGTTTGCATCACTTTAAAAAACAGTAGTATTAGCCTCTGAAGGCCTGTTTGATAAGGATATAGTGCGGGGTGGAGCAGTTGGTAGCTCGTCGGGCTCATAACCCGAAGGTCATCAGTTCGAGTCTGGTCCCCGCTACCTGGAGAAGCATAACCTGCAAAGGTTGGTCGCTTTGAAATGGCCCGTTCGTCTACCGGTTAGGACGCCAGATTTTCATTCTGGAAATAGGGGTTCGATTCCCCTACGGGCTACTTAAAAGGTCTTTCTATTCATTTAGGAAGACCTTTTTTTTGTGCCGGATTTTAAGGTAATAGGGAATTAACGCGTTTTTTCCTGCAAGCGCTTCCTGATCCGGGTAAGTGAGTTGTTCAAAATGAGCATCTTTTTTGTAAATATGGTCGCTGGAGCAGGGTTCAAAAAAAATATAGATCAAGTCATAAACTTGTGGAGCAGGCTCTTTTTTAAGCATAAATTTTTGATGCGCTAAACAGAAAGTCTTTGCGCTCACGGATGCGCTTATGCCTGTGGAAGTTGCGCTGAAAGCTTTCAATTTGCGTGGGAATGACTCAGGCGAAACAAGACCGGGCTGTTAGTAAATAAATTCAAAATAGCTAAATAATAAATCTATGTCGGCCGGATACTGCCCGGGTACTGCCTGAGTACTGCCTGAGTACTCGTTAGGGTAAGAGCAGTGCTAAAGTAACGCGAGAGCATGGCAAGTCCAGGTCAAAACAACTAGTTGAAACAACATAGACCTGCCATGCTTAAAGCCTGTTTACAACCTGGTGTCATCCCGATCTCTATTCAGGCACAACTAGATCATAACCGGATGAAGATTAATGGAATTATAATTTTCCTTTGACTAACGCACGGACAACTGCGGACAATTGCAGACAGCTGCGGACAATTACGGACATTTTTTACGCATCAGGATAATCTTTAACGCGAATAGCCTACATTGGTGGAAAGGCATTTATTTATTATGGGAAGTTTAACGGGTAAATTTTTAAAGGGAATCCTGGACGATTTCATTTTTAAAGCAGCAGTTTGGAGTACAGGTTGTTTCAAAAGTTCTGTAAAGGGCACAATGAAACAATCAATGGAAACTGAAAGGCATCCGAGAACTTTCGTAAAAGTAGCAAGCCTGGAAAATCAGGATCTTTCCTCCCCCTAAGAATTCCGCTGAAGGGTTGGCCGATCTCTTATCAAAGTAATCAGGGTGTTTAATAAGGATAAATTGAACTATAAAATCAGGAAGTAATTAGCTTGTTAAAAAATCGTAACCAGCTGCTTTGAACTCAGAAAATATCAAACCCAAAACTTGAAATTTAATCCCTGATCCACAAGTTTATGACTTGACCCAAAAATATTCAGTTATTACGGTCCATTTTAACTTAAGTTAAAAAACACCAGTCAATAAGTGCAGAGCTTTGATTAAGAAATTACTAAAAATCAAAATCATGACTTCAATCGATCAAAAAAATATAGAAACAGCTGGTCAGGCTGCTGAAACTGCGAAATCGCTGCGTAAACTTTATTTTATAAGGGCTGCATTTTCAGTCACATGGGTGATCCTTGTAGCATTGCTTGCTAAATCTTCATTCGGGATTGCTTGTGTGCTGCTGGTTATCTACCCGGCCTGGGATGTGATGGGTACTTTTCTTGATATCCGTACTAACAATGGCAGTGTTTCCAAAACACCTCAATATATTAACGCTGCGATCAGTATAATCACGACTATAGCTGTAGGTTTTGCTTTGCAAGCGGGAGTTCCTGAAGCATTGATGGTTTTCGGTGTATGGGCAATCCTTACTGGTTTGATCCAGTTGATCCTTGGCTTACGCCGCAGAAAGTTGTTGGGTGGACAATGGCCTATGATGATCAGTGGCGGGCAGTCAATTATCGGCGGTACTTCTTTTATCCTGTTAGCGCATGATCCAACAATGGGTATTACCAATCTGGCGGGTTATGCTGCATTTGGTGCGTTCTACTACTTGCTGGCGGCTTTCCGTTTAGGGAAAAAAGAGAATCATAATAGCTGATTATTTTAAATTAACATGCTGCTGTTGTTCATATTGGTCGGGGTATTGCCTATATCCTGATCAGTTAAATTTCGACTACGGGGGGGGGCGGTCTTTCCTGTTATTGTGCCTCTATCTGCATGATACAATGAACAAATTCGTCATTAGGGATATAGGAACGGCTGCGTAAACGGTTTTTATAAGCATAGATGGTATTGACAGAGTATCCCAGCAATTTAGCTATACGATCATTGTCACTGATACCCATGCGTATGAGTGCAAATATCCGGTGTTCCGTGCTCAGCAGCTGGCCTTCTGGGATGCAAGGTGCTTCGGAAGCATTAAATAACTGATTGAATTTTGTGATGAAATCGGGGAACAATTTTAGAAATACTTTGTCGAAGGTGTTGAATAATTGAATACGTTCTTCCTGAAGGTGCAAATTCCTTACTGCATAAAGCGCGTCCTCAAATCTCTGATTGATGAGCTTTTTTTCAAGTGATTTCTGGATCTTCTCGAGTTTTTCCAGGTAAACAGAATTCATGTTAAAGTAAAAGGTGATGTATTCATTCTTTATCTTGTTTGCAGTGCTTAGGTTATGGTTTACTTGTTCTAAGGTTTGGTTCGATGCCTGTAATGATAGATTTGCCTTTTTGACAACATCACCGGCAATGCTAAGTTTTTTTAACTGGATGAAAATAATCACAGCAAACCCGATCACAAAGAAGATCAACAAGGTAATGATCGCTGCATAAATGAATAAAGAGCGCCGCTGTGTTTCCATTGTTTCTATGCGCTGCGCCTGTATAATAGGCATTATACTGCTAATGGCCACCTGGCGATGGCGGGCTCCGTAAAAGATAGCCTCTTCCATGGCTTCGTTAATATAGTTAAAGGCATTGTTTCCATCGGCCTTACGGTAGAGTCTGTTGGCAAGCTCATAAATGGCTACGGTTTCTTTTGTAGCCGATTGCAGGTCTGCAATTGCTGCTGCTGCAAGTAGTGAATCTGCCTTTTCTTGCTTACCTTCCATACTATAGACATAACTCAGCGAACTCGCGGACACGGCAAACTGACTTGCAGTAAGGCCGGGGAGTTTTAATAAAGCAACGTAGTTATTTTCACTTGCTTTATAATTCTGTATCCGCATATTCTTTAAGCCAAGCAGGGAGAGGTAATAATAAGTACCCGGATGTGTTAATTCTATTGCAGAATCCATATAGGCCAGGGCTTTAGGATAATAAATCCTGTTATAGTCACTATTATGGTTAAAGTCACCCCAGTCAAAATAACAACGGCTTTTTAAAAAATAATAGTCTATCCTGTCAGCAGGAGCAAGTGCATTTGTGTCTATTTGATCCAGCTTTTCTATCGCTTCTTTGAACATTCCAGCTGACAGCAAGGTAAAGCTGATGCTCATTTTAGCTGTAATTAGCTTTTGAGGATCTTTAAGTAAGCTAGCGACATGTTCAAGGCGTTTACTGAAGGCATAGGCTGAATCATATCTAAAAGACTTATACTCATCATACAGCTTTTTTAAACTGGAAAACTGCATAACCGGTATCTTTGTAGTCCGGAGCTGTGTTTCAATTTTTTTTATCCTGGCTTCTTTAAGGGCTACATAAAATTCCTTGTTTGCGAGTACAAGGTTCAGCTTATGAAATAAGCTATCATTGGCAGATCCCGCAGCAGCAAAGCATGGGTTGGCACAGCCTATTGCAAAAATGCAAATAAGACGTCTTGTCATTTGATGCAGCATAACAATAAAAGTTATTTAACAGGTTTATTTGGTTTAACAGAGGATCTGCTCAACACAAATATCTATCAAAAAAACCATATAATGGATTGTCGGTAAACTTAAAAATTAATATTTGGACCGACTGAGTTTTAAATCAAAACACTTATTGTCAGTTGGTTGTGTGTTTTATTTGATTTATATTTTTTATATCGTCTTTTTAGAACAAGCCTTTGGGCTGATTCTTCCTCTACATTTGACAGGCATGAAAATAAACCGGTCATGCTTTTTATTAATGATCCTGATCATTGTTCTGAACATCAATTAAAAACTAAACAACCTATGAAAACAAGCCTGTTAAAAACGCCGGGCCGATTGAAACAAATCTGTTTTAAAACGGCCCTGTTCCTCTTATTCATCTTTTTTGCTATCAAGGTGAATGCGCAAGATCCTGCTCAGTATGGTACTCCATATGCTAATGTGCCTAACCCGCTGGATGTTAATCTCTATCAGGTCAATATTCGTCCTTTTAGTGCTGCCGGCAATCTGGCAGGTGTAATTTCCCGCCTGGATAACATCAAAGCACTGGGGACTAATGTGATATATCTGATGCCTGTGTATCCGCATGGCACAGATGCTAAAAGTACCAACTCGCCTTATTGCATTAAAGATTTTAATGCGGTGGCTGCTGAATATGGTAGTCTGGCTGATCTTCGTTCGCTTGTAGATGGTGCGCATAGCCGGGGCATGGCGGTTATTTTTGACTTTGTGGTCAACGGATCATCCTGGGATCATCCATGGATAACTCAGCATCCTGACTGGTATAACAGGGATGGAAGTGGCAATATTCAGCAGCTAGGGCCATTTGCGGATATTGCTGGCTTCAACTTCGCCAATACTAGCTTGCGGACAGCTATCATCAATGCAATGCGCTACTGGGTATTTGCAGCAAATGTAGATGGGTTCCGTTGTGATTACGCCAACAATGCACCGCTTGATTTTTGGACACAGGCCATTAGCAGCCTGCGCAGCATTTCTACGCATAAACTTTTAATGTTTGCTGAAGGAGACCGAAGGGAGAATATGCAAAGTGGTTTCGATTTTAACTTCGGTGACCAGTTTTACTACAATGCTTTGAAGAAGATCGCGTTGAACGGTGAAAACGTATCAGAAGCAATTACTAATTCAACCAATTATGAATATGCACTGGCAACAGGGACTCAGCAAGTGATCAGATATATCGATAATCACGATGTAAATGGCTCATCTGAAGGTAATGCCCTGGCTGTTTTTAAAGGGTCTGCCGGTGTGATGGCAAATTTTTTGGTTTGTGCCTATATGCGTGGTGTTCCATTTTTGTATGGTGGACAAGAAGTCGCTTTTAATCAGCAAATATTCTGGCCATATACTGGCGTTAAAATAAACTGGTCGCAAAACGCTGGAGTTAGTACTGAATTTACTAAAGTGCTGCAATATCGCAATGCCAGTACTGCTGTCCGCAGGGGTACAATGACCAGTTATGCCGACGCAAATGTTTGTGCTTTTACCAAAACTTCAGGTGGTGAAAAGGTCGTTGTAATAGTGAATTTGCGCAATGCTGCGGCTAATTACATTATTCCGGCAGGAATGTCTGGTACCTATAAGGATGCTTACACGGGGGCAGACAGAGTCCTCGTTTCTGGAGCATCGCAGTCGCTTACACCATTTCAGTATATAGTGCTCACCAATACAAATGCTGTTTCCATTGGTGTTACGGGGATAACTATTTCACCTGCTTCAATTGGGCTTACCGTAAATGGAACTCAGCAAATTACAACCACCATAGCGCCATCCAATGCGACCAATAAAACAGTAAGTTATACATCCAGTAATACGAGTGTAGCAACGGTAAATACTGCAGGGCTTATTACTGCGCTGGCAACTGGTACAGCTACTATTACTGCGACTACACAAGATGGCAACAAAACAGCCATTACAACGGTAACGGTAAATGGCAGCGCAGCTACGACCTATTACCAGATCGTTAATCGGTTCGTGCCTGGTGCTTACTTGTACGATTCAGGTAATGGAAAAGTGTCCTATGGTAGCAATGCTTCTGGAGCGGCCTATCAATGGTCAAGAGTTAATGCAGGAGGAGGCTTCGTGTTACTCAGGAACCGGGCAACTGGTAAATTTATGAATGTAGAGAACCAGAATGGAACAGTGGAGGCAACTACGGCAGATGCTACATGGTATAGCGCCATGTGGACTATTACCTCGGCAGGCGATGGATGGAGTTACATTCAAAACAGATGGCAAACTACTGAGTGGATACATGTGGAAAACCAGTCGGGTTCGGCGCAATATGCAGGTGCGCAAGCTGGATGGTATAGTGCCATGTGGCAGTTTGTTAATCCTGTCACTCAATAATCTGCTATTAATAAACTAAAATCAATTAAATCCAATTACCATGAAAAAATTATTATTCTTATTTCTGGTCGTTTCCGTGACCTGTCTGGTGGCTTGTAAAAAAGATGCCATTGATAAAAAAGCAACACTAAAACCGAAAGGTGAAGTAGCGGTAGTCAGCCCGGCGGCAGCTTATGACTATCAGAAAGCTATTGTAGTTAAACGTACATTGAACCCTGGCTTAAGCCACTAACTCCAATTTGATCTTTAAGCGAAATGTTAACACTGTTCAGGATATAATTGCGATATCCTGAACAGTTTAATTTAAAAATACTATTTAGGGCAGTTCTCTACAAACTCCCAAGGCCCCCATTGGCTGGCTTCAGGTAATTCATTAGGATTTACATACCATTTGTTTTTGTATATTTTGCCATTGTAATATACTTTTGTACCAGGTGCCGGATAAGCAATTCCTGCATTATAAGGTGCTACACCACAATTCCCTGTGCCTGGATTGGTTGGGTTAGTTGGATCAGTAGGTATAACTGGTGTCTCATTCTTGTAGTCAAATGCATTTGCAAGTGCTGCTGATGTAGTTTGTCCATTTAAAACTTTCTTAGCCACATTCAGGTAAGTTACGCCAGTATAGTTTGTTCCCTTTGCTGATAACAAAGCCAGGTTCCAGATCATAATACCATCATTTTTACCTGCTCTGCTTTGTGTACCGCCATCATGGATGTATTTGGCTAAATCAGCTTCAAATTGAGGGGTATGTTCAAAATAAGGGCCCCATGGTTCGTTTGGTACGTGCGTACCGTGCGCTAACTGAAAACCGTAAATGTTGGCATAATAAGCATAGGAGTCATACATTAACTTGCGGTTTGGTGCTGCCCCGATATTATAGGCTTGGTAGGCAATAATATCTAGTTTATCTCCTGCTGCTTTGATTACAGGGATCATTGCGCCAGTCGAGCTAAAACCAAATAAGCTGATGCTTTTCGTTCCATCGGTTGCGCTGTACAAGTAGCTGTCAGATTCGCCGGTTATCGTGTTTCTTTTGCTATAAGCAAATGGAGATGCAGCGTCATCATTGTTTAATCCGCCTAATGCTCCTGATCCTACCGGTGCGGTCGCGATAATATAGCCTGCCGACTTTGGCATTAATTTCCTGGATTCGGTAATAAACCTTGTCAGGTAAGCTACGTTAGCTGCATTTCCTGATTCGCTAAAGCTACCAGCAGGTTCAAAATCCCAGTCAATCCCTCCAAAGCCGATATCGTCTACGAAATCTTTGATCTGCTGATAGTTGATATTATTGAAGTTTTCCGGAGCTCTCCAATAGGTCTCGCCACCTAATGATAAAATTACTGTAATACCGCGTTGTTTCAAAATTCCAACGGCACGTTTCAACATCAAACCGCCTTCGGTTGCCTGGTAGCACTCTAGTCCGGTATTTGCTGTAGAAATATTGTAGGAGCCTTTTACATACGTTAAGTTAGGTTTGGCAAATGCAAAGAATACGTGTGTTACAGCAGTTGGTAAGGTTGTGAACGCACTTTTTCCATCTTCATTTAACCAGCCTTCAGTCCAGCTTGGATAGTAGCCAATAGTGATTGGCTTGGTTAAGCTTGCGTTAGCATTGCGTTCGAAATTGACTTGCGTTTTCGAATTACTTAATGACTGGTTGTCTGATTGCGAATTTCCAGGTTCTGATTTCTTACAGGAAGAAAATGTGGTTAAGATAAAAAGTCCTGCTGCTGTGCTGTTTTTTAAGAAATTGTACACTTTCTTTTTCGATGACAAGATTTTGTCATCAACTGATAAATGTTGTTTCATAGGATTAGGTTTTTAAGTTAACCTCAAAAATAGCACAGCAAATTACATTCGCAACTTTAATTGTAACATTTTCGATATAAATTATCGAATGTTATTGGTTTGGTATTTATTTTCTTTTAATGATAATATTTGTGCATTTTTTTGTTGGTTTTGAAATCAGCTTTAACTGATTGATGTGTCTCATTGTCACATCATTACGATTTAATTATTTATTTTTCGTTTTCATTTTATGAAAGTGTAAGGTTTGATGTGGAAATATTTAGGTTGTTTTATTGTGTGTTTTTAATTTTAAATTTTAATGGCTGATAATCAGTAATTTTAGTCCTCATCAAGGAGGTCAGATCATGCTGAATAACCATAAATCAAGAAAAGTGGCGATTGTTGGATACAATCGGATCCCATTTGCACGTCACAATACCTTTTACGTTCAGGCAAGTAATAAAGATATGTTCAGTGCAGCTCTCAATGGGTTAATTGACCGGTATAATTTGCAAGGTCAGTTGATAGGAGAAGTAGCTGGCGGGGCAGTAATCAAACACAGCACACCATTGAATTTAACAAGAGAATGTGTGATGGCTTCTGCACTGGATCAGAAGACTCCTGCTTGTGATCTTCAGCAGGCTTGTAATACAGGTATTGAAACTGCAATTTATATCGCGAATAAGATTGCACTGGGGCAAATTGATTCAGGGATTGCCGGAGGAGTTGATTCGGCCAGTGACGCGCCATTGGTCTTGGGCGAAAAGTTGCGGAAAATCCTTTTGGCTGCACGAAGAGCGAAGACATTCGGACAGAAATTTACTGAATTCTCTAAGCTCAGAATTAAAGATCTGACACCCGTTGCACCAATGAATATGGAGCCTGGTACTGGGTTATCAATGGGAGAACATACAGAGATCACAGCTAAATACTACCAGATTTCAAGAGAAGCGCAAGATAGCTTTTCTTTGAAAAGTCACC
This sequence comes from Pedobacter sp. UYP1, assembly GCF_040547305.1. NCBI lineage: Bacteria > Pseudomonadati > Bacteroidota > Sphingobacteriia > Sphingobacteriales > Sphingobacteriaceae > Pedobacter > Pedobacter sp. UYP1. Next base: position 43,846 of record NZ_JBEPPL010000011.1, on the reverse strand, counting down.
AGAAACTGGCTGCGGCCTACGACCGTGGATTTTTCAAGGATATGTTAAGTCCGTATTTGGGACTGGACATTGATAATAACATGCGCAGGGATACCAGCCTGGAAAAATTATCCAGGTTGAAACCCGCTTTTGATAAAGAAAATGGCTCGCTTACTGCAGGTAATTCTTCTCCCTTAACTGATGGGGCGTCCTGTATTTTATTGGCGAGCGAAGAATGGGCTGCACAGCAAGGCTTACCAGTTCTGGCTTATATAACCTTTGCAGAGGTGGCGGGTATTGAATATATTAAAGAACAACAAAATCTGTTACTCGCACCTGTTTATGCGGCAGCTAAGATGCTTAAAAAGGCAGAATTAACTTTGCAGGACTTCGATTTCTATGAGGTTCATGAAGCATTTGCGGCGCAGGTACTGGCAATTCTTAAAATATGGGAAAGTCCTGAATTGTTGAAAGAGTTTGGGTTTAAAGAGGCTTTTGGTAAAATTGACACCAGTAAGTTAAATGTGAACGGAAGCAGCATAGCGACCGGACATCCATTTGCTGCTACCGGTGGTCGTGTTTTAGCAACCCTGGCCAGGCTCCTGTATGAAAAGGGCAGTGGCAGGGGTTTTGTTTCTGTTTGTGCAGCGGGTGGTATGGGGGCCACCGTAATTCTGGAAAGATAAAGGGATGTTATTCAATAACTAGCCAGGTATATCCATTGGCAGGTATTGTGACCTCATAAGTCACAGTATCGTTGTGGTCTAAAGTATAGGAAACGGTTTTGCCTTCTTTCTCTCTGATATTAGCTTTTCCCGTAAGGCCTGTATAATAAAGAGGTAATTTGATTTTGCGGGTAATTTTCTCTGCCGAAGGATTGTATAGCATGGCCAATCCCTTTTCTTTTTGATTTGGATTTATATGTAGAATTCCATCCCACTCTCTTCCGTCTGCCCTGCGCAGGTGTATAATATCTGAATTTAAAATAGACCTGTATTTCTTGTACCAGCTAATCACATCAGTCACCAGCTTCTTTGTTTCGGGTGTATCGTATAACCTTGGGCCGCGGTAACAGGCTTGTATTCCTGCTCCATAATATTGCATCATCAGTAGTTCATAGGAGTCGCGATGTTCTGCCAGTGGTTCTAATGTGGATGCAGCATTGCCACCTCCATATTCAGTTAATGGAACGAAACCCCAACTCATAGAAGGGCTCTTCTCCCAGGTTCCGTCATAGATATTCTGACGGTTTAAAATTGCTTGTTCCTCCCGGGGTAGTTTGAAGTTTGCTTCTTTATATCCTAATGCTATTTTATGGGTTCCATCCAGGAAATACCAATCAGGCGCATTCACATAAACACCATTTTCATTACACCAACGATATAGTCCTTTTTGCAGTTCGATTTGTGCCCACTGCGAATCTTCCAACCCTTTATGGCCCGGGTGTTTTGTTGATGCACAGACATCTCCCGGATATGGGCCATCATTCTCAAAGATATCCAGCCCTGTTTTTTTTATAAACCCTTTGATTTTATCAATATAGGCTAAGCCCCAGTTTGACCCTAAACAAGGTGCATGGGCAAACTGAGCATGAACATCTGCTTTTCCGGTTTTTGGATCGATCACATCTTCCTCGTCATTAATCCGGCGGCTGGAAAATAATGAATAGCCGCCCATCAGGATACCTTTACTATGTGCGTAATCTACTAATTCCCGCATTTTTGCTATATTTCCTTCGCTTTGGTCTTCCATATCCACACCGCTGCCAAAACTGAGGATAATAGCCTCATAGCCGGTTTCTGCACATTGATCGACAGCAGTTTTTACCACTTTTGGATCAATAGAGATCAGGTGCATGAAGATTGGGTTTTCTGTTGACCAGGGAGCTATTTTACGGTACATCATACGCTGGGCCAATCCATTTCTATCTCTGTCATAGCTATCCAGCAGCAATTCATTAGTTCTGATAGATTTAAAGGTATTCCCGGGAGCAATTTCTACACCCGGACCTATCGGCGGATAAACTTCCAGTAAACATGGTGTTTTACGGCTATAGTTAACCTGTGAAGTGTAGGTTGAATCTGTATTCCAGTGGGTAGTTTGATCTGATAAACGGGCATTCATAGAATTATTAAAGGCATAGTTGCTTTCCACATAAATTCCGTGCGGAGTTTTGATGTCTTTTGGATTTCCGTCTACTGTAGATTCCTCTTCATGTGCTGCAATAAGCTCGTTAATCACCTGACCTAACTTAATGGTTTGCTTTCCTTTATTTTCAACGCCAAGCCATTTACAGATTAATGGTATACCATCATATAATTCATAGTTTATATTGACCCGGATTCCTTTCAAAGCAGGCAAGGTGGATTCAAAAGAGAATGTCACCATCTTTCCTGTAGGTTGTTGTCTGTTGGAGGCCCACTCATTGGCAGCAGGCTTCCAGTTTATATAAGGTACAATGGGACTGATTTGATAAGATTTAAAAAGGAAATCTGAACTATTTGCCGTTAGTCCGTCCAGCCATTGATTTAAAAGGTAAGCGTTTTGCTTTTGTCCATATAGCCCGCCTACGTTATAAGACTTACCGTTGATTGTTAATTTTGCTTCCGGACTAACTGCTCTTAAAAGCTGCTGTCCATTGCTTAAGTTACTGAAATCTGTACAGGCAAGATTCGGCTGTAAACGGAATGATCTTTTAATCAGTCCATTAGATAAGATAATGTCTTTATTTGTGAAGTCGCGATATACTTGTGCTGTTTTGCCATTACTATTGATCAGCCAATCGTGACTTTTAGCCGTTTCTTCTGTTTTTTTCCATATCGGCAGTGAAGTTATTTTATCTTGTGCCAGAAGGTGACTGGCTTGAAATAAGAGTAAAGCAGCTAATATTCTTTTCATTTTTAATCTCCTTTTTCACGAATATAAAGAGATAAATATGGAAATAAACAGGAAGTTTCGGACTTAATAAAGTAAAATGATTTAGTTATATCTGTTTGATAATTAATTTTTTAATCGACAGAATCATTTGCAGATCGTTCTAAAACTTGTATCCCTATAGCCAAAAATGCCAGATCTTTTAGAATGAAGAAATCAGTGACCGGAACTCCGTCCAATTGTTTCCATATACCGGGCGTGCTGAGTAAAAAGCTTAAGGTGGAGGCGAAAATAATAAGTGTTAATATTCCGGCAATTATCCCTGCTTTTTTGCTCCAGAAAGAAACAGCCAGGAACAGCGCAGTAATAATTTCAAAAATTCCTATGATTATCGATCCTGTCTGAATAGAAACCAATTGATAAAGCCAGCTCATTATCCAGCTGTTCTCCACTAGAGGTTTAATCGCTTTTGCTTCTGAAGGAGTAAATTTTAATATGCCTATCCATACTAATACCACTATGGTGGCGATAACGCCTGCTGTGTAACCTGTTTTACTTGTTTTCATACCCCCTTTGTCGGTCGTCATAAAGAAACCTTACAGGAAATTTTAAAAAGATAAGAGCCTTTTTAAATTGGGCTCTTATCTGGTTTTAACTTAAATAGTAATGACTATTTTTCCAACTGTTCTTCCAGACTCTATAGCAGAATGAGCTGCTGGCAATTGCTCAAACGGATAGGTTTGGCTTACATGAGATTTAACAATCCCTTTTTCCAGTAAAATCGCCAGTTGTTTCATATCATCCCCATTCGAGGATACCAGGATGAAGTAACCATTAATTCCTTTGGCTGATGCTTTAGCAGTTACTTCTTCATTCAGACCTGAAGGAATGCTAATGATCGTACCACCTGTTTTAATGGCCTCCAGTGAACGATCGATATTATCGCCGCCTATGGTGTCCAAAACAAAATCAAGGTCTTTAACAACGTCTTCGAAGCGCTGGCTGGTATAGTCAATATGTTCATCTGCACCCAGTTCCATTACAAAGTCTTTGTTTTTTGCAGAGGACGTTCCAACCACATAGGCTCCGATATGTTTGGCAATTTGTACGGCATAATGTCCTACACCTCCGGCTGCTGCATGGATCAGCACTTTATCTGTTGCTTTGATCTTTGCATGGCTAACCAGGGCTTGCCAGGCTGTAAGTGCTGCCAATGTTGCGGCGGCAGCTTCCTCATGTGATATATTGGCTGGCTTTAGCGCAAGTTGTACTGCCGGAGCGGCCACATACTCGGCGTAAGCTTTACCATGGCCAGGAAAATTTACCATCCCGAATACTTCATCACCCACTTTAAATAACCTGGATTTTGATGCGGTAACAATGCCGGAAACGTCCCATCCCAGTATAATCGGAGGTTGTTCTTTGAGTTTTCCGTATAATCCTTTTCCGCTTCTTGTTTTGGCATCGACAGGATTAATACCAATTGCTTTAACTTGGATCAGAACTTCATCTTCAATGAGTATTGGTGCAGGTAATGTGGTCGGTACCAGTTTATCTACATTACCGGCTTCTGTTAGAACTATTGCTTTCATTTCTCTTTGTTTAAATTTGTAACGCAAAATTGTACTTATTAATTGATGGTTTTACGGTATATATTTTCTCTATTTCGGTATATTTGTAACATGAAGAAAGAAAATCTCTACGAACCATTTTCAGTGAGTTTTGAAACACTGGAAGAAAGTTCGGTCTGGGCACATAAAAATAGCTTTTTCGAGTTAATCTATGTCTTGTCAGGTACGGGAAAACAGTGCATTAATCAACATAAGTTTAACTATCATCCTGATCATATGTTCCTGATCACACCCGATGATTGTCATTCTTTTGATATTGAAACCACGTCACAATTTTTCTTTCTGCGTTTTAATGATATTTATATTCGTTCAAAAGGGATCAGCAGTGCTGATCTTCAGCGCCTGGAATTTATTCTGCAGAATGCGAATCATCAGCCGGGCTGTATTTTAAAGAATCAATCTGATAAAAACCTGGTGCGCCCGATGGTAGAGGCGGTTATTCGCGAAGGTCTGAACCGGGATTTATACCATAAAGAATTGGTGCAGCAATTGGTGAATACATTGATTGTAGTCGTTGCCCGGAACATCGCAAAATATCTGCCTGAAGAAGTTAATGAATGTACAGAAGAAAAGGCTTTGGGTATTCTGGAATACATCCAGAACAATATTTATCATCCTGAAAAAATCCGGACAGAAATAGTGAGTAAACATTTTGGAATTTCAGAGACTTACCTGGGGCGTTATTTTAAAAAGCATATGAATGAGACGATGCAGCAGTATACAATCAATTACAGAACAAAGTTCATTATGAACAGGTTGCAGCACAGTGATATGCGAATTAATGAAATAGCTGATGAGCTTGGTTTTACCGATGAGAGCCATCTGAATAAATTCTTCCGGAAGCAGAAGGGGCAAAGCCCTGGGCAGTATAGAAAAACTTTTAAATGACCGTTATGCTGATACTATCAGCATAACGGCAAGCGTTAATTTATTATGGGTTTTTATAGAGAGCCGAAAATGGTACCTAAAGTACTGCCAATGAAGCTAACAGTGCTTTTGACAAAGTTAGTTGTGATAGATACAACTTCATTAAACAGACCGGTTACGAGGTCGTTAATGATACCACCGCCTTCAATTTTTGACATTTCTGCCGTGTTCATTTCTTGAACACCAAAGTTTTTTAATGCTAGATTTTTCATAATGGGGGTCGGTTAACTTAGGTTTTATAATGAACCTAAAATTGTAAATAATTGAGTAAGACCAAATTTAACGGTATTACCAACTACAGTACTTACAGTATTAACAACTCCACCTACAGTAGTAGCCACTGCGCCAACTACACCAAAAATATTACCTAGTAAACCACCGCCTTCGATTGTTGACATTTCTTTTGTGTTCAATTCTTCAACACCAAGGTTTTTTAATTCTAAATTTTTCATAATGGGGGATTATTATAAATAAACTCCTTACTCGTTAAAGGCTTTTCAGGATACGCCTAGGTTGGCCAAACACTATAACGAAAGTAATGATATTTGACTTAAACGTGGAAAAGTGAAAAAGGCCTTAACTCGCGATTTTTATTTTGCAGTATGCTGAATATGTGGTTTTTAAGTATTAAAACACGCTTTTTAACCTGTTGCGGTGATTGTGTTTGGATGTTATTCAATTCATTCATTTAGTGCATAGCCTGTTTTGAAGTTAGAATAGTTAATTAAAGGGGGGGGTGAGGGGGTGTGATTTTTGATTTTGTTTCTAACTGGTTGAACGTAAGCATGTTTTTCTTGGTGAGGAAAAGGATTGTCTTCATTCGAAGGGAAAGAAAACCTCAGTCGAAAATTGAATTATAGCTGTGGTAATTGAAGTTTCCATAAATTAGCATAAGCAGACTCCTTGCTATAGATCAGTTCATGGTGTGTGCCTTGTTCAACAACGACTCCTTTATCCAATACAATGATTTTATCTGCATGATTTAATGTGCTTAAGCGATGTGCGATCACAATAACTGTCTTTTGATTTGCTTTTAAGAGTTCAATCATTTTCTGAACATACTTTTCTGAAGCAGAGTCGAGTGAAGAAGTAGCTTCATCCAGAATAAGAATTTCCGGATTCCGGTATAAGGCTCTGGCAATCGCAATGCGTTGTCGCTGTCCACCAGAGAGCGTGGTGCCATTTTCTCCAAGGTAAGTTTGAAATCCCCTGGGTAAGGTTTCTATGAAATCAATAATCCCAAGCTGTGTAGCTATTTCAATGATTTTTTGCATGTCAGGTTCATAATCACCTACCGCTATATTGTCAATGACATTGCCAGCAAATAAGTCAATTTTCTGTGGTACAACTGCTACTGCACGGCGCAAAGAAGAATTGCGGATATACTTTAAATCATAACTGCCTATGCGCACGTTCCCTTCCTGTATGGGATAAATATTTTGCAGAATGGACATTAAAGTCGACTTTCCTGAACCACTTTCGCCCACAATGGCAGTAAATTTACCTTTGGGGATCATCAGGTTCAGGTTTTCAAAAACGTTGAGTCTGGTTCCATAACGGAAAGATACCTTTTCAAAGTGGATGTCACCGATCTTATCGGGGGTAAGGTCAATTTGGTTTTCATCACTTTCACGTTCCAGATCCATAATTTCAAACAATCTGTCTGCTGCAATAACAGCATCCTGTACCGTTTTATTCATGCCGATCAGTGAGGTAACCGGACCGGTAAAATAACCGATAAGTGTATAAAAGGATAACAATTCACCAGGGGTGATATTACCGTCCAGTACATATCCAGCGCCTACCCAAAGTAAAACTATCGTTAAAATTCTGGATATCAATTCGGTTGAAGTTCCTGAAAATACAGAGTTGATGTTGGATTTAAAACCCGTCTGCAAAAGGTTAATAAAGCGGATTTCTGTTTTTTCATTGGCATGGGATTCCAATCCGAAACGTTTGATGGTGCCCACTGAATTTAAGCTTTCTACCAATTGTGATTCCAATTCTGCAGAATCTTCCATGAGTTTCCTTTGTACTTTCTTATTTAATTTATCGGTAATGAAATAAATAATGAGATATAAAGGGATGACTGTCAGCATGATCAGTGCCAGCTTCCAGTAATAGGTGAACATCATGATAAATGAGAAGAAAACGATGAAGATATTCACCAGAAAGTTAATGCTAACATCGTTTAAAAAGGTCCTGATTTTTACAGCATCATTGATCCTTGAGATGATTTCCCCAACACGCATCGTATCAAAAAACGTTTGTGGTAACTTCAATAGGTGTTTGTAGTAGCCTAAGATCAACTGGCTATCGATCATTTGACCCGTTTTTAAGGTAAATATCGTTTTGGCAGTACCAATGAAAAGCTGAACAGCCAGAATAATTACCATCGCTATGCTCATCAGGTTGAGCAGGTTCCGGTTACCGTCTACCAATACAAAATCTATTAATTTCTGTACAAAAATGGAAGTAGACAGACCTAATATCGTATACACAATAGCACCTAGTAGTGCCTGAACCAGGATACTTTGATGTGGTTTAATCAAACTCCAGAAACGGCTTTGTATGGATATTTTTTCATTCCCAGTCTGAAATTCTTCTGCAGGTAATAATAAAACAAGCGCCCCCGTCCATTCCTTTTTAAATTCTTCATGGGATTTACGATGCATTTGTCCATCGGCGGGATCCATCACCTCAATGAACTTACTGGTCACCTTATAGATCACCACGTAGTGTTGTAAAATCTGATCTACAATTAAATGTGCAACGGCAGGTTTAGGAATTTTAAACAGACTCTCGAAGGGGCCTTTTACACCGGCGGCCTCAAAACCTAATTTCCGCCCAGCTTCTACCAGTCCCAGAACTGTCGTCCCTTTTTTGTCTGTACCAGCCAGCTGCCTGATGCGGGCAACAGAAAGATCCAGCTTAAAATGAGAGGCAATTGACGCTAAACATGCTGCACCGCAGTCGGTAATATCTCTTTGTTTTACTTTGGTACTCATATTTTGTCGCTTACATTTGGATTTACCCAGTCATCAACTTTGTCGTATAGTAACTGATATAAGCTGCGCTCGGTTACAGTAAAACGTGCAGTGAAGTTCATTCCCTTTTTTAAAAATCCTTTATAGCCGTTCTTCAACACTAAATAATTTTTAGTCAGGTTACATCTGACTTTAAATACAGGTTGATTGTTGTTGATAATGATAATATCATCTGATATATCGAGTACTTGTCCGGTTGCTAATCCCCATTGATTATAATTAAAGGCATCTACCTGAAACCTGACTTCCTGTCCTTTTCTGATCAGCCCGATATCAGCTGGTTTGATATAGCAGAATGCAGTAATATTGGTGTCGGGGGATATTTCGCCGATCTTTTGATTCGCAAATACATAAGCTCCTTCCTGGATACCAGAGAGATTCTGGACAGAGCCACTGATCGGGGCTCTTAAAGTATACTGTTTTTTCTGTTCGTTCAGGTCTACTTGCTGGCTGGAAAGCTGTCGCAGTTCATTTTTGAATTGATTGGCTTCTGTTTGCCACCTGGTTTTATATTTGGTAGTCACCATCAGATAGGCAGAGGCGGCTTGTTCTTTTTCAAACTTGTATTTTTCATATTCAGATTCAGTCACCACCTTACTTTGGTACAATTTATTATACCTGTTGAAGGTGGTTTCTGTCTGTTCTTTAGCAATCCTGGCATTTTCAGATTCCTGTGCAAATTCTTGCCAGGCTGCGGTATACTGGCCGGTTTTTGGATTCGGATAACTATATCCATTCCATTGGATGTAAACTAATAATTTGTTCAGGTCTTGTAAAAATTCACTGATCTGTCCCTGGCGTGTTTGTACAAGTGCATCTTGTTTTTTTGGTGCAGACGCATCTATGACTAATAAAATATCGCCTTGTTTTACCTTCTTATTATCTTTTAATCCGAGCTGAATAATTCTGCCATTTACGGGAACAGTAAGCTCTGTTTTTTCCATTGAAGATTGTAAAAGACCACTGCTTTTTACACTGATAGGAGTTTTAATAAAGGGTAATGCGACAAAAGCAGCTAAGATGGCCAGTACGGTAGCGATATAGATAAATTGGCTTGGCTTACCAATCTTTGACCGGTAAACGATAGAATTACTCGATATGGTTTCAATAGTGTAGTTAGACAGGGACATATGGGCAGCATATAAAATAACCGTTATGCTTCAATAGGGCATAACGGTTATCAGTAAGAATTTTAAATTCTAATCTTTTAAAGAGGACCGATGCCAATATTGATCAGTGGAGATAATATTTTATTTAAAGTATTCACCACATTACTTAGCAAGGTATTTACCCCTCCCATTAAGCCGTCAAGGAAACTCAGCAGACTTCCGCCTTCGGTATTCAGCATTTCCGTTGTGTTCATTTCCTGAACACCAAGATTTTTTAACTCTAATTTTTTCATAATAATAGCTTGTTACGAATAGTTCCTTACTCATTGAAGGCTTTTCAGGGTACGCCTCTTTGGTCAAACGCTGAATCGAAATTAAATAATAAGAAGTTAAAAACATTGCGGGGATAAATAATGGAAAGCCAGACGGCCTTAATTTAATGAGTTGAAAGCGACCTGTCAGGCTGCTAAACGGTCTTTTTACGGAAGAAAAGCGGAGTCTTCGAATTCTTATTCAATTCATTCATTATTTAGGGTTGTGAAGAACCCGCTGTTTTAAATACAGGAAAACAATTCAGGTTGATAGCAGGATTTTATTACCTTGTGTGCTTTGCAGGCCTGTTTTTTTATGAAGAAATATATTTTTTATACCCTATTGGTTAGCTTACTTTTCGGAGTAAATTTAGTGTCATTCGCGCAGAAAGGAATTGATTGTACCCAGGTGCTTGATCAGGAGCCTTATTTTGCGAAGCATCAAACATTGCAAAATGACTCCCTCTTTTTAAGAGATCTCGAAATCCTGAAACATTGCGGAAACTACGGGAATGTGGATAGTTTACTGCTAAAAGGTTCGGTACTTTCCGCGTTTTTGCGGACCGCGATGGATGAAGGACAGCCTGCTACTTACCGCACGATGATCGGATTTATGGATAAGTTTAAGGATACACAAGACTACCTTCAATTTGTAGCGTCCTTAAAGCTTTACAAGAGCCTGGAAAATAGAAAAGTGAATCTGGAGGAGTGGGATCTTGCTCAGCCGTTTTTTGTGAAAATGGGTTTTACCCAAAATGATATTGATGATTTCAAGCAGTTTATTGCTAAACCTGCCCATCATGAACTGACTTATATTTCAGCTTACTACCTGTACATGAAAGAACTTAATGAAGTTACAGGAAGCAAGTAATTATTGAAACAGAGCAAGTTTCGGGTGGTTAAAGCTTGTTGTTGTCTTTACTTTTGTATGGTCAGATAAATTATACGAAAAAAATGAAAGCACAGGAAGAAACTAATTATAGCCGTATTGCCCAGGCAATCAGTTATCTTAATGGCAACTTTAAAACTCAGCCCAGTCTGGAAGAAGTTGCCGGAAAAATCAATCTCAGCCCCTTTCACTTTCAAAGATTATTTACAGAGTGGGCAGGGGTAAGTCCGAAGAAATTTCTGCAATATCTAACCGTTGAACATGCAAAGAAGCTATTGAAAGAAAATCAGGCGACACTCTTTGAAACTGCATTTGAAACGGGGCTTTCCGGAACAAGCAGGTTGCATGATCTGTTTGTCAATATCGAAGGGATGACCCCTGGTGAATATAAAAACGGCGGGGAAAACCTGGCGATCAATTATAGTTTTGCTGAAACGCCTTTTGGTAATATTCTGGTAGCCTCTACGGCTAAAGGGATCTGTCATATTGCCTTTACTGAGCATGCAGAAGAAGCATTGGAAAACTTGAAAATTAAATTCCCCAAAGCTATTTACCGGCAGTTTGCTGATGCCGCTCAACAACATGCACTTTATATCTTTACGCACGACTGGGATCGCATCAGTGAGATCAAGTTACATTTAAAGGGAACAGATTTTCAATTGAAAGTGTGGGAAACTTTATTGAAAATTCCGACTGGACAGCTGACAACATATGGCGCTATTGCCAAAGAAATAGGAATGCCCTCAGCCTCCAGAGCAGTAGGTACAGCAATAGGTGCTAATCCTGTAGCGTTTATAATCCCCTGTCACCGGATTATTCAAGCCACAGGCTCACTTGGTCAGTATCATTGGGGAAGTACGCGTAAAACAGCTATAATTGGATGGGAAGCGGCAAAGACAGCTAGCGAAGCATAGGATGGATACAATTCAGGAAAAAATAGAAGCTGCAGACTGGCAGCAGCTCACAGAAAACATGCACGATCGGGGCTATGCTGTGCTTAAAAATATATTATCGGCAGAAGATTGTGCCGGATTGATCAGTAATTATCATCATCCGGACGCTTACCGGAAAACTGTGATTATGGAGCGATACCGTTTTGGTGCAGGAGAGTATAAATATTTCAATTATCCGCTGCCGGCCTTGATTCAGTCTATCAGAACATCAGTTTATCCCCATCTTGCTCCGATTGCGAATACCTGGATGAAAGTTCTTCGCCTGGATAATCAATATCCAATGCTTCATGAAGAATTTTTAACCAATTGTAAGGCGCAGCAGCAAAACAAAGCGACTGTACTTATTTTGAAATATGGGCAGGGAGGATATAACACGCTGCATCAGGATCTTTACGGAGATCTTTATTTTCCGATACAACTGGTGCTGTTCTTAAATGAACCAGGAACTGATTATGAAGGCGGTGAGTTTGTGCTGACCCAGCAAAATCCCAGAGCACAGTCCAAAGCTATTGTGTTAAAGCCCCGCAAGGGTGATATGTTGTTGTTCACCACCAATTTCAGACCTGCAAAAGGTAGCAGAGGATATTATCAGATAAAGATGAAACATGGGGTCAGTGAAGTACAAAGTGGAGAACGTTATGCTATTGGGATCATATTTCACGATGCATTAACTTAAATCTGATGAATCCTGTAAATTTGCTGAATCATACAGAAATTAGTGCTGCCCGGCTAATAATGCTGATCAGAAAAGGTGAAATTACCTTAGGTGGAAATAAGAAACTGAAGATCTATGGGCTGTTGAGTTGTAAAAGCGGAAAGCGAATGAAAGCAGAGAACAGGGTGTTTTTTACAGATGAACAGCAGGCTATAGCAAACGGATTCCGCCCATGCGGAAATTGCAAAAGAAACTTATACAAGAAATGGATTTATTTAGTACCGGAGCGTTAGTTAATTTGTTGCCTTATGATGGCGAAGTGATTTATTATGGTCAATTAATACCTGCTGATAAGCTCAATTATTATCTGGAACGGTTAATGAACGAAGTTATCTGGAAAAATGATGAAGCAGTCATTTTTGGCAAACAGATCATCACGAAAAGGAAAGTTGCCTGGTATGGAGATGCTGAATATGCTTACACTTATTCCAATACAACTAAACACGCGTTGTTATGGACTGCAGACCTGCTGGCTTTAAAGAATTTGGTAGAACAGCAAACAGGCGCCCGGTTTAATTCTTGCCTGCTTAATTTATACCATGATGGCGATGAAGGGATGGCATGGCATAGTGATGATGAAAAATCGCTGGGCAGGAATACGACGATTGCTTCCTTAAGTTTTGGTGCGGAGCGTAAATTCGCCTTCAAGCATAAAGACACGAAACAAGTGGTTTCATTGCTGCTGGAAAATGGGAGTTTACTGGTCATGAAAGGAACTACGCAAACGCATTGGCTGCACCGTTTACCAAAGACCACCAAAGTTACCAGGCCAAGAATAAACCTAACCTTCAGGACTATCGTGTAACAAATTCTTTTGATCATTGTTATCTTTACTGGATATTATCAAAACCAGCGAATGATAGATGTTTCCCGGAAAAGTTTTTTAAGCGATGCCAAAGGCAAAATTATAATAGGTTTCACCCTGGCCTTCTTTGCCCTTTTTTTAGCCTGGGGAGTTAGTAAAATTGCCTTCGATGAGATGCTGGGTACAGTGGATACCATTTCAACACCAAACGTTAAATTACGCCTGGTCAATATGGTTTCCCGGAAAATAGCCAGTCTGGATCAGCAGCAAAAAAACCTTGCCTTTAATTCACCGGGTAACTATAGCAATTTCTTTAAACAATCCGGACAGCTCAGGCTCATGCTGGATACTTTAGGAGGCATGTATGCCTCCGATTCTGTTCAGCTGAGCAGGATTAAATCTATAGAAAAACTGTTGGTGCAAAGGGATAAACAGTTTATCAGCTATCTTAAGGTCAGAGAGGGGCTGGTGAATAATAAATCATTTACTCAGGAAGTCCAGAAGTTGAACGAATTAGTAAATAAGGGGCAGCAACAACAAGACAGTACCATCGTAACCACAGAAAAAAAGACTTCTACAGTGACCATATTACCAATCGATGAATCCAAACAACGCAAAGGATTTTTCAACCGGCTGTTTAATAAAAAGAAGGAAGAAGAAGATAAATCTTACCAGGTTACCAATGAAGAAAAGATAAAAAGAGATACGATTGCCCTGGCAGGGGAGACTGTAATCGCAAAGGGACTGGAAAAATCATTGCGTACCATAGCGAAAGAACAGCAATTGAAAAGTGCCCGGTTTTTAGACAGAGAAGCTATTCTTGCCAATGCGAACGATGCACTGATCCGTCAGATGCTCGATATTCTCAGAAAAGTAGAAGCAGAGGTGGTTGCCCAGATAGAACAAAATGGCATAGCAGCAAAAGCTGTGGTGAATACTGGGATTACGAGAATAAGCTTCATTATGATCGGGTTTTTCTTATTAACCGTCGTGTTGTTGTACCTGATTTTAACAGATATCACGAAAAGTAATCTTTACAGGAAAGAATTGGAAGCTGCAAGGGATGAAGCAGAATATCATGGAATGGCAAAACAACGTTTTCTTTCCAATATGAGCCACGAAATCAGAACACCTTTGCAATCTATTATTGGCTATGCTGAAATCATCAGAGAGCAAGAACACCCTAAAAAAAAGGATATTGATGCGATCTACCATTCTTCTGAGCATTTGCTCCAGATTGTAAATGAAATTTTAGATTATAACCGGATTATCTCAGGGAAATTTACCTTTCAGCAAAAAGCCTTTAATATCAGGGAGCTTTTAGAAGATGTGGTTACGATCATGGAACCGCAAGCTGAACAGAAAAGCTTGAAAATGCGGACAGAAATAGAGCTTCATGATACTGATTTCGTTATTGGAGATGCTTTCAGGCTAAAACAGATTTTATATAACCTGTTAAGTAATGCGATTAAGTTTACGCAAACAGGTGAAGTGCTGTTGAGTGTCTTTTATAAGCGGCAATCAGATAATCTGCATTTTACTTTCATGGTAAAGGATACTGGGATTGGATTAACTGAAGAAGAAAGCAACCGCATTTTTAATGAATTTGAGCAAATTGATTCACCCGATAAAGAAGTGATCAATAAAGCAGGTGCGGGCCTTGGGCTCACAATTATTAAATCACTGGTAGAAAACCAGGACGGACGTATTTATGTCAAAAGTAAACCTGGTGAAGGGAGCATTTTTACCGTATATCTGACTTTCAAAATTGCGGCTGTGCCGGTTGGAGAGAGCCAGGTGCCACAGCTCAGCGAAAAGACTTATGTGAAGGATAAAGTATGGGTGGTAGATGATGATCAGCTGATCCTGGACCTTTGTCAGATCATTTTTACTAAAAAGAATATTACTCATTTCTGCTTTAACACACCGGCAGCTATGCTTGCCGCAGCCTGGGATCCTGAAGTTAAATATATCTTGATGGACATGCGTATGCCCGAAATCTCCGGGGCAGAGCTTTGTGGTTTGATGAGAGCGAGAATCCCCTCAGACGTTAAAATATACGCAATGACCGCCCAGGTTTTACCAGAGGAGTTGGAATCAGTATTACAACAGGGATTTGATGGGTTGATTATGAAACCATTCCGGGAAAGTGATCTGCTCGATGTTTTCAGTACAACGACGCTGCCAGAAAATGCAGTTCAGCAAAAACGAAAAGTTAAATCGGTAGCTCAAAAACAAGCGATGGACGAATTTGCCGGGATTGCACTGGATACAACAGTCGTAGAAAAAATGACTTTTGGTGATCAGGAATTGTTATTAAGTATTCTGAACAGGTTTAAGGAAGACTGCCAGCATGATATGGTGGAACTTCAGCAAAGTATCCAGACAAATGATCAGCCTTTAGCGAGATTGATTGTTCACCGTATTGCCGGAAGGACAGCACAGATGGGATCAGGACAGCTTGCAGCAGAATTCAGGACTATGGAAATTGAACTTTCTGAGGTGCAGGACATCAATCAGCAGCTTCAGGATAAGCTGGAACGCTTAATTAAAAGACTGAGTTTACTTATGCAACTGGTAGATCAGAAAATTAGCTGAGCTTATTCAATCTCGTAGCGCTCCATTTTACTGTAAAGCGTCTTTCTGTCTATATTAAGAAGTTTTGCTGCTTTTGATTTATTGTACTTAACCTTAATCAATGTTTCCAGAATCAGTGTTTTTTCATTGCTTTCATTGATCGCTTTCAGGTCTGAACCACCTGGTTTAGGGGTCTGCTTGATGGCCAGTATCATTTCGTCGGGCAGCGATTCAATACCAGCAGTATCAGTTGGGGTCAATAAAACCATCCTTTTAATCACGTTTTTCAACTCTCTTAAGTTTCCAGGCCAGTCATATTGCAAAAGCAGATCTTTAACCGGGCCGGATAGATGTTGTACATTTCTGTCCAGTTCAGTATTGGAAAGTTTGATGAAGTGGTTAATAAACAATTCCAGATCCTTCCCACGGTCACGCAGTGCGGGTAAAAGAATTTTAAACTCGTTTAAACGATGATACAGATCTTCACGGAATTCTCCGTTTTGTATGCTGTTTAGCAGGTCGTCATTAGTTGCAGTGATGATACGCACGTTAACCGGGATCTTTTTAGTACTGCCCAATGGCTGGATCACTCTTTCCTGTAAAGCCCTTAATAGTTTTACCTGGACTTCATAACTCAGGTTCCCTACTTCATCCAAAAATAAAGTACCACCTTCGGCAGCCTCAAATTGTCCTTTTTTGTCATTTACGGCGCCTGTAAAAGCACCTTTAACATGACCGAACAACTCACTTGCAGCCAGGTCTTTGGAAAGTGCCCCGCAGTCAATTGCGACAAAAGGTTTGGTGTTTCTTTTGCTTTGTGTATGCAAAGTACGGGCGGCATATTCTTTACCTGTTCCACTTTCTCCCTGGATAATTACAGACATATCTGTTGGTGCAACCAGGTCTATATGTGCATAAAGCTTATCTGCTGTTGTACTCTTTCCTTTGATGAAATCCTCATGTTCAACCGAAGCAGGCTGACCTTTTTCTTCTTTTTTCTCCAGAGAGCCTCTGATAATCATCAGCAGTTCATCAGGATTCACAGGTTTGGTAATATAATCTATTGCTCCAAGCTGGATAGATTTTACCGCAGTTCTTACATCATTAAAACTGGTCATGATCACGACCGGATAATTTAATCCGTTTTCCCGCAAATGTGCGAGTACATCAAGTCCAGTTCCATCAGGAAGGCGGTAATCTATTAGGAAAAGTTCGAAATTGTGTTGCGAAATGATCTTGAAAGTACTTTTGACATCATGAACAACATAGGGTTCATGACCATGCTTTTTAAGAAAGCCTTCTAACAACTGTGAGAAAGTCAGATCATCTTCAATAATAAGGATTTTCGCCATAAGTATCCGCTTCGCTTTTTGAATATACGGCAAAAATACAAAAGCCGGAGAACTTCCGGCTTTTATATTATTTATATTTTTATTGTGTGTAGCAATTATTGTTGAACCACACCGTCAGCACCTACTTTCAAGAAGGCTACTTTATCGTCTTTTTTAACATCTACTTGATAATAAGTTGATTTATCCGCATTGGTAATTAAAAAAGCTGTAGTTGGTGTCCACTCTTTATAAGCATCAGCTTTTAAAGTAGCTTTTACCGGATCAGGTAATGCTTCAACCTTTACAGGAACTTTAGCTGAACTGTCTTGTTTAACTGTACTGTCTAGTTTAGCTGTATAAGCTGCACTATCTGTTTTCATTGTATTTATTGCGCTATCTGCTGCAACTGTATAAGCTGCACTGTCTGCTTTGAATGTGTTAGCTGTGCTATCTAATTTAACTGAATAAGCTGCGCTATCTGCTTGAATTGCAATTGGGTTTTTAATTTCATTTGCTTTAACTGTTGATACTCCTGCGATTGCTAAAACTGCTGCTGATAAAATGAAACTTCTCATATTCTGTTTATTTAAATTTAAAATTCTAATTAACTAATTCTGTTTAGCTATGTATCATAATGGTGCCAGCGTGCCAGAAAATAGTTAATACGCTTTAGTTTAGTTATTTAAGGTTTTTGTCCTGAAAAAACGGTGTAGACATTCTCTACAGTCTGCCCCCATAACACAGCAATTTCATTAGAACAAATCCTTTTGGCAAACGTTATTAAGCTATAGAAACTTAATTATAAACGCTATGACCTATAAAGAAATGCTGAATTCATTGGCAGAAAAGACCGCTGATACCTATAATTCTTACTTACAGGCTAAAATCTCAACAGCAATTGAAGGTGATGGACTTTCTGCTGAAAAAGCTGAACAGCACAGAGCAGAATATGAAAGACTGGAAAAGAAACTCGTTGCGCTGATAGCTACGATTAAAAATGAGGAGTCCATCAATGAACAGGCTCCCGATAATTTCTACGAAGACTTCATTAAATAAAGACTATAAAATTAGTAGTCTTTATTTATATTAGGTATTTTTGAATTTATAAATCAAGAATGTCCTATGAAGTTACCTTTAAACTACCTTGCTTTCATTATACCTGTATTCTTTATTTTCCTGCTGCTGGAATACAAACTGGCAAAGCGTAAAAAGAAAGAACACTATTTTAAACATGAAAGCTCGGTAGCTAATGTAAGTATTGGGATAGCAGAACGCTTGATCAACCTGTTTGTCACTGCTGGTTTCTACCAGGTTTTTGATTGGATATATACCAATTATGCAATTATTCATATTCCCAATAGCTGGTGGGTCTGGATTATATTAATGCTGGCAACCGATTTCCTTTGGTATTGGTACCACCGGCTTGGACATGAGATTAACTTTTTATGGGCAGCGCATATCGTGCACCATCAAAGTGAGGAATTCAACCTCACTGTCTCCGCGCGGATTACAACACTACAAGCCTTGATCCGTAATATCTTTTACGCGGTTCTTCCCTTGATTGGTTTTCACCCGGTCATGGTTTTCACTATTCTGCTGGTTCATGGTGCGTATTCCTTCTTCACACACACGCAATTGGTGGGTAAGTTAGGCTGGCTGGAGCATATCCTGATTACCCCATCTCTGCATGGTGTCCATCATGCCAGCGATGAAAAATATCTGGATAAAAATTATGGAGATGTATTTACCTTTTGGGATAAGCTTTTTGGTACTTTTCAATTGGAAGAAGAAAAACCAAATTACGGGCTTACTCATCCATTAAAAAGCTATAGTTTCCTGTGGCAGCATTTCCATTATTACCTGGAGCTTACAGAAGCGTGCCGGCGGGTTAAGGGCTTTAAACAGAAATGCCGGATTATTTTCGGGAGTCCTGCAATATTAGATCAGGATATTCGCCCTGCACTGGAAAAAAGGTTCTTAGCGCAGGGTCGCAAGAAGAACCCCCAGTTTAAAATCAAAAACTACCTCAATGCCCAGGTTATCTTCTCCATTTTGCTGCTTACTGGATTTACAGCCTGGTTTCCTGTGCTCGGAAAGGCCGATAAACTATGCATTGCAACAATCATCGTGCTGACACTAATCAACTGTGGAGCCCTGATGGAACAACGTAAATATATTTATGAACTGGAATGTATCCGGATAATTCTGTTGTTAAGTTATCTGCTATGGAAAGCTGATATATTGGAATGGGTAGTTCTTCCCGCAGTGGCCATGCTGCTGATGGAACAGTATTTCCAGCTCAGTAAATTATACTATCGCTACGTATTGCGTGATGAAACGTTATATTAAATCCGTGACATTTATCAATACCTAAATCTTTTCTTAACTTTGTTTCTAATATGTTGTCTAAGAAAACAAAATATGCCATTAAAGCACTGGTGGCTTTAGGCAAGAACGTTGAGAATCCTCCAATGCAGATCGTAAGATTAGCAGAACAGGAGATGATACCCAGAAAATTCCTGGAACAGATATTACTGGACTTGCGTAATGCAGGTTATCTGTACAGTAAAAAAGGTGCAGGTGGAGGCTACAGTCTGAACAAGAATGCTGCGGATATATATCTGGTGGATATTCTAAGGATAACAGATGGGCCCATCGCTATGGTTCCTTGTGCAAGTTTAAAGTTTTATCGTAAATGTGATGAATGCCACGATGAAAAAACATGCGGGATCAGAAAGACATTTATTGATGTCAGAGATGCAACCCTTGAAGTGCTTTCAAAAACCTCAGTGGCAGACGTGATTGCGCGTGAAAGCAACGGGGAAATGATGTTTTAAATTTATTATAAAAAAAAGACGACTATTTAAATAGACTTTATTATATTTGTTTATCAGCAAGTATATAAACCTTTAAAATAGCCGGTTATGATTTTAAATAAAATAAAAAACAGCATTCAGGAACCCCGTATCACTTTAGTAGGAGCCGGCCCCGGAGATCCTGATTTAATAAGTTTAAAAGGAGTAAAAGCGCTCAACACTGCAGCTGTTGTTTTGTATGATGCCTTAGTGAATGGTGCTTTGCTGAATCATGCCCCGGAACACGCTATCAAAATATTTGTAGGAAGTCAATCTGATGGGGAATCCTTCTCACAAGATGCTGTGAATAAATTAATGATTGATTACGCTTTGAATTACGGCCATGTGGTAAGGCTTAAAAGCGGTGATCCTTTTGTATTCGCCAAAGGTTTCGAAGAAATAAATTTCGCAGAATCTTATAGTATTCAAACTGAAATTGTACCGGGTATCTCCAGTGCGATTGGTGTTCCTGGTTTGCATAAAATCCCAATGATATATGGGAATATGAGCGAAAGCTTCTGGGTATTGTCCGGAGTCAATTCAAAAGGGGAAATTTCTTCAGATCTGAAAGGAGCAGCACAATCCAAAGCAACTGTAGTTGTTTTAATGGGAATCGAAAGAATCAGGGAGATTGCTGCTATTTTTATGGCTGAAGGAAAAGATAGATTACCTGTTGCAGTTATTGAAAACGGCTCTGCGCATGACGAGAAAACAATTGTAGGCGTTGTGGAAACTATAGCTGAGTTAGTGGAAGATCATAAAATTTCTTCACCTGCCTTATTGGTTTTTGGTGAGGTAGTTTCCCTGCATCCATCCTTTGCCAGAATCAGGGATTTCTACTATACCCTTTCTGAAGGATAAAAAGTTAAATAAAAATCTTATAAGTTTATAATAAAAAGCCAGGAGAAATTCCTGGCTTTTTGATTTATAATCAGGCGCAAACCATTACCTTTGAATATAAGGGTAAAAGCCCGCAGTTAACCAAATTTGATAGCTGCAGCATAACTAAATACCAATAATAGCGTTTAGAGTATAATTTAATTAACACATATGAACACATTAAAAAATAAAGTTGTATTGCGCGGAATATTCAGTGCCGCACTTATAGCTGGGTTAGGATTCAGCTCTTTTGCTCAGGTTCAAAAAGATAATTGGCATAATCTTGATTTTAAGAAGGATTCTGTATTTGGGGTAAGCACTGAAAAAGCATACCTGGAATTACTAAAAGGTAAAAAATCTACACCAGTGATTGTAGGCGTACTGGATGGTGGGGTTGATATTAAACATGAAGATTTACTAAGTGTAATCTGGGTAAATAAAAAAGAAGTTGCTGGTAATGGAAAAGACGACGATAAAAACGGATATATAGATGATGTAAATGGCTGGAACTTTATTGGCTCAGCGAAAGGATCTGTAAGCCACGAAGCACTGGAGCTTACGCGTGTATTGCGCAGAGACAAGGCTAGATTTGAAGGTATAACTGCCGGGACGGTTAAACCTGCCGACAAACCAGCATTCGAACAATATCAAAAAGAACAAGCTGATTTCGACAAACAGACCAATGAAGCTAAAAATGCTGTTGCAAATATTGGGGGTTTAAAAATTGCACTGGATGCAATGGTGAAAAGCATGGGTAAAGAAAATCCAACTTTGGCTGATTTCCAAAATTATAAAGCTTCATCTGATATGGAAGGCCGTTTGAAAAACATTATGGTTTCTCAATTACAGAATTCAACTTATGAAGATTTCTACAAAGCACAGATCGTGAAAGGCCTGGAACACTATCAGGATCAACTGGCATATAATTTAAACCTTGACTTTGATCCCAGAGCTGAGTTTGTAGGAGATAACTATGCCGACAGCAAACAAAGAAATTATGGAAACAATGACGTTACAGGTCCTGATGCAAGTCACGGAACACACGTTTCTGGAATTATAGCTGCAAACCGTACCAATAATATTGGTATCAAAGGAGTAGCAGATAATGTTCAGATTATGGGTGTCCGTAGTGTACCAGATGGTGATGAACGCGATAAAGATGTTGCCAATGCAATCCGTTACGCAGTTTCTAATGGGGCAAGGGTTTTGAATATGAGTTTTGGTAAAGCTTATTCATGGGATAAGAATGCCGTAGATGAGGCTGTTAAATACGCGATGTCTAAAGACGTTTTGATTATTCAGGCAGC
This sequence comes from Pedobacter sp. UYP1, assembly GCF_040547305.1. Lineage (NCBI taxonomy): Bacteria > Pseudomonadati > Bacteroidota > Sphingobacteriia > Sphingobacteriales > Sphingobacteriaceae > Pedobacter > Pedobacter sp. UYP1. Next base: position 21,657 of record NZ_JBEPPL010000011.1, on the reverse strand, counting down.
AGGTAATGACAATAAAGATCTTGATGTAGAGAAAAGCTTTCCGGACCGCAGATATGAAGGTGGTGGAACAGCAGAAGCTTATATTGTTGTAGGTGCTTCGGGATCTGCGGATGATAAAACTTTGAAGGCAGATTTTTCAAACTATGGAAAAACAACTGTTGATGTATTTGCACCTGGTGTGAAAATCTATTCTACAGTACCGGGATCGAAATATGAAGCCTATAACGGTACAAGTATGGCTGCTCCTGTAGTTGCAGGGGTTGCCTCATTAATCAGAGAATATTATCCTAAACTGACTGCTGTACAGGTTAAGGATATCATTATGAAGTCAGTTGTGAAAGTTGATCACAATGTAGATATAGAAGGTGCTGAAGGAGAAACGCCGAAATCGGTGCCTTTTGCTGATATTTGTATCTCAGGTGGAATTGTAAATGCTTATAATGCATTGAAGTTAGCTGCTGACTATAAGTAGAAATCAGCATTTCTTTGCATCAAAAACGGGTCTGTCTCTATAGAGGCAGACCCGTTTTTGATTGGCGCTTAAAACAATTGTCTTGAAACCTGGTGTTCATCAAGCAGACAAAGCTTCTCGTATTTGTATTCATTGACCAGATCGTACTCTTTCATATCAGTATAGATATTAATCAGCAGATTGAACATGAACATGGCGTTCAGCAGTACGTTATTTCTTCTGAAAAGTAACAAGCATTCCTTAGTATGATGAATTGCAATTTCATATTCTTTTCTATTGTAATATTGCTGAGCCTGGAACATCAGTAAAATCACTTCCTGATACTTGGCAAAATTAGTACAGTTCCTGTTTGATAGATAAACTATGATATTCTCAATCTGATCTGTTTTCTTTCCTGGTGCACTTCTGGAACTATACATTCCATAAACAGCAAGTATATAAATAGTGAAAGTAGTTCTTTTTGCAAATTCTCTTGGATGAAGTTTAACAATATTAGAAATGACTTCGTGGCCGGAAGTGGCATCACCAGTAAACAGGTTTACGTATAGGATCAGGAGATAGGAAATACCTTGCCTGGGATCAATATGATTCTCAGGCCTGACGCCAAAAGGGTTGTCGCCATTTCTTAAACTCTCAATATTGCCCAGCAAATTCCTTTCAGCAGGTTGCTCCGCATTAATCTTTGCATAAATAATTTGCAGTGCTTCTACCGGGTTGACCATCCAGTCGGCAGCATTCAGTGCACTGATGTTTTTTATTCTTGCCTTGATCGCTTCTTTATCCAGCTTAATGACTTCAAGCACGCCGAGTATCGAATTATAGACCAGTAAATGATCATCATTGCTTGCGATGTCAATTAAGGCCGCAACAGCCTCCTTGTAGCAGGAATCAATAAAATCAAAATTAATGAGTTTCGAGATGATAATCTCATGGAACTGATTTTCGTCCAGTACTCTGATAATGTCAGGATTAAACTTCGATCTGTATTTAATCTCTTCTGCCATAAACAGGATCAGGTAATTAGTCTCGAAACTGTTCAGGTTCAGTTTGAAAACAGATTTCAGCTCATGGAAATTACCTGTTTTGATCAGGAAACGTGTAGTCCACTGTAAAAGCTGAAAGCGTACCTGGTTAGCTTCATATTCGGTATTGATATAGGTGAAGAATTCCATGTTCACCTGCAGATGGAATTTTTCCAGAATTTCAACAAAAAGGAAATATTCGAACATATGCGGATGCAGAAAGCGTACATACTCTTTCGGGTGTGCATTTTCTGTCCGCTTCTCTTCCATCAGGATACCATCAGCAAGCAATTCCATATAAGCGTTCCGGAAAGCAGACAACTCAGAGAGCAAACTGTCTTTTTCTACCGCATTGGTTTGTTTTCCATATTCAGTAAGCTGAATGATTTTTTTAAGGAAGAGTATCTTTTCTGTATAATAGTTTGAGCGGTAAATCTTTTCCTGAATAAAACGGGAAACCAGCTCATAAAAAGTAATGTTTGTATAATAATTAAAATCAGGATCTTCTTCTTTTAGCTGATAATAGAGCTGGATATGCAATGGGAATTTCAGCTGGGCTTTGAGTCTCGGATTAATTTCTTTATTGTCCAGGTAATTGATTTTAGAAATGATAATGTCTACTTCCTTTTCCGTAAGGGGAGGAACATTGGACAGCTCATGAAGATTGAAGTAATTACCTGGGAACCATTTGGACTTTAGAAAAGAAGAATGGCGGATGCGTTCATAAAATCTCATCCAGGTGGTAGAGCGCAGACTCATCATTAATTTGATGTTCTTGAAGTCTTCCAATGAACAGATCAGGTTAATGATATTATCGAATAAGCGGTTCTTATCTTCTTTCTTTAAAATCAGCTCTGCAAATCCATCTAACATGATAATAAACTTACCACCATGTGCAGCCTGAATGTTATTGATATATTCCAGCGTATTTTCAGCGGGATCTATTTGCAGTTGGGCCTTAAGCTGATCCTCCATATTAAGTTCTGCCTGATCCTTACTAAAAAAATTATAGGCCTGAACAAATAATACAGTAGAATCTTTATAAGCTGCATCCTGTTTATAAAACAGATCTTCTGCTAAATGGCTGAGTAAAATCGTCTTTCCATAACCAGGTTGCGAAATTACACTAGTAAAAATATAATCGCCAGCATAGAACTCATCAAAATCATACTCAGCAAATTTTCGGCTGATTGTAATGTCATAAGGAATGCCAGATCTGTTCCTGATTGTTTTTAATGTGAACTGGGTGATCTTATCAGCTTTATCTTTAAGATTTTTCCATTCATCTGTAGGATGGACTGGTTGTGAAATATCGATTACATCGACCGATGCAATGTCAACGTATTCAGCGAGAGTGGTCAGGGTGAACGTAGAAAACTTATGTTTAACAACAGCGAAACCAAATAACCTTTTAATAGTCGTTTCACTTACGTTCTTGTTAAGGTGCTTACTAATCTCAATAGAGATTCTCTTACAGTCAGCAGGCGTAATAAATCGAATACCACATTTTAAGAGAATCAAGCTTTTAAGTTCGTTCAGCCGGTGACTGTATTCCATAGATCCGTTTTTTTCTATTGTATTATTCGAGTTTAGTTAAAAAGCTAGTTAGACACCAATAGTAACCGAATATACACATATACGTGATAAATGAACAGAAAGGATTTAAATAAAAAAAGAAACAAATTATACTTTAAGCAGATAAATGCTTTTAGAGTGCGTTTAAAAGCACATGATCAAAATTTTCTGAATTAGAAATTAGAAATTGAACAAAATGAATAGAATAAGGCGTTCATTTTGGTCAGTTCAAATGAATGATTTGAACACCTGATTAGAGGCGGCCTTTACTTAAAATTGTCGGAAAGTATTTAAAGTTAACCTCTAAAACTGCCGGTATGAAATATACGTCTACTCCCCGAATTTTAAAAAAATACCTCTGTCTTCTCGTTAGTATACTAGCTATAACGCTATTTGGTACACGATCGTATGCACAAACAAAAAATTACGCCACGGTAACTCCGTCAACGGGAATTGCCAGTTATAATATTGGATCGGATAATCCAAACTCCAATCCAGGTAATGTGGCATCGATCGATAATCCTGGAAATGCAATCTTGCAGCCGCCGGGAGCACCAGCTACATTGAATGCCAGATATTTCAGCTTACTCGGATTGGGGTATGAAGGGGAAGCGTACATACAGCTTAAATATGGTAGTCCTTTAATTGCCGGAAAAACGACTTATGTTCGTTTTGACCAGCCCACCAATAATGGCTTAAACCTCGATTTACTCGGAATTGTAGGAGATCTTACCGGACTCTTCTCCAAAAGAATTGTACAAATTGATGCTTATAGTGGTGCGACTGCTGGTAGCGATGGTACAATAATACCTGCTGCTAATATTTCGGCTACAGTTGTGACTGATGTTAACGGGAAAACTTATTTTGCAGTTACTTCATCAGTTGCTTACAATTCACTCCGTATCCGGTTAAGAGTACGTAGTAATGCTCTTTCAATCAGTCTTGGAAGTTCAATCAATATGAATGTATATCCTGCTTTCAATTATGATACCGATAATTGCAGCTCTTCTATATTTACGAGTGTAGCAGCGACAGGCTTAAATGTTTCTTTAACAAGCCTGGTAGCTAATCCTCAAAATGCTATTGATGGTAACTTGAATACTTTTTCACAACTTCAGGCAGGAGTAGTGACCTTAGGATCATCAGTTTCACAAACTATTTATTTAAACGGACTTTCCTCTGCAACAGATGTGGCTAAGGTCGTATTTTCCCAGGGTGGTTCCGTACTCAGTGTGAACGTACTGAAAACAATTACCGTGCAAGCCTATAATGGAAACACGGCGGTCGGCAATCTGAATTCACTTGGTACTTTAATTAACCTTGATCTGCTCGGTTTATTTACAAATAATACTCAGGTTCCGGTTTTCTTTACACCAGGCGCTCCATTTGACAGGATCAAAGTTACACTGGATAATGGCCTGGCCATAGGAGGTAACCTGCTGGCAGGAGGTTTGAATATTCACGAAGCGCAACGTACAGTACCTAAGCCATTATTTGACGGGGTAACTGGTAATGCACAAGCGTTATGCGGAGGTAGTACATTAATCTTAGCCCCTCAAAGTCCCAATGCTGGTTATACTTATAATTTCTACAAAAAAGTTGGTCCTAACGGACCAAGAACTGCTGCGACAGGTGTAACGGCCAATGTCCTTACAGAACCTGGTCTGGCAGCTGGCGTTTATACTTATTATGTAGCTGCGCAGAAAACCGGTTGCGTTGCAGAATCTGATCTGGACAGTGTTGTGGTAACTGTTAAACCAACATTGTTGTTCACTGCAACTCCATTGAGCAATGGTACAGTCGGCAAAGCATATACGAAACAAATTAACCCTGCAACCAGCGGAACAGGTCCATACACTTATGCAATTGCTCCGGGGAGTGCATTGCCTTTAGGTTTAACCCTGACTTCAGCAGGTCTGATCAGCGGAACACCTACTGCGGCAGCGGCAGCAACAACTTTTAGTTTGATCGCAACTGATGCCGGTGGATGTACCGCTACAGCAGCTCATACTTTAACTATCACAGGAACTTTAACTTTACCAGCGGCAACTTTGCCAAATGGTACAGTCAATAAGGTTTATCCGGATACACAATTGCCAACTCCAACAGGAGGCAGCACACCTTATACTTATGCTGCAACCAATCTGCCTCCGGGGGTTACCTTAAATCCGGCTACCGGATTATTAACAGGAACTCCTACAACTGCGGGTACCTATGCTATTCCGGTAACTGTTACCGATGCAGATGGAAATGTCGTGACTACTACTTATACGATTATAGTTAGAAGTCCGCTGGTACTCACAGCTTCAACTCTATTAGACGGTGCTAAAGGATTACCTTATACTCCTCAGATTATACCGTCAGCAACAGGTGGAAGCGGTGTCTTTACTTATAGTGCGACCAATGTGCCGCCTGGATTAAGTTTTGATCCGGTAACCAGGGCAATTACAGGTACACCAACACAAACGGGTACTTTCACTTTTCCAATCACTGTAACCGATAATGAAAACAATACTGCTACCCTGAACTATACTATTACTGTTAGAGATGCGCTGGCATTAGGTAATGTTATATTTCCTGACGGAGCGGTTAATGTGATTTATCCGACCCAGACGATTCCTGATGCAACTGGTGGAACCGGCCCTTATACTTATGCAGGTTTGAATCTGCCTCCGGGACTGACTTTTGATCCTTTAACTAAAACAGTTTCAGGAACACCTGCACAATCTGGTACTTTCACACTTTCAATCAAAGTAACCGATGCAGCAAACAATACAATCACTGTTCCTTATACTTTAAAGGTTGCCGGTGCACTTACACTGCCAGCTGCTACTTTAGCAAACGGTAAAGTAGGTGCGGTTTATACCTCTCCAAGTTTGCCAGCTGTTACAGGTGGTACAAGTCCTTATTCTTATAGTGTCGCAGCAATTCAATTACCTGCAGGTTTAAGTTTCAACGCTGCAACCCGGGTAATTTCAGGAACTCCAACTGCTGGTGGTAATTATACCATTACGATGAAAGCTACTGACAATGCAGGGAATACGACAAGTACGGATTATGCACTGAATATTACTGTTGATGCACCCATTTTAGCTGGTACGACTGTTTGTAGTGGTAACTCAGCAACTTTAACAGTTGATAATGTTACTGCCGGGGTAACTTATAATTTTTATTCTTCTACCGGGAATACTCCACTGGGTACCGGAACCACCTTTACTACACTTGCATTAACTGTTACTACTACATATTTTGCTGAAGCAGTTTCAGGAACAGCAGTAAGCGCGCGTATTCCGGTTACCGTAACCGTGAACCCTGCGCCCGATGCACCAACTGTAGTAATTAATAGCGTAACAATCAGCTCTGGCCAGACAGCTACCCTGCAAGCTACCGCTACATCTGGTTCAACTATCAAATGGTATGCAGCAGCAACAGGTGGCATTGAACTAGCTTCGGGCGGGACATTTACTACACCAGCACTAACAGCCAATGCTACTTATTATGCAGGAACATCCAATAGTTTTGGCTGTACCAGCGCAACCAGGGTTCCAGTTGTAGTGAGTGTGATTAATGGAACAGTCAATCCAAACTGTTATGCTGCAACCAAACAAGAAAGTGGAATTACAGGGGGCTTGCTATGTATTGCCTGTGCAATCTTTGATCCAGCTAATTCTACCGATGCCGATCTGACGAATTATACCAGAATATCGTTGCCTGCAGGTATTGGAACTACAGGATACCAACGTTTAATTTTCCAGAATCCTGGCGTAGCAACAGATAGTATCCGTCTTGATCTGGAAATACCATCAGGTCTGTTAGATTTATCAGTTCTTGGTGGAACTACCATTAACGTGATGAATGGTACAACTGTGGTGAGCAGCTATCCGTTAAACTCATCCCTGATTCATTTAAGTTTATTAGGAGGAAACAGATTTAAAGCCAGCGTTGTCGCGGGCGGCGTTTATGACAGAGTAGAAGTCAAAGTCAATGCACTTCTTTCTGCATTGATCAATGTATATATTTATGGTGCAGATGTGGTTGCCCCAAACCCAACAATAGTTACAGGCAATCAAACCATTTGTTCAGGTTCAACTGCCACGCTGCAAGTTGCACCAATAGCAGGTACGACCATTGCCTGGTATAGTGCTGCAACTGGTGGTACAATTTTATCGACCGAAAATATCTTTACTACACCAGCACTAACTGCAACTACGATCTATTACGTACAAGTAAGTAAAAACGGTTGTGCCAATGATACTCGTCTTCCTGTAACGGTTACTGTTACTACAGGCCTTACCGCTCCGGTGCTGGGCACAGTAGTTCCGGTTTGCGCAGGTTTACCAGCAACCTTATCAGTAGACAGTCCGATAGCTGGAATTACTTATAAATGGTATGCAGATGCTACAGGCGGAACGGCCTTATTTACAGGTACGGTTTTCACCACTCCTGCATTGACTACAGCTACAACATATTATGTAGAAGCGACTAATGGAAGTTGTGTTTCAGCAACTCGTACAGCAGCAAACGTCACTGTGAATGCCCGTCCGGTTACTCCACAGATTTCTACTGCAATGACTACGGTTGCCCAAGGTCAGCGCGTAAGCCTGACAGGGACTTCAACAGAAAACAATGTTACCTTTAACTGGTACACTGATGCTGCCGCAACAACTCCTGTATTTACTGGAGCAACCTATTTAACGCCACCGCTTACTGCCACTACAACTTTTTACCTGGATGCAATTTCTACAGTGACCGGTTGTGCTTCTTCGATCAGAGTACAACAGACCATTACTGTAGTGCCAACCGGAACACCTATACCAGTAGGTTGTGAAGGACCAATCAGTCAGACTAATGATGTTGGTGGCTTGGTTTCTATATTAGCCAGAGTAGATAACCCTGAATTGGCGATTGACGGAGATCAGCAAACAGGATCGACATTGGCGATACCAATAGGTATAGGCTCAAATGTTTATCAAAAAGCTGTTTTTGCCGGATTGTCCAACGTAGGTGATACTGTACGGGTACTGTTAAATTCACCAGGTCAGTTATTGTCACTTTCACTTGTTCCAAGTGTAACTGTAACTACTTATCAGGGTAACACCAGCAACAATGACGGTGTTGCTATAAATAATCCGATCATAAATCTTCAATTGTTAAGTGGTGGCAGTCAGGCCCTGCTTACCTTTGTTCCGGCCGCTCAGTTTGACGGTGTAGAAGTTAAATTGAACTCAGGTCTGCTGGGCGCTTTAACCTCTATTAACTTTAACTATGCAAAAAGAACAGCTCAAGCACCAGTAGTTGCCTCGGCCGATGTAACCGCTTGTTTAAATGCGCCAGCAACTTTATCTGTGCCTGCTCCGCAGCCAGGTATCATCTATAAATGGTACGATGCCGCGGGAACCTATTTAGGTAACGATGGAGCTACCTTTACTACACCTGCAATTACGGCAGCTACTAAATTCTTTGTTGAAGCATCCAGAGGAGGTTGCGGAAGTTCAAGAACTCAGGTGAATGTAACAGTTAGTCCTGCGCCTTCAACTCCATTATTACTTGCGCCTTCATTGAGTACCTGTGCAGGATCAAGCATACAAATCAAAGTACAAAGTCCTCAGTCAGGAGTAACCTATAACTGGTATAAAGCTGGTATATTGGTTCCTGGTCAGACAACCTCAATATTTACAGATGTAGTTACTGCAGCTGTAACGTATGAAGTAGAAGCTGTTAATACCTGCGGTACCACTTCTGCAAAAGCAGCAGTAGCAGTTACTGTCGGCAGCTTAACTCCACCAGTATTGACTCCTGCAGCAGTAACGATCAATTCGGGAGAAAAAGCAGTGTTGATTGCAAACTCATCAACCACTGGTTTAACTTATCATTGGTATGGTGCTGATCCGGCTATCACACCAGGTACACCAGAATTATCAACCTTAGCGAATGGTGCAAATGGAATGTTTGCAACTGATCCGCTAACCACAACTACTACTTTCTATGTAACTGCAGAAGGTGCAGCAGGAACTTGTATTTCGGCTGCCGCTTCGGTTGTAGTGACTGTAAACACGATTACACCAAATCCAGGCTCAGTTCCTTGTGAAGGTGCTACTGTTGCACAAGCTACAGAGGTTAACGGTCCTGCTTTATTCGCAGGTGTAGCTAATCCTGCTTTTGCAGTAGACGATGACGCTAATACAAGTTCTTCACTCTTTATTCCGGTTGGATTAGGAAATAGCTTTGTAAGTCAGCGTGTAGGTTTTGCAGGACTTTCAACTCCTGGTGATCAGGTTAAAGTCAGTCTCACTCAAACAGGTGCACTACTTACTTTGGGTATTGCCAACAGCATTACCGTAACGACTTATAAAAATGGAATAAGTAATAACGATGAAAAAAATATTACCGATCCACAATTGAATCTGAATCTGGTCACTGGAAATAAAGATGCGACAATCACTTTTACTCCAGGTACTACTTTCGATGCCATAGAGCTGAAACTTAAATCTGGAGCAGCAGGTCTGCTTACCTCTATCAATCTGAACTACGCACAGCGGATTATAGCGCCTCCAACTGTTGTTGCTACTGCGGTTTCAGCATGCGAAGGCAGCGCTGCAACACTTGCAGTGAGCAATCCTGTTACCGGAGTAACTTATACCTGGTATGACAGTTCAGGTGCAGTAGCAAGTAACGATGCGACTTTCAGTACACCAACTACGCTGACTGCAGGAACTTATACTTATACAGTAAATGCAACTCGTGGTACTTGTGCGGGATTAGTGAGAACTACGGTAACAGTTATTATTACCGGTGCAGCTCCGGCTGCGATACCAGCAGCAGGAAATCCAGCAACAACTTGTCTGAATACGCCTGTTACCTTAAGGGTAGATCCTGTTACAGGTGTTACTTACAATTGGTACGATGCATTGACTGCAGGAAACCTGATTGCCTCAAACACAAATAGCTTTATTACGCCAACTAGTCTGCCAGTAGGAACTACAACTTATTATGTAGAAGCCTCAAATGGTAACTCATGTGGAAACACATTGGCAAGAACTCCAATAGCCATTACTATAAACCCAGCTGCTACAGCTGCCGATATCGCTGTTACGGGTGCAGAAAATTCTGTGTGTGTGGGCACGGGTGCTATATTAACAGCAACAAGTACCTTGACCAACCCAGTATTTACCTGGTTTACAGATGTTGCATTAACTAATGCAGTATTTACAGGAGCAACCTTTAATGTGCCTTCAGTAACAGCAACTACAAATTACTATGTCACTGTAAAAGCAGATACCAAATGTGCTAACGCAGCGGGCATGGCCAAAGTGGTCACCTTAACCGTAAATCCACCAGCTACTGCTGCAGATATTACTGTGACTGGTATACCAGTAAGTACTTGTGCAGGTTCTCAGGTTACTTTAACAGCCAGCTCAGCGACAGTGATCAATCCGGTATTTATCTGGTATAAAGACGCTGCATTAACTATGGTGGCACAAACAGGAGCCACATTTGTTGCTACAGCTTCCGCTACGACTACATTATATTATGTAACCGTTCAGGGAACTAATAAATGTAAAAATGCTGCAGCAGATGCAAAAGTTGTCACTCTTGTTGTTAATCCACCTGCAACTGCGTCAGATATCAGTGTAAATGGTGTTCCGGCAATTCTCTGCTCGGGATCAGGCACAACCTTAACTGCCAGCAGTCTGACTGTGGTTAATCCAGTATTTACCTGGTACACAGATGCCACTTTAGTAAATGCAGTATTTACAGGTGATGTTTTCAATGTACCTGCACTGACAGCAAGCAAAACATATTATGTAACCGTACAGGGACTGAATAAATGTCCGAACCTGGCTGGCCAGGCACTGGCAATCACTTTAAATGTGAACGCTCCATTGAATTTTACAGGTAAGGCACTGAATGACGGTTCTACAATCAACCCATACAGTGTACAAATTGATCCTGCTACCGGTGGTACAGCGCCTTATACTTATGCGCTGGCATCAGGCAGTGCTTTACCAGCAGGGTTGACCTTGTCATCTGCAGGATCAATCAGCGGAACACCAACAACAGCTGGAAATTATACATTCACAATTAATGCCTCGGACAGTAAAGGCTGTAGTACTTCAGGTGTATTTACACTGAACATAGGTACTACAGCTGTACTGTCACTACCAGCAGCAACCTTGCCAGACGGACAAGTAGGTACTGCATATACTGTACAAACCTTGCCAGCTGCAATCGGTGGAACAGCTCCTTACACTTACGTAACTACCGGCGTGCCTCCAGGGTTAAACTTTGATCCTGCAACCAGGAGCATCACAGGAACACCAACTATAGGCGGTATGTTCACTGTGACCATGACAGTAACCGATGGTAGTAACAGAAACGCCTCGGCGAACTATCCGCTGAATGTGACTGTACCGGCACCAATTGTTGCTGATGGATCGAATTGTGGAGGAAGCCGCGTCACGTTAGTAGTTACCAATGCGGTACCTGCAATAACCTACAATTGGTTTGCAGATGCAACTGCAAGAATCCCGATTTTTACTGGAACAAGCTTCCAGACCCCTGCTATAACAGTGAACACTATTTACTATGTAGAAGGTCTGGCTGGAATAACCAGTACAAGAGTTGCTGTAAATGTGAACTTGAAATCTCCGGCCAGTTCAGCAGATATTACGATAACAGATATCCCATCTGTAGTGTGCGGAGGATCCGGTGCTAGCTTAACTGCAAGCAGTGCAACTGTAAGTAACCCAGTATTTACCTGGTACACCGACGCTGCATTAACCACGGCAGTATTTACAGGTGCGGTATACAATACCCCAGTACTTACCACCAATACCACTTACTATGTCACTGTACAGGGACCGAATACTTGCGAAAGCTCATCGGCCACTGCTAAAGTAGTTGTCTTAACTGTAAACCCAGCGTTGATCTTCAACGGTGCAACATTGGCCGGTGCGTCTACCTCAACTACTTATTCAGCACAGGTTGGTTCGGCAACTGGCGGTACTCCTGGATATACTTACAGTCTGGAACCAGGAAGTACACTTCCAGCAGGTTTATCGCTGTCATCGGCAGGCTTACTGACCGGAACACCAACAACAGCTGGAAGTTATGCTTTTGCTGTAACCGCAACTGATAGTAAAGGATGTACAGCGGTAGCTGCATTTGTTCTGGGTGTAGGCAGTAGTACACAAATGAACTTACCACCAGCAACTTTACCAGATGGACAGGTAGGCAGCCCATACATACCTCAAACCTTACCAGCAGTAGTTGGCGGAACAGCACCATACAGCTATTTAGCTACAGGCTTGCCTCCAGGGTTAAACTTTGATCCGGCAACCAGGATAATCTCAGGAACGCCAACACTAGGAGGAAGCTTCTCTGTAGTGGTAACGGTTACTGATGGAAACGGACTGACAGCAACCAATACTTATACCGTTAATGTTACCGTACCAGCATCGGCAGTAGGAGATGCAGTAAGTTGTGGAGGAAGTCCGGTTACCTTAACTGTCACTAATGCACTGACCGGTGTAACTTATAATTGGTACAATACCCCAACAGGAGGAAGCGTATTATTTACAGGTCCAGCCTTCCTTACACCAGCAATCACTGCAACGACTATCTTCTATGTTGAAGCGATTTCAGGAACAGCGACCAGTGGCAGAATTGCAGTTAATGTGACTGTTGCAGCAGCACTTTCATCACCAGTAGTGGTAGTGAAATCAAGTACACTGAGCAGTATCACTTTTGGCTGGAACGATGTTCCCGGAGCAACCAGTTATGAAGTATCAATGGATGGAGGAACTACCTGGACTAATCCAAGTTCGGGAGCAGCAGGCACCACACACCTGATCTCAGGACTTCCTGCAAACACGACCGTTAAATTGATGGTGAGAGCAAAAGGAAGTACAACCTGTCAAACCAGTGCTGCAGGCAGCGTAACTGGTACAGCAACGGATGGAACGGTACCTAACGATGTATTTATTCCGAATACATTCACGCCAAACGGAGATGGTAAAAATGATATCTTCTATGTCTATGGAAATGCAATCGCTAAATTGAGAATGCGTGTCTATAACCAGTGGGGACAATTCATATTCGAGTCATTGCAGCAGCAAGTAGGATGGGATGGCTCATTCAGAGGGCAGATACAACCGAATGGTGTATATGTATACTATGTAGAAATAACCCTCACAGACGGCTCTACAGATAAGAGAAAAGGAACAATAACCATTTTAAGATAAGAGACCCATTAACCTGAAATATAAATAACATGAAGAAACTATCAAAAATCATCGTCTTGGGCTTGTTGTGCATTACGGGGGCTTCGAAGGTTAGTGCGCAAATCGATCCTCACTTTTCACAATATTATGCCAATCCATTATGGCTTAACCCAGGCTTAACAGGTGTAATCGATGGAGATTACCGGGTATCAGTCAATGCCAAACAACAATGGGGGTCGGTCTCCCATTCTTACCTCACAGCAGGCGCTTCATTTGATATGGCGCCTACTAAAAACCTTGCTTTTGGAGGGATGATCCTGAATCAGAATGCAGGAGATGTAAGTTATAATTACCTGAATGCATTAGCTTCAGCTGCTTACCGGATCCGTTTTGGTCGTGCAGGCTTAAACATGATCAACTTTGGTTTACAGGCAGGGATATTAAATAAGAGTTTTGATCCTTCGAAAGTTACGCTGGGTAACCAGTTTAATCCTGGAACTGGATACGATCCAAGTTTACCCTTTAATGAAAATTTTACTTCCAGTAATACACTGGTGCCTGATGTGAATGTGGGTGCCATGTATTTTGATGGAAGTGGAGACAAACGTGTGAATGTATTTGGTGGAGTGGCAGCCAATCACCTGACCAGGCCAATTGATCGTTTCCTTGGCAATGATGTCAGAATACCTATCCGGTATACTGTACATGGTGGTGCCCGTGTTAAAGTGAATGATGTATTTGATATTACGCCGAATGGACTTTATATGAAACAAGGTCAGGCGCATGAAACTTCGGTGGGGGCCTATGGGCAGTTTTATGTTAACCCGGATGCTGATCTGATGTTTGGATCTAACTACCGTTTTGACGACGCCGCGATAGCCTTCTTCGGGCTGCACCTGAAGAATATGACTTTCGGGGTAAGTTATGACTTCAATACTTCAGGACTTAACCGTGCAACAGGAAGTAAAGGTGGATTGGAATTGTCAGTATCCTTTACCAGCCGCAGGGGGATTTCAGGTCCTAACTTCTTTTGTCCACGCTTATAATCCACAAATATGAAACCTCTCAGACTATTGCTTTTGATCTGTTTATTAAGTACAGGAGCACAGGCCCAATATGTAACCAATAACAAAAGAGTTGCTGATGTATATTTCCAGAATAAGGATTATTATGCGGCTGCCGAATACTATAAAAAAGCATTAAATATTTCAAATGATACAACCGGTTTTGTTGTACCCTATGCTTTTGAGGCTAAGGTGAAAAAAGAGAGCCCAAAGCGTCCTGAATATGAATATTGTGTTTTTCAGTTAGCGTCTTCACTCCGCCTTTATAAGGACTTCAGGGGAGCGGAAGCCTGGTATGCCATTGCCAGAAACTTCAGCGACCCTAAGTACGCCTTAAGCTTATTCTATTTCGGAGAAAGTCAGCGCTCGAATCAAAAATTCAATGATGCAATTATCTCTTTTAAAGAGTTCTTAACTAAATATAAGGCAAATGATAATTATGCAGAGAAAGCGAGACTAGAGATTGCTTCCTGTAATTTTGCATTGTATGAAATGCGTTATCCGCGTTTATATAAATTCAGTAAACTGCTGAATCAAATTAATGATCAGGGTTCTAACTATGCACCTTTACTGTTAAACAATAACTTCTATTTTACTTCGTCCAGACCTGTTGCGGTAGGTAACAAAACACAGACTGTGAGGGATAGTAAGATGAAGACTAAAGTTGTCAAATCAGAGAACCCTTTTATTAATGCAATTTATTCAGCTTCAGGCAGTCCATTAAGAACATCAACAACGGTGAAAAAAATGGGCACACCAGAAAAAGGTAAAGAATTTGCTGCTCCGGCATTCAGTCCTAACGGAAGGGTCATGTATGTGACGGTCTGGAGTGGAGCAGGCAATAAAAAGATATATCAGGTTAATGTTTCCAGAGGTACCGGTGAGGTTTGGGCAGCACCAAAAGTATTAGGTACTGAGGTAAATGTGGAAGGTTTCAATTCGATGCAGCCTTTTGTAAGTAAAGACGGAAAATATCTTATTTTCTCGTCCGACAGACCTGGTGGACTAGGTAAATTTGATCTTTGGTATTGTAAATTACGCAGTGATGGAACGCTGAGTGAGGCCTCTAATATGGGGAATACGATCAATTCATCAGAGAATGATGAAGCTCCTTATTACAATGAACGGACTAAAAAATTGCTGTTCAGTAGTGATGGAAGAGTCGGGATGGGTGGGCTGGATTTCTATGAAAGTTCGGGTGATTTTGGTGCCTGGTCTGAGCCAAGAAACTTAGGGTTTCCTTTTAACTCTTCAAAGGATGATGCTTATTTCACGCCTTCTGATAGTGAGGATAGTGAAGGATATATCAGCTCTGACAGAGAGTCGGTCTGTTGTCTGGAGATCTTTCATGTTAAAAAAGATTTTCTGACTGTAGAGGGAACAATCCTGGATTGTAAAACCAATTTACCACTGGATAGTGCGGTGGTTACCCTGAGTGATTCTACACAAATCATAAAGGTGATCACTGAGGCTGATGGTAAATACAGGTTTAAGGTAAATTCTAATCGTCAGTTAAGAATAAAGGCAGAGAAGAACCTTTATTTCAGAAAAGTGCTGAATTATAGTTATGATGAACTGGCTAAATTAGATACGCTTCTTAATCCACGGATCTGTCTGGATGGGTTCATTATTAATAAACCGGTTATCCTGGAAAATATCTTATATGACTTTAATAGCGCTAAGCTTAATCCGGCATCAGAAGCTATACTGGATAAACTCTACCAGAAACTAGTTGACAATGAGACCTTGGAAATTGAGCTGAGTGCGCATACTGATAATGTAGGTAAAGCTGCTTATAATCTTAAACTTTCAGAAAGAAGAGCACAGTCATGTGTAGATTACCTGGTGAGCAAGGGTATTGCTGCCAGCAGAATAACGAGCAAGGGCTATGGCTTTAGTAAACCTATTGCGCCAAATCAGCTGCCGAGTGGAAAAGATAATCCGCAGGGCCGTCAGCTGAACAGAAGAACTGAATTTAAGGTTACCAAACAATAAATACTCAAAGCCTGCCTTGAATAATGAATTCAGGCAGGCTCTTTTAATAACTGCTTTAGCTTATCCAGCAGCACTCCCATCTCAAATGGTTTTTCCAGGTAAGCATCTGCCAATAAATTTTCCCGCATAATATAGTCTTCAGAAAAGCCACCAGAGATTAGCATAACCGGTAAGTGAGCGGTAGCTGGTCTGGTCCGGATTTCTTTGAAAATTGCTCTTCCATCCATTCCGTCGAGTCTGATATCCATCAGGATAATGTCCGGCCTGAACTCTTCAATAATCCTGAAAACCGGCCTTCCGTTCATCAATGGGAAAACCTTATATTTATTCTCTTCGAGAACTATCTGAATGACTTCCAGTAAATCCGGATCGTCTTCTACAACTAATATTCTATTCATAATTTTAGAAAACATCCTGAACAAACAGAGTGCCATGATTAGCAGAAAGAATTGATACTTTTGTTTTATTATTTATAAAAGACACATGCAGCCCAAAGAACAAATAGAAGCAATTGCTAATACCTTACTCCCTAGTTTCATACCGAAAGATAATCAGGAAACGACGTTATCTTTTCATTTTACTTTACCTCCTGATCATAGCTATAAAGTTTTCTTTGAAAAAGATGCCAAGGCAAAATGGCAGTTTATACGCTATGAAGAAGCGGAGCGTTAAGAGATAAGATTAAAGCGTTTAATCCACAATTTTAAAAAAAGTTCAGGCTTATTAACCTTAGAGATATGTTGAATTTCGAATTTAAGAATCCGGTAAAAATAATATTCGGTAAGGGACAGATTGTAAAGATCAGTCAGGAGATTCCGGAAAATGCAAAAGTTTTATTGCTTTATGGGGGCGGAAGTATCAAGTCGAATGGTATCTATGACCAGGTGATGTCAGCGCTTAAAGGCTTTGATGTAACTGAGTTCGGTGGTATCCCGGCAAACCCTGAATATGAAGTGCTGATGCAGGCATTGAAAATAATCAAAGCCAAACAGATTACTTATTTGCTTGCCGTTGGCGGTGGTTCAGTTATCGATGGTACTAAATTCCTTTCGGCTGCGGCCCTGTATCTGGGGGATGAGCCTTGGGATATCTTAAAAAATAAGATCAGAACCGATAAAGGGATGCCTTTTGGAACAGTGCTGACTTTACCCGCTACGGGCTCGGAAATGAATTCTGGTGCGGTGATTACAAGATCGGACACGCAGGAGAAATTCGGAATGGGCGGACCTGGTTTGTTCCCTGAATTCTCTGTACTGGATCCTTTAGTCGTAAAATCTGTTCCGCAACGGCAATTGGCTAATGGGATTACAGATGCGTTTACGCATGTATTGGAGCAATATATGACTTATCCTGCGCAGGCATTTTTGCAAGACAGGTTTGCGGAAGGTATTATGCAGACGTTGATAGAAATAGCACCCAGAATACAGCAGGATCCATCAGATTATGAGGCTGCAGCAAACTTTATGTGGTGCTGTACAATGGCTCTGAATGGATTGATTCAGAAGGGGGTACCTACTGACTGGTCTGTGCATGCAATTGGCCATGAGCTGACGGCATTGTTTGGTATTGATCATGCAAGGACGCTCGCAATTATTGTACCCAGACATTACCGGTATAATTTTGAGCAGAAGAAGGAAAAACTTGCACAGTACGCAGAACGAATCTGGGGCATTCAGGAGGGTACGGTTGATGAAAAAGCAGAGCTGGCTATCATTAGAACGGAATCGTTTTTCCATTCCTTAGGTATTGATACCAGGCTTTCTCAATATACTGATGATTACGAGGGTACTGCAGAGAAAATCGAAGAGCGGTTTACCAGCAGGGGATGGTTAGGTTTAGGAGAACATAAAAGCATTAAGCCCGGTGATGTCAGGCAGATTGTTGCATTAAGTTATTAGTAATTACCGTCCTTACACCAAACAGGAATATAATTATACTCTTGTTTGGTGTAAGATTTTTTTGACTAAATATTTTAAAAGGGTATGGTAATTGTATAGGTTCGCAGGTATAAGTTATACAAGTAATAAATAACACATTGGAGAATACTTTTGGAAGGAATATAATTCCACAGAATGAAGAGGCGCGTTTAGAGAACTTAAAAAAGTATAAAATTTTGTATACCAAATCAGAACCGATCTTCGATCAGCTGGCAGCTGTTACAGCAACCATGTTAAAAGTTCCTTTGGCGATGATCAACTTTGTTGATAAGGACCATGTTTGGACAAAGGCTGATCAGCAGGGTGATTCGGGCAGTGAGGTAGAAAGGGGTACGAGTCTTTGTTCGCTGGCTATCCTGAGAGACGAGCTGACGGTTTTTGAGGATGCGCTGGTAGAACCTTGTCTGATGTCAAATCCTTTAGTAGTAGGTGAATTCGGTCTTAGGTTTTATGCTGCGGTACCGATTACAACTTCAGAAGGTTTTAATATTGGTGCAGTTTGTATCGTAGATAAAAAGGTCAGGAAATTCACTCCTGAAGACAGGAAAAAGCTGGAGTGGGTGGCTCAGCTTATCCAGATTGAAATAGAAAAGAGAGCTTAACCCATTCACCATTATTTAGTGCAGATGAATTTTTTGGTATAAGAATTCTGTCCTATTTTTACGACCATAAAGTACATGCCGCTGGCATAGTGCGTGAGATCTATCTGACTATAATACACGCCTGAAAAATCATTTTTCTTTTCACTGTAAAGTTTTTGTCCTGATATATTGAACAGATCGATGCTCACATCTTTTTTGTCTGCTATAGTGAAATTGATATTCACTTCGTTTCTTGCCGGAACAGGGTAAACTATCATATTTAATTCACCTTCAGTTACTTTATTTGAACCAAAAGTGGCGTCACCATTTATTCCTGTTAACAGGATTGAATAGGCTTGTGCTCCACGTTTAAGTGTTCCTTTGTGGGATACATTAAATCTGTATGTTTTTCCTGCAACAGGTTCATCGATTCTAACTTGTTCAACATTGTCCCTGGTATTGTCTCCTTTTGTTGCCGGAGCTGCTGGTTTAGCGGGATCAAGTATCCATGGTAAAAATGTCACAGATTCCTGAACAGCGCGCAGGTCAAGGTCATTGGCTAACCGCGGAGCTGGGTTGTTGAGGGCATCGAGGGTACTGATTGGAGTTACTTCGGGGTCAGTCCAGCAAATTGTGCCTGTAAGGGGAGTTCCGCCTTTAGCTACTACGTCAATAAACTGTTGTTCTCCCTGGGTAAGGAGGTTTTCAGCTATTTTACTTTTAATATGATTATCCAGGATTGCTTGTGCAGCAGCTTCCATATTTAATAATCCCCATCCATAACTGTAGTCAGGGCCCGGAGTGCTTCCTGCTTCGGCTGCAGTACCAATGGCAACGGCTTTTAGTGTTGCAGAACGCATATAGGCGGAGTTATTCTGGCGACTGTAGAGTTCTTGCAAAAGTATCAGTGAGCCACTAACATTTGGGGTGGACATAGAGGTGCCTGACAGGGTCGTATACCGGTCGTCACCTGCATTGCTGGTCGAAGTTACTCTAACACCGTCTGCTACTAAATCTGGCTTAATCCGGCCGTCATCTGTTGGTCCCCAACTGCTGAATGTGGCTACCTGAATGCGATCGGATGTATAGGGGCCATTTCCCAGCGGATTGATAGCACCTACAGTCAGAATATTTTTTGCGGTTCCGTAAGTGGCTATATTATCATATTTATCATTACTGCTCAAACCTTCTGGTCTTTTGCCAGCATCTGCCATCACTTTATCTGCATTGTATCTGTAATAATTTCCTCCTGCTGGCGGCCCATTGGATGATCTGTTATTTCCTACAGATTTGACCGGAAGGTAATACGGAGCGTTATAACAGATTTTATCCCAGTCTGAGGATTGAGAATCGTAGTAGCCAAATTTATAATCTTCTGTAGCGCCTGGTGAAGCGTAAAACTCCCAGCGTTCTGGATTGATATCTGTGTTTAAAGACCAGCCTGCAACAACTCCATAGGAGTGGTTGGAGATGAGTAGTCCGGCAGCATTTTCAGACATTTCCGGCGTATCATTGTCAAAGTCAAAGGAGTAGAGTTTAGGAAGCCCGAATGCCATTCCTTTGGCAATTGGGTTTACACCAGTGGCTATCATTGTTCCTGCAACATGTGTAGAGTGTTCGGATGTGGTTTGGGTTTTGTCTCTGATCTCAATTCTCCCGCCGGCAAATTCGACATGCGTGGTTAAGACTCCATCTCCATCCCATATAGCTACTTTTCCTGCTGGAATAGTACTCCCGCTCAGTGCCAGGCCTAAGCCGCCGCCATCATATAATTTATTGGTCCGTGTGGTTGCTGCAGCAATGATATTGTTATTCGTTGTATAATATACGGGTAAACCGGCATCATCAAGGCGTTGCAGCCTCGTGACCGACCCATCACGATATCTTCTGGTTATGGCCCAGCCTTTTCTGGCAGCAATGGCAAATGCACTGGCTCTTTGTTTATTGGCCGTATTTGCAAGGGCGGCACTATTGGCTCTTAGAAATGTGGCATTGGTAACGCCAGGCATAATGACTTGTTGTGCGTGCACTGGCGAAAGTGTAAGGCTTGCGCAGAATATTATGGATAATAGTCCACACTTTCGTAAATTGAGAGAATTAATCATAATGCACTGTAAATTGCTTGAATTGCGTTACGGGGTGCTTCAAATTTAACTTTAATACCTATACAGATGAAATTTTATTTAGCTATTTTTTGTTCGGCAGTAATCCTGGTAAATTTTTCTTGTGCTTCGAGAATTCCGGGTCAGCCGGGTGTTATTCAGGAGGGGGTAAAAGGAACTGTGTCAGTGAAGGAGGGTAATTTTATGCCGGGTCCTGGGCAGAAGCCTGGGGGCAATATGGGAAAGGTGACAAGTCGTACTGTTTACATTTATGCGGTGACTACAGGGGCGCAGGCAGAGGGTGGGGGGCCGTTGTATAAGGCGATCCATCAGCCGTTAGTGGCGAAGGTGAAGACGGATGAAAAGGGGTTTTTTGAGTGTAAGCTTGCACCGGGGGTTTATTCTTTGTTTACTGGTGAGGATGGTGGGATGTTTTTCGCAAGCTTGTCTAATGGGAGGGGGGAGTTGAATCCTGTAGAGGTTTTTGCGAAGAAGGTTACGGTTTGCGATATAGTGGTTAACCATAAGGCGGTTTACTAGGGGGGTGTTTAGGCTGTAAGTTGTTTTCTGGGGTTTCTCTAGCTATAAACTATTCTCTAGGGTTTTTCCAGCTATAAAAAAAATAAACATCCTATGTTCGGACGACATTAGAAATGAATGTCCTCACATTAGGATATTCATTTTTT
>NZ_JBEPPL010000010.1:0-228703 GCF_040547305.1 Pedobacter sp. UYP1 | reverse complement strand
AACTTCCAGAGGCGTAAGAGATATCAAATTCTTCTTATTCAGACTTTCTAAAATATATGCCTAAAATCATTCCCCCCAACTTTTCCGCTTGATCCGTAAATATTTGATTTACAGAAATTTCAACCATTGAACGACTTGATACACTTAGACTGCAAGGCTAACTTTGTTTAACCTTAAATCAGTCATTATGAAAACGAATTTCACACTGCTTTTCTACTTAAAGAAACCAAAAAACTATGTTAAAGGTGTTGTACCAATCTATTTAAGGATTACTGTTGACGGGAAACGTGCAGAACTTTGCACCAGCAGAGAATGTGAACCGGAATTGTGGAATACCAAGGCAGGACATATGGTAGGCACTAAAGAAGAAGCCAAAACCCTAAATAGCTATTTAGACAAGATGAAAGCCGGAGTTACTGCCGCTCATACCCTACTATGTAGGGAGGACGCAGAAATCACTTCAGAAGCGGTTAAAAGCAAGTACCTGGGCAAAGCTGAAAAAACTCATACGATCTGCGAGGCTATTAAAATCCATAATAAAAAGATGGAGGAATTGGTAGAAAAGGGAGATTATGCCGAAGGAACACTAAAAAGGTTTGAGGTATTGGAAAGACATGTCAAAGAATACCTGTCCTTTAAATACCAGAAAAGCGATCTTAATATTAGGTATATAGACCACGAGTTTATAGATGGCTTTGATTTTTATCTTCATACCTCTAAGGACAATGGAGCGAATACGGCAAGTAAGCACCTTAAAAATCTTGGGAAGATTGTCCGTATCTGCTTGAAAAATAAATGGATCAGCAGTGACCCTTTCTTTGGTTATAAATTGAGATCAAAAGTCGTACACCGGGAATATCTAACCAAAGAGGAACTGCAAAGGATTGCTGATAAAAGTTTTACTACAGTAAGACTTTCACAGGTACGGGATTTTTTCTTATTCAGTTGTTATACTGGACTATCTTATGCCGATGTACAGAAGCTAAAAACATCAGATATACGTATAGGAAATGATGGGGAAAAATGGCTGTTTGGTTATAGAAAAAAAACAGACACACGACTGGCTGTCCCACTGCTGCCATTTGCACGGGATATTCTTGATAGGTACAAAGATCACCCCTTTTGTATCAATCATGATAAGGCTTTTCCTATTTCCAGTAACCAGAAGATGAACGAGTATCTTACTGAAATTGCAGTATTGTCAAACGTTGTCAAAGTTTTAGGCAACCGGATTGCAAAACGCACCTTTGGCACAACGGTAACGCTGCTGAACGGGGTTCCGATCGAAAGCGTATCCAAGATGATGGGACATACCAACATCCGTACTACCCAATTATATGCAAAAATGCTGGATGAAAAAGTAGGTAAAGATATGGCGCCGCTTAGGGAAATGTTTGCAGCAAGTGTTGAAGCTATTGAAACTACAGTACCTATTGAATGGCCAGTATGATCAGCCAGTAATGCCAGAAAGCGATTTGATCGCTAAATAGTTAATATGCCTGAAGCTCAGCCTTTGGGCATATTATTATCCTGCAAAAGCTCGACCTATTGGATTGCACCGTCCAAAACGAGAAGCAGAAGCCTGACCGCTACCACTCCGTAGAAGCCCAAAACGGGAACATGCGTGATGGAATGGTGCGAAGGGGTTCCGTAAGCCACAAATGAGCGGGAGGAAATTAACTAAATTAGACAGCTGATTTAACTTTTATTTTTTGAATACACATGAGTGTTCTTTTTAGATGGATGCTTATTAATACTCACGTTGGCAGGCATTCTCTTTAATGCGTTTGATATAGAAGTCCCTAAGTATTTCCAGCCAAATTGTTCAAAAAAGACTTTAATTTCATTGATCTCTTTAGGCTCGTTTATAAAATTACTCTTCAAAAGTTTATACTTAACAGCGTACACGATTTCTGGCTTTTGAGTCAATATACCTATAAACTCAGGTTTGTTTTTGTAATGGTTGATCAATTGATCCCTCAAATCATCCACTGGTGCATAATCTTCCTTAGAGAGGTCACCCAGACTTTGTTTAGAAAACAATATAATGTTGTCTAACAGATTTAAATTATATCCCGTTTTTCCAGATTCTATATTGATTACACTGGCTTTCGACATACCAGTAACTATTGAAAAATTTAGTAAGGATAAGCCCAACGCTATCCGAATAGATTTCACATTTCTACCAATGATATTTCTTACAAGATTGCTCATACAGCAAATCACTCCTATAAATCATTTCAATTTGACTATATATTTTATTTAATTGAAATAATTACTATATTTGATTTAAGATTAAACAGGTAATAATAAGAGTCTTGCGGAACATAATTCTGACGCCGTGATGCAGGACAGCAGAAATTACCCACGTCTACGTGTAGAAGTACTATATTTGTGCTTTGAAATAGATGTGGGGGCTGCTGTAATTCCGTGTCACGTAAGGCGTCAGAAACTTTATATGTTCCCACGGTTGGCAGTCCCCACATTTATTGTGTACTCCATCTCATCAAGGCTCATTTGAGTAGTTTATTAACTATAAATGAGATGATATATGGAAATGTACCCCCTATCCCCGGCAGAAGAACATGCTTTCTATTTTAAGACGTTCGTCAAATCACTAGTCCAAAAATTCGAACCCAAACAAGTTTTCTGCTTTTCAAAAAAGAGCCTATTAGCGCAAACCGATGGCTGTTTTTTAGACTACAGGACTGATCACAGTAGCAATTATTGCTTACTGATCGTAACATCAACCAATACCCGGATTGATCATGAAATCCAGGAATTTGCCAATGTTCATTATAAGCATGGCGTGATTACTATTCTTTGCCACGGCAAAGAAACTATTATGGAAGCAATCAAGGCCAACAATAGGTTTTTCATTACGGTTTATAGTACCGGACATCTGTTGTACAGCCATGACGGTATGACCATGCCAGATTTCCCGATCAGATTTATTCCTACAAAGGCAGGTGTCAAAGCGAGGAAACAGTTAAGTCACCGCATACCCTTAATTGAAGGCTTCCTGACTGGCGCGAATCAATGTGTGATCAACGGGCAATATAATGTTGGTATTTTCATGCTCCATCAGGCTGTAGAACAATCCTGTATTGTACTTATCAGGGTTCAAATGGCATACCGTTCAGAGATTCACAATTTAAAACGCCTTTTAAACCTCTGTAAATGTTTTTCCAGTAAGCCTTTTAAAACATTACTATCAGGAAGCTCCGAAGATGAAAGACTATTTGAAATTTTGATTAAAAGCTATTCGGAGGCACGTTATGGTGATCATTTCTCAGTTGAATCTGAGGATGCACAGCACTTATATGATAGGATTACAGATTTTGTAAGTCTTGTCAAAGCGATGTGTAAAGAGAAAATTCAGAAACTGGAAAACGAGGCCGCTTTATACAAAAGAGTAATGCAGGAAAGTGAGGTTATAAATGGATAAGCCGGATATAGAAGTCTCACTTTGCAATAAACGGTTCTTAATGCTCCCTTTTCAGAAAGGAACTAGAATCCTGCTGCGTCAAACAGTTGATCGGTATCCAAATTTAGCTTCATTGCAGTTTCCTAAAAATCAAGATCAGGTGCGTGTAGTCTCTTATAAGGGTGGGATCTTATTACTGGCTGTAATTGTACCGAAGGCAATAGAACAGCGTGTATCTATCAAGGTTACAGAAGATTTTCTACTGGTCAGTTGTAGTTCACATCAGGGTGAAAAATATCTCAGCTATTATGCCAGTTTATCGCTGAACTACCTGCTGTGCAAGGGTGATTCGGCAGATTTCCAAGAATTTTATTAAAAGCCACCCGTTATGAAAATGAAGAAAATTAAAAAACAATTGAACTATCAGCCTAGTGGCCTGACAGCCGATCAAATGGAAAACCCAGTAAGATTGATGTCTTATTTTTTTGCAGACTTCCCCATCCATGAGACAAGAGACAATTTATGGGAACTATACAAAGCCTGGATTTATCATTCCGCAGCATATAGGGATGAAGACTTAACAAAAAATATGATGTGCTTTTATACCCAGTTCCTGGAAATGGTCAATGCCAGTTATGTCTATGCTGAAATGACAAAACCTAAAAAAATGATTGATGAAACGAATTAACAGGCAACAAATCATAGTCCCTTTAGAATTTAGCGTGGCCTGTGCGATATACAAAGTTGAGTTGGTGGAAGTATTACAGGTTTTCGCCGACCATGTAACCGTATATGATACCATTCGTGAGGATTATTGCGAAGGGTTTTCAGAGGCCACCAGAACCGTTGGTTCTTATGTAAGGGCAAAAAGGAAACGGTCTGTGGAAAGTAAAGCCATGAGGAATTGTGGCGCATTACTCATATCCTGTCTATCAAAAATTAAAGTATTGGCCACAAAAAAGGCTGGCTTGACCGCTATTAAAAGAGAGAAAACCCGCTCCCTTGTCAACATGATTTTTGAAGCAATGGAACGGGTATATACCATTTCAGACACCTTATACCTTGATGAATATTCCACTATCAAATTGAACAAAGATTTTTGCATACTCTGTGAAGCTCATAATTGCTATCCCAAGGAATTTCTGGAATATTTTATGGGCAGAATTTCAGCAGCAGATGCCCATGCCCATAAAGGGTTAAAGCTCGCCTATGATAATTTTACTTTCTCTTTGTTCTCCAATATAGCAGAAGGTTTTGGAGGAAATAAGCCGAAAGCCTATCAATTAACAGAACCCGAACTCAATTTCTTTGGGAGAATGGAGGAATTACATTTGGGACTCTACATCATACGTGACCTGGAGGAGCGCACAAATATTTTAAGAGAAATTTACCTCGCACACTATCTGGCTACCACTCAAAACTAAACTCACCTTTATGGAAACAACAATTAACGTTACCCTACCAGAAGACTTTTACATACTTTGCAGTATTTACCAGATCAAGCCAGAGGTGCTTATACAGCAATTCATCAATCAGGTTTCTTTTCCTTCTTATTTTAGTAACCCGACTGGAAGCGATTGCTGGGCAACCCCCTCTGCTTCCTCAATTTCATAGATGTGGAGAGTCCAAAATTTCAGGTGAATGAAGATTTGGAAATTCACTACCTAACTTTATTCAACAAAGCGATCAGGTACAACCTTGTTACTAGCCCGCAGGATAAAGTTAAAGCTGTAAATAGTGGAAGGAAAGTTATCAGGCAGTGGTTAAAAGCAGTATTAGCCGAACGCACCAAATATATTACTGATGGTTTATAATGTGAATCTCAGGGACAGGATTACCAATCAATCAATTAGTAACGCCTGCCCTGACTTTGATCGGTACACCTTTTCTTTTTCTTCTTCTTTCCCTGTATTGGAGCTGACCCAGGCGCTACGTAAACAGGTTCCATCAAAATACTCAACAAATCAACACTGAATTTACCTACCGTACCGATCATTTCCCCAATACTGTCAAACAATCCTCCCGCCACTTCCAGACTGAGGTCTTTAAGGATTGGAGCGGGTTCACCCTGCCTGTTTTGAATGTCATCCAAAACCAGCATTTGCGCTTTTTGTTCGGCTGTCCCATTTTTCATGGTATTGGCATAGGCCAAAGTATCTTTCAGTGCCCTGTCAAAATCAAAAAACGCATCAAATAACTTTTCGCCGGATTGTTTAAAAGCGGTACGGTTAAACTCGCCCAGTTTGGCTGAATGCTCTTTGTTCTTCCCTTTTGAGGTATTCTGCGGGCTAAGCTTGATGGTATTGGTGATGTCTTTACGGCTAACAATGATCTGTATGTGATCCTGCCGTCCTTCTTTGCGTTCTCCCTTTTGCCTGCTTCCGTCTTTCGCTTCTTTGTCATCATGTTTATAATACCGGAAGTTTTCATGTTTGGCAAACCAGAGCAGGTCTTGATGGCTGTTAATTCCTGCTCTTTTGAAATTTTCAGCATACTCGTCCATCACCTTCGTGGCAAATTCTTTCAGCTGTTCCTTTACGCCCTGCTCACCATAGGTCTGGTATAGGTGTGCAAGTTCCTTTTGGCTGGGGCTGACATTGATCAGGAAAAACTTACTGTCGTTACGGCCAAGCTTGGCAATGTTGCGGTCAATCCTTATCCTGACTTCCTGCCTGCTGATTTCGTTTGCTGTACCATTAAACCAGTTTTCATGCCCTAAACCCCTGCCTTTTTCAGGCTGCAAATGGTTCTCTTTTTCCAGGTAATTGACCAGTGTCCCGCTACTGCCTTTGTTGTTCCCTGTTTCTGATGCCGTGATATTAATGAACATAAGTTATAAATTTTCCAGTGACTGTTTGACATGGGCTTGCAGATCCTCCTTTTTAATGTTGGATACAGGCCAGCCCAATGATTCCCTTTGGTTGATGTAATATTCGAGGATCTTTTTAAAGCGTGATTTTAACAAGACTTTTTCCTCGATCCTGGTTTGTGTTGCAACTATGCCCTTTTTCATTACTCCCATGCGCAAAGAAAGCTGAGCGGTCTTTTTGGCTTCCTCCAGCAGATAATCCGAAATCTGCTGGAAATAGATCGTATGTTGTTTCGCAATGGTGGTCAACACTCCGCTGGCGGTAAAGATGGGCAGCAGGAAATCACTTTCCTGCCGCTTAACGAAACCAATAATCCTGCTGTTTCCACCTGCCAGCTCTTTTTTGAGCAATTCATCGCTGAGGTCTAAAGGGTCTTTCTTACTCCGGTAGAAATAATCCACCATTTGTATGACAACCAGCTTTTTTGGACGGCCTAATTTTAAAGCGAGCTTTTCAAGCTTTTGGTCGGTGGTTACCGGGTAGCGCACCGATTTGGTATTGATGTCTTCCATTTGATCAGCTATTTACCTGTTTGCTGTTCCAACAATTAACCTGACCTGGCTGCCCATTTGCGGATGCCAAGACGGGGTATATTCAATATATCCAAAACTTGCAAGGTCTTTGATATTCTTATGGTAGGTGGCTAACGACTTAATGCGTGAAAACCTCATCAGCTTTGGCCTGCTCACCTGGAAGGACATTTCCGACGCATCACCGTCGCTGTAGTAAAACAAGGCCATCAGCAGACTGATATGGCTCGAATAAAAACGGTCTTCTGATGCTACCCGTTCAAAGTAACCGCTAAGGGCATGTTGCTGTATATGCTGGTAATTCTTCATCTTATTCTCCTTTTAATAATTTTTCAATTTCTGCTTTGCTGTAGAACATAGTACCGCCAATCTTTCGGAATGGCAAAGTGCCATTGATGCGCAGGTTTTGTAAAGTTCCCGGTGATATGTTGAGCATCTTTCTAACCGCAGCACTCCTTAACCAGGCTGTAGCCTCGTCCTGTTTTCCCTGTCCAATAACGGCTTTCATTTCCTGTAAAAAGTCCACCTTGAACTGCTTTAAATCCTCCATAGTGATAATGTCCATTTGCATACTTGTTCTCCTTAATGTATTTCGTCATTTAATTGATGATATTGTATAGCTACATAAATGGTATACCTGACAGTATACCATTTATGGCCTCCAAAGGGCTTGCAAAGCCCACAAGTATCCCCGGAGGATACTTGAAACCCCTGTAGCGATAGCACAGGGCAAGCAAGTAGGGCAACTGCCCAACTTCCGCTTGCTCAGCTGACTCGTCCTGAAATACGTTTACGATTTTTTACTTTCGATCCTGCAATAGATTTACAGCAGTATCGTAATCCTGAATAGGATTTACAATAGTACTGTTTTTGTGATAATAATTCTTCCATAACTGCGGGGGCTTGGCATTTCCATGATGTACAAGCTCCGGAGTTAGATTTCCTATGCTCATATGTGGCCTTTCCTCGTTGTACAGCTTGATTACGAAGTCTAGAACTTGTTTCCCTTCTTCCAGATTCTTGACAACGTAACTGCTCAGGTATTCATTTTTAATGATTCCATTAAGCCGTTCTGCAATGGCATTGTCCCTGGGGTCGCTGGTTTCGGTCATGCTGATTTTAATGTCGTTTTCTTCCAAAACCTGGACGTATTCGTTTGAACAGTATTGTAGCCCACGATCAGAATGGTGATGGAGGAAATCAATACCCTCTGCTCCATCAAGTGCCATTTTTAATGCTTTAACACTTTCTATCGACAACATATTTTCCGCAACATTATAACCCAAAACCTTTCGTGAAAAAGCATCGGTAATGAAGCTGATGTACAGAAATTTATCATTGATCTTCCAGTAGGTAATATCACTTACCCAGACCTGATTTGGAAAACTTGGGACCAATCCCTTAATCAAGTTCGGAAATTTCCTGTACATATGATAAGAATTTGTCGTCGATATCCTTCGTTTATAACGTTTCACTAGCATTCCGTGAGCGGACAAAAGGTCGAATAGTGCATCCCTGCCTATCTTTATCTGGTGTTCCAATAAAAATGGTTGAATGAGTTCATAAAGTTTCCTGGTTCCCATATGCCTGTGGTCCTCTCTTATTTGTGCAACCTGTTTCAGTACGAGTTCATGTTCAATTGTTAGTGTTTCATTATGCCACCAGTGCTGATAGTACGCTTGTCTGCTCATTCCAAGTACTCGACAGATCCGTGCAAGGCTTATATTTTTGTTTCTGTCTTTCATTTCATAGATTACTTGGTATATAACTTTTTTCTAATGTTGATTTTCAACTCCCTTTCAGCCACCTCTATCATCAGCAGGTAGGATTGCTCGCGTAAATGGCTGTCATTTAGCTCCTGTTGCAACTTCTGCAGCTTAAAGCTGCCTTCATCCCTAAGTGGCAATATTACTGGTTTACTGGCGGTTGGTTTCTTTTCCATGTAAAACGAAGGTGCCTTTTTAATTACAGTTCCTTCAACATATCCCAATTGCCGCATCCATTTTAACATCTTACCTCTTTCTTTGTGATCTCCAGTGTATTCCTTCCAGATCTGCTGTTTCGATTTGCCGCTTTGTAGGTAATCATCGATGATTTTACGCTTCTGTTTTACACTGAAATACAGTGATGGTTTCTGTTTTGCCCTGATTTTTGTTTCCATTTTGTCCATTTTTAATGTAAACCCATTCCAGGACAAGACAAGCCCCGAAAACGGGACTGACTGCATAAATCGCCTTTCTACCGCTATAACTGTCCTCCGACAAAAGCCTCACAAGCCCATTAATTGTCCCCCGTTAAATTGCTGTGACCGTAGTTTTTGCTATACAAAAACTTTCTGTAGCTGGTTATATCCATATATCTGTATGTACCCACAGAGTTATGTTGATATATACCCCATTGCATAGCTAGATAAACAGCTTATTAATGAGCAGTATATCTTACACACTGTATATATCGATAACTGGCTATACCGATATATAGCTATAAGGTTATCCTGATACCTGATTATGTGGGTGGTGGGTTTTCTTTGACAGGTTGAAAATTAGCGGTGATCTGAATTTCTTCCTGCGTATTCTTTCTGCCGGATTTTATCCAGGTGCTTAATTCAGCTGTTGAAAAATAAAGTCTTTTGCCCCGTTTGTTTACAGGAATTTCCTTCCGGCTGACTTTAGTATAAAGTGTCGGCACAGAAAGGCTGAGAAATTCAGCGGCCTGCTTAATTGTCAATAGATCAGCATAAGGTGGAGGTACCTTTTGGCTTTCTAAAAGCAAGTATTTAATATTGTCCACCTTGTTATGCAGTGCGCTGATGGCCTGCGGTAGTTCTTCAAATGTGTACTTCATATGCTGTATATTTTGTTTTATACTGCAATAGTACCGACTTGTTTTGTACGGTTACAAGGGGTTAAACCGCATCCTTATAGTTTCCCTACTAATTATTTACCGTTTCTTTTGTTTCTCGTCGTTGGGAAAACTGTAGGAACCCTATCAACCATTCTGACATCAATAATTGGAGATTTACAAGGTTTAGTATCTTCAGAAATAATAGCACCAACCCAACCCTCAGTATATTCTTTTGGGACCTCTCCTGTACCATAAAGAAAGTTTTTTGCAATCCATTTTTCGAGATTAGTTTTCAGGCAGCCTGTGATGAGATTGGCTTCAATCAATTGCTTAAAAGCATCCGCAAGCTGGTTACCGTTCCCCTTAAAAATCAACCGATCTATAGGTGTTGTATTGTCAAAAACTAATGCTGAAAGCTGTGTTTGATCTTCTTCGGAAAAATAAGATCTCATTATTTTAAGAAAGTCACTGGCCGACTGTTGATCGAATTTGGGTAGACCTGCATCTTCATTATAGGGAATTTTGACTGGCAAATCTGGAAGAATGTTTTGATCTGCTTTCTGGCTAGCTTGGTTAGCCTTCCATTCCTCGAATGTTTCAGTGGGATATAATATGGCCTCGACCTCGTTGATTAGTTCAGTAAGGTACATTTCCCGGATTTTAGCAGTGTCGTTAAGGCTCTCTACAAATTCATCCCCGATAAAAATATCGCTATAATCGGATTGCAAATTCTTGACAATAAAAAGGTAATCGAGACGAACGGAAAAAATAAAGTTGCGTGGGTATTCAATTTGAAGTTCGCTATAATGCTGGTGAAAATTTGTCCAGAAGAGTTTAAACCTACCCTTTAATTTTTTGATCTGCTCCAATTCTCTTTTTAAACTAACATCATTAAGAGATAGCAGGTCTATCAGTGCCATGTCTTTCAATACCCTGATTTCACTCTTATAACTAAAGGAGTTATAAGACTGCGTCTCATGAACAAGGCTATAAGCAAGTTTCTTATCTTTTTCTTTTATTCGCTTTTGCAATTCTCCTTTGGTGGTAAGGCAAAGCTCAAAGGTTTATACCTTAATTAAAAATTTGGTTAGGTTCTGCATATTCCGATACAATTTATAACGTAAGAATCTAAATTGAATGACTCAAAAATATTTACCACTAAAGGATTTTTTAATAAATCTATGCTCCGAATATAGACACCCCATCAGCGACCAATTATCATTCCTTAAAATTTTGATTTTGCAATTGCATCCATAATATTCAATTCTTTGATATTACCCCCAATCTGACTTTTGATGCTATTTTTTCTATCATCGCTCCAAAACGGATGAGTTAACAATAATAAATCGTCACCTATTTGGATCATGTAATAATCACCATGAATCTTTCTGACACCTTTTAATTTATTTTCTAATGTAGGGAGAAGTGTATTATTAATGTAATCCAGCCAATATACTTGACTAAAATTCAAGTGAATTTTGCTATTAGCAGCCATTGCGGCAAGATCTAGTGCCACCCGCCAATTTAATAATCCATGGTGCTGCTGATTATAATAATCTCTTAAACAATCATAACAGGAAGACGCGCAAATCTGCTCATGAACTGGTTTCATCAAAATCTCTTCAAACACACGACCACTAGGCAATAAAGAATGAATAAAAACGCTTTCAGCTATTTCCAAATCATCCATGCCATTCAAATAGTTGCAATAGCCAGCACCGTTATCTGCCTTTTCCACGATATATACTTCCGGTAGTTTCGTATTTGGAGATACGCGATAGCCAATATCAAATTCATTTGTTTCGATATCTAGCTTGTCGCATATTGATTTTCTAATTAAGAATGCCCATGATAGATATACAGCTTTTATATATGGGTCGAACGGGTCAAGATTATAATCCCCGTCGATTTCATTCAGAGTCAAACTAATGACTCCGGTATGTCGAGAAGAAATAAAAGCATATGACTGAGCGGCAGTCATTGGTGTGTTTTTATCAAGCAGTAAGTCTCTAACTACCCAGCGCTGTTCACCAATAATTCTACCCAACGTAAAATAATTACCATTATTGTCATTTATCTGGTGAACTATACCTTCGGAAGGAACTTGGTTTGAGCGAATACAAATATTATAGGTGGGCTTTTCATTAATCAGCTTTGAAGTTGGGTCGAGTGTTGTTTCACCAGCCCTAGGTGACCACTCGAAGTTGCCGTCAAAGTCCTTTTTAACAATCATCGCGTAATCAACACAAAAACCTAGAGGTGCGCATGCTTCTATTTTTTGAAGATTATGTTGGCAAACAGTACATTTATCAGTATCAGTGAGATCTAGAAATACAGTGTTACAGTTTACACACCGAGAGATACCATTCGCCAAAACCCCTCTTCCATCTAGTTCTGTTATCTGGTGATTTATAGACCGATAATGAACTAATCCCACGGGCGATAATACCTTTTTATCTTTGATAATCTCACTACCGGGCGCAAATTCAGATATAGCTATATCAAGATTTCTATCAACTACATTTTCAGGTGGCAATTTATCTGGCCACTGCTCATACAACATACGTACTTTGGTTGGAAATCCAAACATTGGCAGATAACTGGCGTTAGCCAACCGCTCACTTAACGCCATTTGCGTGTAGTCATGTTCATTGTGAGTAACATCGTCAATATGCTTTATTAAATTTGCCTGCACATAGCGAACTATTTCTGTGTCTAATAATTTCAAATTAGTTCCGACCTTCAACGATTTGGCAATGTCTGTTATCTCCAGCTCATTGTTAGTTATCCAAAAGATAACTTGATCTCGGTTGTTGTCCCAATTATAATAGTAACCAAATTCTCCGTGTACATTGTCCGTTTTATCATCTTTAGAAAGATTGATTAGGGAAAAAGCACGATTAAGAACTTCCTTGTTTAACACACGGTAGAATATTTCCTTTCTGCTCAATTCCAGATAAGGATCTGGAGGGGTACTTGATACCATCCTATGTGATTGGGCATAATTGGTCTGGTCATGGCTGTTTCCTTTAGCTATTGTCAGAGCTACTGAAAGTGCCTTACCTCGCCGACCTGCACGACCTACTCTTTGCTGGTAATTGAACCTTTGAGGTGGAACATTACCCATCATAACAGCTGATAAAGATCCTATGTCCACACCAGCTTCCATTGTAGTTGTCACACTTAAAAGATCTATCTCTTCTACTTTTTTGATTTCCTGCTCTAATGTCCTTCCTTGAAATAATCTTTGACGCTTCCGTGCATCTTCCTTATCTGTCTGTCCCGTCAATTCTTCGCAGTGTAGACGGGTTGGTTTATTTTCTCGCGCAAGTTTAGCTAAATAGATATAATAGTTATCTAAATTCTCGATGTCCTTTGTGGTTAATATATCTGCTGTTGGTAAGATATTATTACAACCTATACAAATGCCTGCGCTATGGTGCAAATGGACAGTTTGACAAATTGTGCATTTCCAGACCGGATCTCCATCGACGGCCGGAATAAATAACAAACCGTTGCCCGTAAGTATTCTAGAATCTCTGCTTTTTATTATCCTATTGTTTGTAAGGAAATCGAGCACATCATCCTGTATTTCGCTTGGAAAGTTCCAGCCCTTAAAACCGAATACCGCTCTCGCGTAACTCCATAACCGCTTTGGAAATGATTTAGTATAGGTTGTACTTACACCGTCTATTCGCCAAGATTCTCCCAGTAGCCGGATTGCTGAGTTGATAAATTCATTGATACGTGGATTAGCATGAGTATGCTCTGCAATAAC
Organism: Pedobacter sp. UYP1; assembly: GCF_040547305.1. Taxonomy (NCBI): domain Bacteria; kingdom Pseudomonadati; phylum Bacteroidota; class Sphingobacteriia; order Sphingobacteriales; family Sphingobacteriaceae; genus Pedobacter; species Pedobacter sp. UYP1. The sequence continues at coordinate 215,254 of NZ_JBEPPL010000010.1, read as the reverse complement.
TTTTCCCTGAACCAGAGATTCCAGCGAACGTTTATTGTGTGCAAATATCGTAATTAGGATTTCTTTTACACATGAAGAGATAATATTGCTATGTAAGTTTATTGCTTTTAAACTCTCATTCTCTAGTGTAAATCCGGCCTTCTCAAAATTGTAGTTTTCCAACCAATCTTGATTTAGTGAAGGTGCAGATCCACCCGGATTTATACCGATTTCGAAAAGACTATTAGCTACCTTAGATTGTAGTGTGTTTATACGAACATTATTCCTTGTTTTGAAATAATCGGCAATTCCCGGATGATTGTGGTCCTCAAATGTAATCAAGTCAAAAATATCCCTGAACTCATTCGATTCTCTCATTGTTTTGAGGACTTTTCGCTCAGCCTCGCTAATCGACGATTTTGAGGCCCAAAATCTTCTAAGAATATTTTTCTCGGTTGATCTTTCTTCTAGACTATTAAGCACAATTGCCCTGATCGTATCTCGGTAATGATCCATTTCTATACCCGCGGCCAATTTAGCGGCCGCCTGTCGGCTATCTGAGAAGAGCACCAATTTAGATCTTTCTGAACCCTGATTGTATTTGTTTAGCGAAAGCATAAGGGAATCAGCCATTAATTGGTTTACTTTCTGGACGCCTGTATAATGTTTATAGACTGGTGTAAGTGTACTTCCGGACTGAAGCTGAACTTTGTACTCGCAGTTAAAACACCAATTGGGATACTGGGCGGTATAATTATCTGGCTTTGAAAAGAAAAGACTTGTTCCCAACCTTGTCTTTTTAAACTCCCCATCAACAAAATCCAAATTACATGTTTGCCATTCACCATCAGCGATATCTGGTTTTGGATATATGGTTATATAATCACTATTGTCGCGATAAACTTCCTTCTCAATAGATAAGTAACTAACTTTTGCGTCTTTATTGAGCCAACCTCCCAAATATAATTCACCACACTGCCTACATAAGAGAGCCTCCAGTACAATAGCCCCACACTTGCATGAAACTTGCGGTTTACGAAAAAGACGTCCAATTGCTCGGCCTTCAAATCGATGCTCCTGCAAAACTTCGCTACATTGTGGGTTAACACATGCCCAAAGTCCTTCTATATTGCGAAAAAAATAGTGAGCGCGTTGGGGCTGTATTACATCTCCCTTTGCATTTTTTAATAGACTTAGGCCTACAAGTAAACCCTCAAGAGCTTTTTGCGAAGCTTGACTGTCTTCCCCGAACAAGGCCAATTCAATTTTATGACTTTCCTCTGCTTTTGTGATTTTATCCTTTAATAATTTCAGGATGCTATCCCTTTCAAATAATTTTGAGATTAATTCCGGATCGGTGTTCTCATCTATTAAACTGTATTTTTCAATTTCAAGATTGCCCAATTCCAACCCTTTAGCAACTACGGTTGGATCACTTATAACGGAAAATAGCTCTGTATATAAAGTAGTTTCCAACCCGAAAAAACCAGAAATGAATTTCTTAGTACGCTCTGTTTCTTTCATGGAAGCACTAGAACATAGAAATTGCACCTGCGGGGAATCTGGTGTTAAACCGAGCCGCATCAGCAATAAACGGATAAGGTAAGCAACTTCTGTCCCGCTTGTACCACGATAAGAGTGGAGTTCATCTATTACAAGGTGAAATACATGTGATTTATCAGCTTCTAGCCACAATTTAGTCGCTTGAAAGATATTTGACTCGTGCTGGCGCATTAGCATTATGTTCAGCATACTGTAATTAGTAATCAGGATATCTGGAGGTGTTTTCTGCATAGTCCACCTGTCCCATAGTTCAGCATCGACGCCGGCATCCATATTGGTTACGTCATATAAATAGTCGGTATTACTAGTTATTGTCGCCTGCTTTTTGGCAGATTCCCAGTCCCGCATCAGACTATCCTTATCTTGCCTTAGCTTTTTCTTATTCGATTCTTTTTCCAGCCCGGTTCCAGGTGTAATGCCTGTGTACCTACCGAAGGTGATCCGTTTACCAGCTAAATTGTTATCCAAATAATTAATGGCGTCATTGCTGCTTAAAGCCTTTCTTAACCGCCGCATTTGGTCCTCCGCTAAAGCGTTCAAAGGATAAAGAATGAGCCCCCTGACTGCATGTATGTTTTGAGACTCTGAATGACTTTTTTCTTTGTGAATATCATATAAAAGAGGAAAAAGGAAACACTCAGTTTTCCCTGATCCAGTTCCGGTTGTTGCGATAATATGTTTCCGCTGTAGTGCAGCCGCTTTCAATGATTCAAACTGGTGTTTGTACATCTTGCTTTCCTGACCATTCCTGCTTGCAAAAAGCCCGGTCTTTGCAAATTCAGCATAACTTTCCATCAAATTAAGTTGCTGACAGGCCTCGGTTAGTGTGCAATACTCCTGATAACGAGGAACTAATTCAATGATCGGATCCTTACAGATAGCATCTTGGGCGAGCAATAAATGCTTCCGTTCATTTTCAAGGTGTTTGTATTTAATTGGAAGACCTGTGTCTATATATTTAAGATATATGTCTCTAAGTTCGCGCCAGACTGCAAATGCGTTATTCATAAGTTGATTCAATTGAATTAGATAGAAAATGATTTAGTAACCGAAAATGGTGTTGGTTCACATGGTAATTGCGTTTAGTCATGGCGGAGCTATCAATTCTGTTTAGCATTGTGTTAATACTGAGCAACCTTTCTACAGCAAGGGGGAAAAATGTCTCTGTTAGAACAAGTTTCGAAGTCTTGGTAATGTAAGAAGCTCCAATCGTTTTTGCGCAATGCGTTTTACTCCATAATACTGCTATAGAAAATGCGTCAATGTGTTGAGTTTGTTCGGGTATGACCCTCCATTCATCGGGACCGAGTCGGCAAACACGTTGACTATAAGCCAAGTCAGATTTTTTAAATACCCCAAGATATGTTTCACCAGGATACTTTCCCCATTTCCCATCAAAGAACAGGAATGGCGTCGGATCGATGACGTTTTCTTTCTCCCATGTTTTAATTAGGGAGACTAAGGAAGGTAGCTTCCGTAACATTATCCCCATGTCAAATTCCTCACAATTTATTTTTTTATTTTTAATCGCTTGTAACAGCGGTTTAGAAAAAGGATAACGAACATAGCCTAAAAAAGGCTCAGAGAAGGAATTGATTTCATCTAAAGAGCGTCTAAGGGTCGTAGGCAAATTAATCAGCAATATAAAATTTGCTGAAACTAAAGCACATGTAGGCGATAATGCAAATTTTCCCGCTCCATAAAATTCTATCATTCCATAACGCACCAATGGATAAAAAAGTTGATATTTCGCATTGCTAACTGGCTGGTTAGGATAGAATTGGTGAAACAAGTCTTTACATCTTTTCTCAATTTTAAAAATGGTTTTATATTTATCTTGTTCAAACCAAAACCATTCTAAAATAGCAGATTGCAGATCGATAATCATCATTCGTGTTCAAAATAATGATCTGGTGACGACGCTGCCATTTCGTCGTGGTCGATAAGTACCGTCGGGGTTAGAATCATTCCTGAGTTGTTATGAGTAAATTCCCATTCGCCATTTCTTATCGGCACACAGCCCCAGTGGCGGAAGGTGTTTTTTAATATTGGTAACCCAAATTCCTGATCATAGGAAGGTTCCATAGGTATGCCAAAGATCCATAAATTAACAGGAAAAGGGCCAGGAAGACCTGGCAGTGAACGCCTTATACCGCTTAGGATATCATTTAGAGGACGTGCGTAACACTCTGGACTAGACATATTTAAATCCTCCAAAAGTAAAAAGTGGATCATTTCCGGATTCGTGATAGCTGATTCCCAAACTTGTTTTAGACCATTCTCAAAGAACAAATCATATTTTAGCCAGTCAGGTTCGACCTGCTGAATAAATATTTTTGCGTTATTACTTAACCTTGCGATCTGTATAATTGGCTCTGCTGCCACAGTAAGTAAACATTTGTAATCCTTTAATAATAAAAGTAAAGTGTGGCCCACTTTTGCGAGGTCCTCTTCGCCAACAACTATAGTTTCCCTAAAAGATTTTATAAAATCGAATACCGATGTATGTTGAGACCCTTGTGAGACGTAACTTTGCACATCAAATTTAGCAAACTGAGATACTATGTTAATGCTTGATGGCTGCACCAAAGCGTGTATTTTTATATCATCTATAAGTCGTTCTTTTTCTCGCTCAATATTAGCAAGTTGCTGTCTAGCATTATTTAGTAGAATGAGTTGCTCTTTGAGCTGTTGTTCAGCGGTTTGTTTTTCTGAGACTAAGGCAAATATGTTCTTTTCTAATTCACTTGCTTGGATCTGTAAAGGTAATGTTATTTCATCGCGTGCAAGTTCTAGGGCACTCGTATAAGTTACTTTTAACTGAGGTATGTTATCAGAAATCGTTTTGAGATCCGCTTGGTTAAGTAATAATTGGTCAAGAGTGCTCAATGCCCGTCGAATTCTGACGCTATCTAAGCCATTTAATGGCTGTTTTGCTATTGCGTTACGAACGTCTTGAAACTCAAATGCCAAATCAAAATTGCGCATCCGATCTTTCAACCAGTCGCCCAGCTGCGCTTGATTCATCGTGTCGTATTTTGTATTGCTAGATGGTTTACCAATCAAGTAAGACTTATTACCAGCGGGATATAATGTAACTTGATCCAGCGGAAACTGAAACACTTCTTTTATCGGTTGTATGTAATCCTCAGACTTTTTGAATGGCCCATAAAGAAATTCATTGATGGACAAATAAAACTCTGAATTTGACCGAATCAATGAATGGTCAAACTCTTCTAAATCGATAGCTCCTTCTGGACGAATAATGTATGCAGACACCCTAAAAACCTCATTACCAATCAGGTTGCAGGCACCATGTTTATCCAGAATGAATTCATCTTCTGATGGCTTCGGATTCTTAGCAGGAACTGTATGAAATTCTATAAGATCGTCTACTTCAAATTTATCTTGGAGGACCGGCGCAAAAACGTAACCTTCGGGTGGATAGGCAACCCTAACCTCGTCGGGTTGTGTGATATATTCGTTTTTGCGTTTGAATGAAACTACCCTTATTCGTGCGCTTGCGCTCTTGCGGATTTCAACTGCTCCAGTAATTTTCATAATTTAGCGTTTTTAATTGCTTTTAAAAGTGCATTTTTATTATATGCGTGATTGTTATTTCGGCTTTTTTGTTGAATAGATAATATCCATTCACGAATTAAAGGTATAGCAGAGCTATCTCTTGTGTTATTTAGTAAACAACCTTCCAATATAGGAGTGTCTCCTACGCTTAATGAAGCAAAATTCCACCCTTTATTTTTTGGTAATATTATTTCCTCAGATTGCACTGGGCTGATAATGTTAAAGCGAATATCTTTATGACCCGAAATCCTTACGATGTATTCTCCAGGCATTGCTCGGAAAGCATCATACATACACGGTGCATTTTCAAAAAGAACATTGTAATCGTAATCGCCGGTTATATGGGGTCCATAGCCTACCAAGTAGCTTTTCTCTTTTAATCTTAATCCGCTGGATAGTGCAATAGGGAGTTTGTTTTGCAAATAATAGCCCAGCGGAGATCGTGCTGTAGCTTCCGACGGTTGGTACCTAAAGATAAATAATCCGTTTTCTTCATGAATTAATACAGCAGTACTGCTGCCTTTTAAAAAATCCAAAATTGAAGTAACAGGCCTATCACTCACTATCAAGTAACAAGGTGTGTTCTTGAAAATAAACCGAGAATGTTCATATTCCTGATCAAATCCTGGGATTTCAGAAAAGATTTGAAGTGCGCTATAGAAATATCGATACTTTTTGACTGATAAAATATCAGCAATTGGAATTTTCTTATTTTCCGGAGGCAAATAAAAGGCTGGGGAATCGTTTTCAATAATTAAGATTAATTTGGCAAATAGGTTGATTGCAACAGCTTCTTTCACTGCTAAAACCGGTTGTTGTTTTTGTAAACTATAAACATCACCATTCCAGCGATTATAATAATTAAAGACTTGCTTGATACATAAAGCCTTCTTACGATGATCATCTAAAAGTTCTTTCATTCGAGACGTAAGGTTAATATTTCGTATTGTAGCCAACAACGTTGCTTCAAAGTAATTAAATGATAAAGACTCGCCAACTTGAAAAGTCTGACTAAAAAAGACAGTGAATTGTTTTAATTCTTCTGTGTTAAACAGAGCCTGCCATTTAGGATATCGCACATAACGGCCGGCTTTTGTTGTGGGCTTGGGAATATTTAGATCTTGCTTAAAGCGCTCCGCTAGAAAGCGTTTGGCTTTATCCCATATTACTTCCTGAACCGGACGACCAGATACTTCTTGTTTAAACAACTGCTGTAATTCCACTTCGTCTTTCAACCCCAACAACCTAATTAGCCTAAGCTGATAAGCATTAGATGTTACTGCGTCTGATCTTTCCATCATGGATGCCGCGCAACACTGGATAGCGAGAAGACCAAAATATTGTGGTATATTCTCAAAGTCCTTTAATAAATATTGCCAATCTGACCTCAGAATCTCAAATCTTTTAATCTCTGCTATTGGCACAATAGAGCTTAATTCCACTGCATCGAAAGTGAAAATTGCATAGCTTGAGGAGGACCTCGAAACATAAAGCTGAAAAACTCTTTTATTAAATTCTTTATAAGTCATTAAAAAATAAGGTTACAAACTGATCACTGGTTGTTCGCTTATGAAAATCAATATATTAATAATAATTATACTACCTTATAATTATACTCTTATTGTTATGCTCACAATACCCTGCCAATACTAATCTGAAAAGACCTTTGCTAACATATTACTAATTAAAGTCTTAATTTCAATTAGCTATTATATTTCAAATATATTGAATCGTCGTCCGCTTTATTACGGGATACCGTAAAGTCAATATTAAAGGTCTCATCGTTTTCGGCAGTGTTTAAGATCGATCAAACTTCTATAGAAGTCGAAATAAGTTGCCGCAACGTTCTGTTATCTCGCTAAATCATGGATATTTGCATTTAATTTGCATCCAAAAAACTGTGCATATTGAATTTGTCACCATGTAAAATTCTTAAGCAGTGTATTTCCTAAATCTACTATGATCTAGCACCATTAAAGTTATGAGGTGACTACCTTCTGATTTATAATCGCTATATCATTCATACTAGTGAGGTGCATAAAATAAAGCTCCGGCGTTTCATTTATACTGAAGACCCTTGCTAGAATGAACTGTTCGCCTAGTTGGGTTTCGCTGATGAATTTCCATTCTCGTGTACTGATTGGTAGAGCTATCTCGTCGGCGCGATCGATATCAGTAACCGTACTTTTGACCTGGATATAAGCTTTTTGACTATTTTCGAGTGTTACTACAAGATCATACTTATGGCCTTGATCTTGAATATAATGAGTTTCACCGACGTAATCAACTATAACATTTTGGGTAAATGTTGTTGCCTTGTTTGGCCAATAAACATTAAGTCCTTTATTGACCAGTTCTTTATACACATATGCCTCACCTTTCCAACCATTTTCAAAATTGATTCTTTTTTGAAAATCATCAGGTGAATAATTAACATCTGTATTCCAACCTTCGCTTAAAGCTTTCAATTCCATTAATCTGTCAAGTTTTTCAAGAGTTAATTCTGGATACTTATCGAAAATAACTTTTGTTTCCTCTAATTTTTTTGTGAGAACCTGATTTTCTTCCTGTAATTTTCCATGGTTTTCCAATAAATCTGGTTCTGCTAGCAGCCTTTTTCTTACTTCATTTGGTAATACTTTTCTTAGCTTTTGGAAATCCTTTCGCTCATCAACTGTCCATAACATGTTAATCTCGATAAACTCTCTTTTCTGATAAGAATATTCAAAAAAGTTTCTACTAAACAATTGGTTACTTGCATCTCTATTGGTTTGAAGACGATGTTCAATATATAGATAGTCTGGATAATATGCACTGTTAAACCAATCAATTATCAATAACTTAACCCCCTCTAGAAAACTGTCATTAATATTATCTTTGTCAGCGGTCTTAACTATATCATCTATAGTTTTCGCAATATCTTTTACACCTAAAGAATGAAGTGGAGTAATTTCCAGCCCTTGATGAATAAGTTGATTTCTATAATCATCTTCTGGGCTGATCATTAACAAAATTTCCTTAAGCTCGTTTGGAATTTCTTTGTCGTCTTTTAAGGCTTCTAGTAGTTTGAAATACCCTGTTTGGCTAGGGACTGTAGTCCCTATCGAAAAACTTAGGGCTGTCATCAATTTATAGAAACTGTTAAGCCAGTTTAGAACAAATTGTTCTGATTTTTCTTGATCAAGATTTTCAGACAATAAAAATCTTAGTTTCTCTATTGGACTTACTATTTTTCCATGAGAAACACAACCAGATACCGTTTGGCTTGAACTTATATCTAAAGTAAGGTTGAGGGCTTCTATAGTGGAAACTATTTTTTTAGAAAGGCAGATATCTGCCTGTTCCCACATTTCTTCCCTGGGATTCAGAATTTGTTTTTTCTCCGGTACCATCTTGCCAAATAGAGATAATGCTATGTCATAAAGCATAGTTCTTTTAAGTATCAGATCTTCATTATCTTGAGTGTCAAAAAAGGGCTGATAGCTGATTAGTTCCAATACTGATTTAAAAAAACTGGGTTCGTCACTATTAGTCTTAGCACGGATAGTTCCATTTAATAATATTAAGAAGCTATCTTCATTTTGTTTTAACTGAATAGGTGCGCCTAATATTCCTTTTTTGACTAGAATTTTACTCCAATCCTTATCGAAAAGTAATAAAATATTAAGTTCCTCTTCTTTTAGTCCCTCGTTAATTGAAAGGTCGTCGAAATTAATAGAATGAAAGTTGTTATCCTCAGTAGGTATAATGGCATATTGCTGCAACAGTTCAGGTGAATTTTTCTGAACAAGGGTAATTAGTTCATCTACCCATTCAACTTTGTCAACAATTTCTTCAGGTAAAAGCTCCATTTTGTTATACAAACTAACTTTTTCTACAAGTACTTCTAAGGTAAGCAGCTCGCAGTCATCCTCCCAAGCTAATAATGACCAATCTCTGCTTAATGATTTTAGTGGTAATGAATCAGACATGATCTTGAATGCTTTTTCCCATATAATATCTTGTAGAAACAATGAATCAGATTTTGGGAAAAATATTCTATCTACTCCATTATTTATCTTTTTTAAACCTGCAGAAGTTTCTACAATCTGGACTGAAAGCACAAGTGATCGGATTTTAGTTTGTATATTATTCTTATACCAAATTCTGTCAAAGTCCTTATTTTGTTTGGGAAGAGAACCCGCACCTACTGCAAGGTAGTGCATACCCTTATATGATTCAGCGGAAAAGTATTTTAATAAGAGACTATAAAGATTGAGGCCGTATTTTAGCAATGTCTGATTAATACCACAATTTGTGGCTATTCCTTCTTCGTTTAGAGCATCACCGTCCAGTAGCAGTCGTTCTCTTTCAGCGATTGGCTCGAAGTCAATGCTATTTAAGACTACTGGAAAATTAAAATCTTCGCTACCAATTAATGGAAACACACAAAACAGCGACGGTGTATTTGAATTAATTCCTATAATAGTTTTACTATCAGGTTCTATTTCAATTGCGGCTGAAAGGTTAACTCTACGCTCTTGTTTAAATTTTTGGCTTAGCATTAATGAAGGTGCATTGATCATTACTGATGCGATACCTCTTATAACCTGACAATCAGTACCATCATCGAGGAAACATTGGAGTGAAATTTTTGATGAAAGTGCTTTAATTGTTTTCCTGCTGATTAGCCTTGAACTGCCCTCCTTGATTATTCTTATCGTATTTATCTCTGGCGTAAATGCAAGGTTGTAAAATACATTTGATTCAAGACTTTCAAGCCCTGCTATCGCACAGGAGCGGTTTACGTGATTCTTCAGAAGATAAGTAAATTCCGTCCATTGATTTACATTTTCCAAGGAATATGTTCGACTGAGGAGCGTTTTTTCAATTCCGGACTGAAGTTCTTCGTCAGTTTCACCTTCACGATGAAGAGTCATTAAAAGTGAGAAAACTTTACCATTAATGTCACGAACATTGCTCTTTACAGAAACAGTTTCAGAGAGAGTGTGTGTCGTTAAAAAGCCCGTTCCAAAACGACCTGAACTTCCAACTACACCACGTTTATCTCCGCTTTTTTGCCAAATTAAACTATTCATCGCTTTTGGAGTAAATGGTTCGCCGTTGTGTCTAAAAATAACTCTATCAGATTGAACTTCAACCTCTACGTCTACACTAGTCCGATCTGACTTTGATATGCTGTCCTTAGCATTCTGTAATAATTCCCATACCCATCTCTTCTGATCATACTCATTAGGGCTTTTAAGTTGACGAAGACGTCCCGATACTTTTTGAATATAATATTCGATTAATAATTCCCGTTCATCTTCGTGAACACCTGCTGGTTCCATAATATTGAGGTTGCGTTATTTGATCAGATAGTTTTTTTACTCGACAGAGATTTATGTTTCTACCCGTATTCTCAAATATATCAAAATTGAACTTAAGAGCTAATTAATTTGATAAAAATGATCTTAATCAATCTAATCTCTTTATCAGTCAATTGTATTTATTCATCTAATGATGATCTTAGCCTCATGATTATTATAATCTTTTATGTCGCGGTAGTAAGTAATAAACCATTATCCATATTAAATGAACAACTTTTAGATTCCCCATTTACAAACAATAATTACGTATATTGCATATAGCAATTGCAGCTAAAACGTATCGAAAAAAATGGTGAGTGATTAGGTGAGTCGAAATCTAAAACCGCATAAAATACTATTAAAACGCCGATATCTGGACTACGTTCGAATCCCAGCGGGATCACGAAATGCCTCAATGAAAATTGAGGCATTTTGCATTAAAAGATCTGTTTCTATATACAGCTGCTTTCAACATCATTCCTGTTTTATAGGCCATAGAACCGACAACAACCTAGCGCAAACATGATGAGCTTTTTGGAACCTGCGAAATTCAGTTAGAAAATTATTCTCCTAGCTAACTGAGATTGTGTAACTCAGAGCATATGTGTAAATTGCAATGTAATTCAGGAGCGATATCAAAAAAGAAACTAAAAACAATATCAGCTGCAACTTCCCTATTTAATTTGTGACGCCTCTCCTACTATCATATCCAATAATATTTCCAGATCCTGCAATGTTGTACGGGTATTCATAAGTGATACGCGCAAGTAATAATTACTCTCCACAGTTGTGCCAACGATATAAAAGGTGCCATCACGCATAATTCTATCCTGAAGTTCTCTATTCATCTCATTGTCTTCCAGAGTTCCACCAATATAACGGAAGCAGACAATGTTAGACTCTGGTTTTATAAGTAACTGAAAATTATCCCTTAAGCTGATCATAGCTGCAAACTGGCTGGCAAGCCCATATAGATGATCAATATGCTCCTGGTATATTTGGGTTCCATAAACCCGTAGTACCGTATAAACATGGATGATACTCATTGGTTTGGTGCATTCAAAAGTTTGTTTTCCTGAATTGTACCACTCTTCCCGCTCCTGGTCTCGCCATAGATACTTTGCATCTTGAGAAAAAGTTGCCCTTGAATAGTGTTTATGTCTGTAGATCAGTGCAGTGGACAATGATGGAACGGCCATCATTTTATGAAAGTCAAGAATAATAGAATCAGCCCATTCTATTCCATTCAGCAGGTATCTGTATAGGTCTGAAAAAATTACCGGCCCGCCGTGCGCAGCATCAACATGGAACCAGATCTGATGAGACTTTGCAAAATTACCGATCGCCACAAGATCATCAAAAGATCCCGTAGAAGTAGAACATGCAGAGCCTATGATACAGAATACATTCCTGCCAGTTTTTTTAGCTTCATTTAAACAACTATCAAGCAGGCTGGTCTTCATCTTAAAACTGGCATCCACCTGAACTTTTATTATATTACCGGATGGGATACCAAGAAGCTTACCAGCCCTTTCAATGCTATAATGCGCTTCAGATGAAACCAAAATGCTCATCGATCCTAAAGCAACTTCCGGATTTTGCTGTAAAAACATTGATTTAGCGGTAAGAAGCGCAGTTAAATTCCCCAAACTTCCTCCTGATGTAATAAACCCAGCAGCATCTTCTGGTAACCCAAACATCCCGGCAAGCTTGCCGATAATGATCTTTTCCATAGCATTTCCGGTCATACCCACTTCATATACACCCATCCCATTATTAAGGTGTGCCATCAAAGCAGAGGTCAGTACAGTAATGGGATATGGAGCAGCGATCTGATGCCCTATATTACCCCGTCTGTTCATATTAATTGAACGCGAGATTATTTTTTTGAATAAGGAAATAGGGTCTTCAATTAGACCGGATGCAAAATCATTCTCCCAATACTTTAATTGTTCATCAGGAGTTTCCCATTGAATAGTTTCACCAATACCAAGCAAATTGGATCTCTCTAATTCTTCAGTTAATAAGTTTATTAATTCATAGCCTGTTCTTTCAAAGACGGCCGGTGAATTGATGTTGCTAAAATTGTTTCCCATGATCAAATGATTTAAAGCCTCAAATTAAACCAACTCAATTTATTAAAAAAAATACTAAATTTGAATACATTAATGATTTTAAGGAATAATGAATGTTGATACTTTTGTACTTCGGAACTTTTTGATTCTTTGTAAAAATTTAAATTTCAGCAGAGCCTCAGAGCAAACTCATATAGCCCAACCCGCGCTTAGCCGGCAGATAAAACATTTGGAAGAATCATTAGGTGTTTTGCTTTTCAACCGGGACAAGAGGAATGTAAAGCTGACAGCTGCAGGTGAGTATTTTAGAAATGAGATTGAAGCACTGCTCAATCAGATGGACTTCGTGGTCAACCGTACGCATAAACTTTTTCATGGCCAGGCAGGAGAAATCAGGATCGGCTATACCCATTCAGCGTTGCAGCACTTTCTTCCCGCTATGATGCTCCATATTAACAAGCTGTATCCTGAAATTCGCATCATATGGTTGGAGTTTAATAATACCCGTCAATACGAGGCGCTAAAAAACAGGGAGATTGATATTGGCTTTTCTACCAATCCGGATATTGACGAAAGTTTTAGGCATAGGGTGATATACACAAGTAACTTTGCATTAGCCATGCCACTTGACTATCCTATAACGCTTGATAAATTCCCAGGCTTAAAGTTTTTCCAGCATGAGCGTTTCATCCTACCTCCCAAGGCTGAAGGGCCAAGGTTCGTCGAAACATTACACTCTATATTTTCACACGAGGGATTTATACCCAATATTATACATGAGACACCCTTTGCCAGTACAGCAATAAAATTAGTTGAGGCTGGCTTTGGTTTGACAATTGAACCTGTGAACAGTTTATCTGGATACCGCGGGATAAAGTATATTGAGTTGAAAGACATTCCTCAAAAAGTAGAAAATGTAATGTTATGGCTGCCAAACACTGAAACCTGCTTTCCTGATATCATCAAGGCAATTACTACATTCAGCTTTCGAACCTCATAACTTTTCAACCATTCCTTTTGCTCGCTTTGCTTATGTAACTTTTGCCCAGGTCTTCTAAGTTCTACGAAAAGCTTTAATTTAAATTTTTCAAGATCTTCTTTAGTAATAAATTCTAATACTGCAATATTTTTTTTTATTTAAACTTAATGGCACAAAACTGGGAATAAAAAATTGTCGATCTTGACAAAATATTACGCACTACCTAAAATTAGCTACAATAAAGAATTAAAATTAAATCAATGATTAATATAACTTTATATAAATTAATTAAATTATATAGTATTTGCGGTTTAAAGTAGCAATCTGTGTATTACACAAACAAATTGTTCTTTAAAATAGGTCAAACTGTATCAAAATAACTGGTGCCTAATTTGGTGCCCATATTGAAATGACTATAAAATATTATTTATATCTTGCTCATTTAGTACCACTTGGAATAATACGTTATTATCCCAGCGGGATCACGAGATGCCTCAATGCAAATTGAGGCATTTTGCATTAAAAAATATTACTAAATCCCCCTGTATAAATATCACTTCTGTGATATTACCACCATTATAATTATATTTGAATAATTCCTTTAATGAATTATCGGAATTGTTTCTTGTACTGTAATGACTTCTATCTAAATATTTTATCCTCATGAAAACATACTCTATTGTAGACAAACTTTTAAAAAACATGGGTAATATGCATGAGCTAGGCCGTCAGCGAGCATTTGAATTAGGCAATCCATTTTATGCACAGTTTGCAGAAGACAAGGGATATTGGCGTAAAGAGTTGCCAACAGGCGAGAAATATCTTGTTTCTCTGGAAGTGATAACTGATGAAAATGATATGCCTATTGAGGTGAGAGATACGATTATCAAAAGATTGGATTAATATTATGCCTGAATTGGTTTTTGTAGCTGGCTGTAATGCTGCCGGTAAATCGACATTTATTCGTACACGGTTGAATGAACTTGAAGGTTTTGAAGTATTGATGACCGATGTGTATAAGGGAAGAACTAAAGATCTAGCCAAACAAAGCATTGATAATGGTAAAGATGTATTGATAGAAACTGTTTTTAATGACGCCTCATTTAAAGATTTAGCTGATTATGCTCGTAATGCTGGTTACAAGACGTCTCTGGTGACTCTTTTTTTAGATAGCATTCAGCAGTCGATTACAAGGGTAGCTCTCCGTGGTATACAACAAAGTGGCTTAACCATATCTGTAAATAACATCAGAATTAATTTCAACGAGAGCTTTAAAAATATTGCGAATTTCTTCCTCTATTTTGACAGATCGGATTTTATTTACACCGGTGAAGGAGAAGTAAATCAATTGATCATGAGCTTTCAAAATGGAGAATTACTCAAATACCATAGTAATGAATTAATTTATCCTCAAAATTTTGCTAAATATGGATTTAGCAATGGAAGATTAGATCAGCATATTTATGATGTTATTGTTGAAAATAAGAATTTTCATAAACCGAGTTCAAATCAATCAGGAAGAAAATTTAAGATATAAATTTAGATCGCTTTATTTGAAATTATGAGAGGTTTTCATAATTTTATTCTATTGCAATTGCAGCTAAAACGTACCGAAAAAAATGGTGAGCGATTAGGTGAGTCAAAATCGAAAACCACCCTAAATACTATATAAACTCTGATATTTGAACTAGGTTCTGATCCCAGCGGGATCACCGAAATATAAAAACGCTTCTAAATAACATTTAGAAGCGTTTTTTTGTTAACGAAGTAGTTTGAAATAGCAATCTATCCTAGATCAGTTGGGATTTTTTGCTCGAAGCCTATAAGATAGAGATAGACAATAAATTTGCTATTTCGAACCGGAGCTGTACCTGACTATCAACGATCCAAGGTACTGACTTAGAATATAAATATCGGGGTCACTGAAAAAGTCCTCTTAATAGCTCAGGCTGAAGAAGAGCAGAAAAACTACAGTTATCTACTCTACTCTTCTTCAAAATACACTTGTCCATTACCGGGATGATCTGTGAGTGTGCATCCTAAAAAGGCATCATTTATTCATGTCATGTCCAGATTGAATGACTGCCTGGTTAACTTCTTTAATGCGCTTTGTTTCCATTTTTTCAACTTTGCGATCGTAGGTAAGCACGCCATTAACTTCATGCTCCACGTCGGTAGTTTGGGTGTAAATAGCAACGCTAAGTCCTTTATATTTCATGAGTTGCGCTACGCGATCTAACAGAAATACATATCTATCGCTTAACGCAGATTGGGTTGGTTCGTATTCGTAAGCATTATTCTCTACCGGCCACATGTGGCGACGCACAAACAGGCCTACACCTCCAAACTCACCTAATGATGCCGCCCGTTTGTCATCAGGGACTGATGCCCCATACGGGCCAACGTAGATATGGGTATCCACATAATCGCCGTTGCCGGGATCTCCATAGGCCTTTTGGTAGTTGGGATTGTTATTGAAACCGGAGTTTCCATTCACCAGTCTTGATGGGTCATATTGTTTTACCCAAGTCGTGATATTCTTCACATCAAAAGCTCCCCAGTTCTCGTTAAACGGCACCCAGGTGATAATGGATGGCGAATTGTAATGATCATCAATAATTGCCTTTAGTTCCTGGCGAAAAACACGACGGGTTACAGTGGTGTCTTCATTTTGATACCAAATGGCCGGCATATCCTGCCAAACCAGCAAACCAAGTTTATCAGCCCAATAATAAAAACGTTGCGGCTCTGTTTTCATGTGTTTCCTGATGAGATTGTAGCCCGCATTTTTAGTGTATTCTATATCAAATTTCAATGCCTCCTCTGTTGGGGCAGTGAGTATGCCGTCAGGCCAATAGCCCTGATCGAGTAAACCAAGCTGCATCATAAATTTGCCGTTGATAAACGGGCGAACAACGCCATTCAGCTTTGCCAGTTTAATATCGCGCATACCAAAATAACTGGTCACCTGATCGGTAATTTTTCCATCATTGCTATGCAGCGTTATTTTCAGATCATACAGGAAAGGGTGTTCCGGTGACCATAATTCCGGTTTTTTTATTGGCAAATAAAAATAGGTACCACTGGTGGCTTTAGTCTGCGATACCTCCCGGCCATCATTTAGGGCAATAGCAGTAACGCTGCATCCGTCACTCGTGTTTACCAATACTTTTAATCGCTGGCCATCTATATCCGGCAATAGCTTAATACTTTTGATATGTGTGCGTGATACAGGTTCCAGCCAAACCGTTTGCCAGATTCCAGAGCTGAAGGTATAATCACCGCGCGGACCGTTCTTACCAGATGGTGCCTTACCATTGTTAAGGTCATGTGCGGCAACAACAATCGTATTGCTTCCCTTTAAAAGATAAGAGGTAATATTAAAGCTGAACGCATCAAACCCGCCCGAATGGCGGCCCACTTTTTTGCCGTTAATGAAAATGGTAGCATCATGATCAACAGCGCCAAAGTTTATCAATACATCCTTGCCATTCCATGATGCTGGCAGTTCAAATATCCGACGGTACCATAGGTTAATCTCTTGGTTTTTCTGTATTCCCGAAAGGAAAGACTCCGGGCAGTATGGGACTAATATTTTCTGATTTACGCTTCCAAATGACGCTGCGCTCTGAGGGTTCAAAGCATCTGGTGCAGATTTGCCACCTATATAATCCCATTTACCATTCAGGCAAAGCCAATCGTTGCGCTGCAGTTGCGGGCGGGGATATTCGTTCAGCGGCACTT
The DNA here is from genome assembly GCF_040547305.1 of Pedobacter sp. UYP1. Lineage (NCBI taxonomy): Bacteria > Pseudomonadati > Bacteroidota > Sphingobacteriia > Sphingobacteriales > Sphingobacteriaceae > Pedobacter > Pedobacter sp. UYP1. The sequence goes on along the minus strand of NZ_JBEPPL010000010.1, from coordinate 197,984 downwards.
CTGCGTTTTGGGCCTGCTCCGTCCACTGTGTAGGCAGTTTGGCATCCTGAGCGTACACCTGCATACCTAACAATAGAAGAGCTGCAAAGAGGGACTGTTTTTTAAAAGAATTTTGTTTATGATATACCATTTTTTCAATATAAGTAAAGGCTAAAATATGTTCGTACTAGTTCTTAAGTTCAGGGCAATATTTATAAATCAATTGTCGCTCTGCGTCTGTTAGTTCACTCACTAACACCGGCTTGTCCTCCGGCCGCAGCCCCTTCTGGTTGATCCTGTTGATCAGGCTCCAGTCCTTAACCGGATGATCCGGCCGGGCGCCTGCAGGCTCCTGCGCAGGCAAATCATATCGCGTAAAATCAATCACCATTGCCGGTGTGTTATGATGCCAGTCGCGCAGCAAGGCAAGCCGAAATGCCTTGTTCATAAACCATCGGATTTCGAGATTATTATAAGAATCCCCCAAGCCGCATCCCCGTTCTATGAATTTGTAATTGTAATCGTCGTTGGTCTTATAATGCGCGCGCCATATTTCGCCAAACTCGCCGAAGCTTACCCATTTAGTATCTGGCCATCGCTTCAGGGTATCTGTTACCCATTTTTTCATGGCATCGCAGATAAAGTCCATTCCAAACTCATGCACCATTTCTGCCTCCCAGATATTGGGTACCCATCCAAATCCGTTCAACTCTAATCCCTTGTCAAAATGTATCGATTGGGTATGCATGACTTCCATGTGCCCAAGTTCCAGCCCCCACCCCTTATACGTTTCTATAGGGCCAACGCCGCGCCTGCTGTTATAGCCTGTGATCTCATGGCCTGTTTGTCCGCTTTGCCGTGCACAAATAAAATCCATTGACCACCCATCCAGGTTCACACAATCGATCAGGTCTTTTTTACTCTGACCGGGCTTGCAAAAATGTTCGGTAGACGGATAATAAGGATACGATGGTGACCCGTCTGCGCCGCCACCATCTATATTATGCTGGCTCCAGATCACGGCCTGTGCCACATGTATGTTTTCTTTCTCCGCCAAATATTTCAAAGACGCTGCCGGTAAAAATCCACCGATCACAGATTGGGGCTTGTACCCTTTTCCCACAAAACCGGCGATGATCCGCAATGCTTCTGATAATTCCTTATTGATACGAACTGGCGGAAGGTACATTGCAGGAAAGTATCCCGGGAACACGGTTACCTCATCTCCGTATTTAGCCTGGCAAAATGCTGCATATTCCCGTATCTGAATATAATTTTCACGCTTATCTTCTAGTGCATTCAGCGTAAAACCCCAAGTTAAACGTCCATCAGGGTTATTGGTACCAAATGCTTCGCGCAGTCGTTTCACGCCATCCAGGGTATGCCATTTTTCCTCGTCGCGCGGATGCAGCTTTACATCTCTGGACACTTCCCAAGGTGTGGTGCGGATCATAATACAGAGGGTAACAAACCGCCCGCCCATCAGCTTTGTTGGTACCAGCATTCGAATAGGCGCAGCATCCAGCAGCTGAGCTCCCGCCAGTACTCCTGCAGCGGTTATACAAGTATTCTTTACAAATGATCTTCTATCCATCTTTTGTTCTTTATATCGTTAAAGTGGCCTTTATGCCATGAACCCCAATAAACCGGCCTCCCTGGTGATGATGTCAATTGGCAGCCCGGTATCGTAAATTTCAAAAATTATTAATCAATTCTATGATTTAACAGCCCGGATTTTGTTTAAGCTTACCCGGGTTTAGTGCTATCTGTTTGGTTGGTATTGGCACCAGATAGTTCTTGTTAACATCGAAAGCCCGCTGCGAACCAGGTTGTAATTCTCCCCGCCCTTTACTTTAAAACCATTCTCTAACTGATTAGCAGGTATATTATAAAAGTAACTGTTATAGGTGGAACCGTCCGCTTTTTGCGTTAAAAAACAACACTATTCTTATAAGGAGTAATCTTAAAATAGGAAGATTTAATTATTGGAAATCCTCTAAATTTGAAGAATGATATCCAATCGTGTTATATTTTTCATATTCGATAGTGTACACCTTCTCGATCTGGCAGGTGCAGTTACGGTTTTTTATGAATCAGGATGCTGTGGCAAAAAGTATGACCTCCATTATGTATCGCCCTATGTCAATCCACAAACTTCATCTGGCTTAGGATTTACAAACGTTGAGCCGTTAAATTCAATAACGGTAAACAAGAATGATATTGTCATTGTAGCTGGGATGGAAATCGAAAAGTGGAATAGAGCAGATGATCACCTCTGGATACTATGGTTGCAGGTTGCTGCTGCAACCGGGGCTACAGTTTGTTCAATTTGTACGGCAGCGTTTGCACTTGCTGCTGCAGGATTACTGGATGATCAAAATTGCACCACACACTGGTCCTGGACAACCGTTTTACAGGAAAGATATCCTCGTATAAAAGTAGTAGAGAATAAATTGTTTATAAAAAGTGGAAGGATCTTTACCAGTGCAGGCATTGCGACAGGAATTGACATGGCATTATATCTTGTTGAAGAGCAACATGGGGTAGATTTCGCTTGTACAGTGGCAAAAGATATGGTCGTTTATATCCGCAGAGACGGAATGGATGTTCAAAATAGTATTTACCTTCAAAACAGGCAGCATATTAATCGTTATGTTCATCAGGTACAGGATTATATTACTAAGCATCTCCATCATAAAATAACCATAGACGAACTTGCTTCAATGGTTTTTATCAGTCCGCGAAGCCTTACGAGATTATTCAAATCCTCTACTGGCATCACAGTAGGACAATATATCAATTCGCTAAGACAGGAAAAAGCGAAGCGCCTCCTTAAAGAGAATTATAAAACTGCATGGGTAGCGAAAGAATGCGGTTATCAAAGTACAGCTCAGTTGCGCAGATTAGTTAAAGAAACATATAATTAAAGAATCCCTTTAGGTATAGAATGGCTGGATAAGTATTACAGATGTCCTGATTTATTCTTCTTATCCACATAACTTTGCTTCAAATAAAATATGATGAAACAGCTATTACTTCTATTAACTTTTATTTACTGCTTTACATTTACACAGGCTAAAGTTGCTAAATATGTATGTGCTTCCTGTAAAGGTATCAGTGATACAACTACTTTTCAGCGATCTATTATAAATCCGCATTATGGGATGAATTTAGCAGAACAGAATCACCAGACAATACAGGATCAAAAGTTGAGCGTCTGCTTTTATTTATATGATGGAGTAGAGGTACTCGATTTTGCAGGGCCAATGGAAGTTTTTTCATATGCAGGTTTCAAAATTATCACTGTAGCAAAAACCAAAGCACCTCTCTTGTCTCAGGGTATCCTAAAGATCATACCAGATTACAGTATTAAAGATGCTCCTCAAACAGATATTTTTGCCGTATTTGGCGGCTCGGATGAAGTCGCTGCAGATGATCCTGAAGTGATTTCCTGGATACAATCAAGGGACAAGGCCACTAAAAGCTATTTTTCAGTTTGTACGGGTGCGTTTATTCTTGGTAAGGCTGGTCTCCTTGATCAGCTTACGGTTACTACTTTTCATAAAAGTATAGCAAATCTTCAAAAGGCAGTACCAAAGGCCAAAGTGCTTGAAAATGTACGTTATATTGATAATGGCAGGATCATCACAACGGCAGGGATATCAGCAGGTATAGATGGCGCCTTGCATTTGGTCGCCAAATTAAAGGGAAAGGAAGTAGCACTCGCAATTGCAAAACAAATGGAATATGATAAGTATATACCAGAACAAGGATTAGATTTATCAAAAAAACAATAATCACGTCTATATATCATCAGTGCTGGTGATATATAGACGCACCATATTACTGCTGCCCCGCTTTACTTTTAAAGTCCGTCATAGTCTTTCGATTATAACGAGAGTGAGCTTAAGAAGAATTATAGAAATCATTTAAATCTTGATTTTCACACCAGATCCGAATCCCTGCAGGAATACAAAAGGCGCAATCTATTGCGCCTTTTGTATTTAAAATCTATTTCAAAAAGGACTTGGACAGGCGACGTTAACTACATATTGATGCCATCGTAAATTTTAAAGCTTCAGCGCATCATTGTGACCTGCATCACATAATCACTTAGTTCCGCCAAATGTGATACAAGTCACACGTCATTCTTCTTTTTTAACCAGAGTTTTGTTCTGTCAACAACGAATAACTGTAAGCAAACAAACGTATTTACACAATCCTGATAATCACGAAAATGGAAAAAGAAATAATTGTAAAATGGAAGATCAAAGAAACTGAGACTTCAAGGATACTGGATTTGCTGGCTGGGCTGGAAGAAAAAACCAAGGGTGAAAAAGGGAACCTTTCTTACAACATCTACCAGTCTGTAGATGATGCCAATGTACTGATCCTGCACGAGCGTTATACTGATGCAGAAGCTGCCGAGGCTCACAAAAATTCGGCGCATTACCAGGAAATAGTCGCCAAACAAATTGTTCCCTACCTGGAAATCCGCGAGGTATCAAGCGTAAAGAAGCTGTATTAATCAGCAGCGCAATATCATAAATATATTATCAAATACTAAAAATAAATATCATGTCTGAAAAAATATTAATCATCGTTTCTAATGCAACAGTTATTGGCCCTAATGACAGAAAAACAGGCGTATTTCTGGATGAAGTAGCTCACCCTTATGTAGAATTTGATCATGCTGGTTATGAGATCGACTTTGCAAGTATTACAGGAGAAGTACCTGCTCTGGATAACCTGCAAGCCAAAGATGAACCGATGAACGCAGAATTCCTAAACGGTGGAGGCTGGAAAAAGATGCAAAATAACCGTAAACTTGAAGATATTGACGTAACTGTGTATGATGCGATATTCATGCCTGGTGGTTTAGCACCAATGGTTGATTTTCCTGAAAATCCAATTCTTAAGCAAGTGATCAAAGAGACCTACGAGCGTAACGGTATAGTTGGTGCAGTGTGCCACGGACCAGTATCCTTGCTAAATGTAAAGTTAAGTGATGGAACCTTCCTGCTTATGGGTAAGAATATCAGTTCATTCACCAGTGAAGAAGAAGAAAACTACGCAAAAGCAGATGTTCCTTTTGACCTTCAAACAGCCTTAACCAATCAGGGGGCAATATTTCATGAAGCAACACCATGGTCTTCCAACAGTATAGTTGATGGTAACCTTGTGACTGGCCAAAACCCGGCGTCAGCAATTGCAGTTGGCAAAAATATGATAGAATTACTGAATGCTTCAAAGCTTAATCTGCAGGACTAATTATTAATTAGCTAAGGGAGCCCAATGCTTATGTTCCCTTAGCTAACAAAACTCAAAAACAGACTTAGGTCACAGCAATAATATTACAAACGACTAAGGGTTTCCCGGGATACACCCAGGTAGGCTGCAATGAGCTGCTTTGGAACAATATTGTATAATTGAGGATACATCTTCATTAATTCTTCGTATCTGCCTTTTGCATCATTGTTCATAAATGATAACAAGCGCTTCTGTTGGGCTACATATCCCTTATTAGAACGCCAGCGAAAAAAATACTCCAGCTGGTAGTTTTCTTTGCAAAGCCTTTCCCGGTCTTCACTGGTAAGACATAATACATCAGTGTCTGTAATACAATCTAAATTAACAGTAGCTATCCCTCCTCCATATATAGCACCGTAATCAGAGGCCCACCACGTTGGCATCGCAAATTGAAGGATAAACATTTTTTGGTCCTTGTTAATATAAAATGTTTTCAGGCATCCATTCAGCACAAAATATTCACAGGCAACATGATCTCCCTCACTGATTATGTTTTGTCCCTTTTTAAAGGAATACGGTTTTAAATAAGAAAAAAAATGATCAAACTCACTGTCAGTCAAAGTAATGGTCTTTGCAAGGTGTTCTTTTAAAATTTCCCGTTGCGTTGTCACTGAAGGCGTCATATGTTTAGAAATTGAATAGACTAAAGGTATAAAATTTGTGATATGCGCCACAGGCTTTCTTCCACATTACCTCCAGTTTTGTCTTATCAACAAGCACATTTTAAAGCATCATAGCACAACATACCCAAAATGAATCATCATTATCTCTCTGACAGCATGGGCATTTTGCGAACAAAATCCTCACTATATAAATTATCAATAAAGAATTTTGCCAGCAGTTTGCGGCTTAGCTGGAACGGCTTTGGTGTATGGTTATAAGTTACGGCTAACGTTCCAATCGTTTCGTTTTCATTCAGGCCGGCAGGTCTGGCGATGGTCCAATTTGTTCCAGATGCCTGAATTAAATCTTCCTGAGCATTATGGTCGGCAAATATAACTTTGAAATTGGTGAGTCTGATCAGTAGCTTCACATACCATGGCGTATATTTCCAGGAATTTCCTACTCCAACAGAGGATAAGATTAATAAACGTTTAACCCCAGATTCATTCATCACCTGCAATACATTAGTTATGCTTTTTTCAAGAATACGCGGCGCATTTATTTTCCGGAAAGAAATGGCTTCGCCCCTGGTTAAAGGACTTAACAAACTGAGAACTGCATCGCAACCTTTCATCGCTTTGCGGATATCATCGATGTTTGCAGGAAGTCCTTTCACAATGGTTAGCCCATCGTGCTTAATAGCGATCTTTGCTGGATTTCTAACCAAGGCAATCACCTGGTAACCTTTTTCCAATGCCAATGGTATCGCGTGTTTACCGGTTCTGCCAGTAGCACCTAATATTAATACTTTTCTTGACATAGTCTTTCTATACGTTCAATTTCCCGATTTTTATGCTCTCATCCGACAACTTTGATGCTACACTTTTATCTAAATCTATTTTGTCTTTTAGTGCCGGTTTTGCAACCTTTGGAAGGAAATAGCCAGCATCTCTTTCATCAGTATCAGCCAGCGCAATAACATTCACAATGGCACTTTCAATACTGTTTGCCAATATAGGCCCTAAAACAAGGAACACAAGCTTCATAAAGCCCTTTACCTTTCTATCAATACCAGTTTTCACCATTCCTGCATTCACAACGTTAATTGGTATTGAACTGCCATATCGTCTGCTGAATTCCTGAGCATGCATGTGAATGGCGAGCTGATTTCTTCCTATACTTTTAAACAGTGAATAATTGGTTTTCATTTGTAAGTCGTCAAAATTGATAGCAGCGCCTTTCCTAAGCGGGCCACCAACAATAATTACTTTTCCTAATCCACTTTTCAATTCATCCACTAATAAATAATCCAGCATAAACTTACATAAGTAATTTACAGCAAAGCTCTCGTACAACCCATCTTTTGTCTCGTGTCTTTCAGAATTGAGTGTACCTGTAGCTTGAATCAATATATCTATTTTATTGGTTAGCTTTTTTATGGCCAAAGCCAGAGCTTTCGTTCCTTCAATAGAAGCAACATCGGCAGCAATAAATTTGGCATTAGTGCCATTAATTTTGGAAAGCTCCCCAGCAATCTTCCTACCTTTATCAGCATCACGACCCTGAAATATGATATCATTACCCTGTTTAGCCAGTGCTATGGCAATAGCATATCCAATGCCACCAGTTCCACCAGTAATTACAACTGTTTTCTTCATGAAACAAAGTTAGACCTTACTTAACGTTTCGAATAGCCCGTATGGGTTAATTAATGGCCCGATCAGGTAATAAAGTTTGATGTGGTAAATAACCAAACTGCCTTTTATAAGCCTGGGAAAACTTACTCAGATTAGTATAGCCTATTTTTAAGCCAACCTCTCCAATGGTATGTTTTCTCCCTTCTATCAAAATCCGGGCATACGCTAACCGGTGATACTGATAGAATTCAAAAACAGGCATGCCGAAAACTGAATGGAACAAGGTTTTTAGTTTAGAAGCACTCATCCCAGCTTGTTTTGCCAAAACATCCACGGTTGGATAATTCATGTCCTCCATATCAAGCAATTGTTCTCTTATCCTAAAAATAGCTTCGATATCACTTTGATGTTTAAATTCAGCTGAATTTGAATTAGCTTGTATGTCAAAAGCAGAAAAAAGATGGCTAAGTATATCATATGCAATTGCCTTCATTCGTAAATTGAAAGGGCCTGAATCTATTTTAAGGGTAAACAGATTTAATGCTGATTGTAAAATCGCAGGCTTAACATGCTCGAACTTAAAAAGCGGTAGTTCAAATAAGCGCTGCTGTGAAAATATAGAATCAGAATGGAATGTCTTTTTAAGCCATTCAGCATGTATCACAAATGAAACTATCTTAAACCGTTGCCGGATCTTGAATAATGACTTTAACTCTACATGAGCATTATAGAGAAGAACACCTGGAGTTGAGATTTGATAATACTTGGAATCATACTTTACCATGGTGTCTAAATGGGACTCTGGCAGGTATAACTTTATAAACAGATAATCCGGGGGAATATTAAGCTCCAGTTTCGAGATACTTAAGTTTGATTTTACCTCAGTTAAAGCCATAATAAGGCCTTGTTCCAGCACAAATAATTTGATTGAGCCTTCATCCGCAGAACCGTTCAGGATTAAGCTGTTATTTTCGACAGTACCACCAACTTGTGCAGCGACATCTGTCAAATATTGAAGCGGATTACCCCCTTGAGAATAAGTCATAATCAAAGGTACATTATTATAGTCTTTATAATGTTTTTTGTAAACTGAGCTGAAATCTAAACATCACCGGCTTTTTGCCTGGCATACCTTTCATTCCGTTTATCGCTTAAATATTTCCTCACAGGGATATCGTAAAATACCATGACCAGGTATGCTGCTCCAACCAACAGAATCAGCCCGGATATGATGATGAAAGTTAATTGCATATTGCCCGGTTTGTGACTGGTATAATAATTACCGAACATCCATAACACAGCATAATGCGTCATGTATAATGGGTAAGAGATCTTTCCCGAAAAGATGCAAACCTTTTTTAAGTCAGGTGCTAAAATAGCTCCTGCTCCTAAAGCGACCAAAAAGGGAAAGTAAAATAGTACGATCAGAGGTTCGGATAACCAGTTCCATTTTGAGAATGGCATTACAAAGGCCAGAAGTAATAATATGGCAAGGCCGGTAAATCCCAGCCTGTTTTTGATGATCCAGTTGGAACGGTAAATAAGCAATCCTGCTAAAAAAGAATATGATATCCGGACGCCTCCATCCCAAAAGGTTGGACCGCTCCAGCCACCCAATAAATTGCCGGAATGGTACGCAACATAGCAAATAGCCACGGCCGAAAGTAAGGTCAATAGCAACAGGTAGCCACGGGCTATCCGATAAAGTACGAATGCATATACGATATTGGCAACATATTCCCAAAACAACGACCATGCCGGTGCATTGAAGCTGAACAAATTAAATCCACGATCGGCTATTACTGGTAAGGGAATAAGGAAAAGCGAGCAAAAAAAAGTCAAAATTATTTTACCAGTGCTATACAATTCGAGGTGGCCGCCAAACGGGTCGAACAAAAATGTCAGCAGCCCGAGTACCGAACCTGCTATAACCAACGGATGCAGCCTGATGATCCTTGAGGAAAAAAAGTTAAGCATACCCATTTTTGCTATCCGATTGTCATAGGCATAACCGATCACAAATCCCGAAAGGCAGAAGAAGAAATCGACAGCCAAAAAACCATGTCCGATAAAGTTCTTGCTGGGATCGGTAAAAACCCATTCCATAAAGTGAAATACAACAACAGCCAAGGCTGCAACGCCTCTTAATCCATCTAAAATTTCGAAATGCTGTTTTGTTTGCAGGGGTAATGCTTTGGTTTTGTCCGTATCCATTTAATGTATATCGTATCAATAAGTTTAATTTGGCTTAGCGTATGATTTGCTGTTGCCCCAAATTATCTAAATTAATGACCCAATCAAAATTAGGGTTATATAAAAAAGGTTTTAAAACAAATATTATGGTTTTAAATTCTGCTGATAATGAATAAGACCTTATTAAATCCATTTCCGGGTTTTCAGAAACAAAAAACTATAAAACACACAAAATCAAAAACTTACATATTTATAACGCCCATTTAGCAGCTTGTATTTCTCCCCCTAAATCATCAAAAAACACTTTTATTTAAAAAAAATTATTTTTTTGTAAGGATGACTTCTTTCCTACGACCAATGTCAAAACAAAACAATAATAAACTTTAAAAATTGACACAATGGAAAAGAAAAAAAACATCCTGAGAAGTACTATTATCGCTAGCGCAATTATCGCAGTATCAGGTTTAAGTGCAAACGCTAACGGCTTGTTCCGTTACAACAACCTTGGTTCAGGAGAAGTAGTAAGAACAAATTTGTCGAAACAAGCTAGTGGTGCAAACTCCCTGGAGTTAAGCTGTGGCGCAAAATCTAAAACAGATTCTACCAAAACAGGTAAAGACGGAAAATGTGGCGAAGGCAAATGTGGTGCCTCTAAGACCAAATCTAAAGGTAAAGGCAAGGATGGTAAGTGTGGTGAAGGTAAGTGCGGTGCTGGAAAAGCAAAAACTACCTCTGCTCCTAAAAAAGGATAAGCAAATCTTAAGTTGTTGTCTATGAATACGGATGTAACCGTGTTTTTGGACAACAACTTTCACCCCTTAAAAAATGTTGTTATGGTAGGCATCGGTTTCAGAAAAGATTTTGCAGAAGAAATGCTGCAAAATAGTAGCATTCAACCTGCATTTATAGAAGTAGCTCCAGAAAACTGGATCGGTGTAGGTGGTTTTTGGAAAAAGAAGTTCAGACAAGCCCTGGAAAAATATCCATTATATACGCATGGCTTATCACTTTCTATTGGCAGTCCGGATCCGCTGGATTTCCAGTTCCTTAAAAAAGTAAAGACATTCCTCCTGGAAACCAACGCTCAGCTCTATTCGGAACATTTAAGTTATTCTAAATGTGACAATGCGCACCTTTATGACCTGCTTCCTATCCCCTTCACCCATGATGCAGTAAAACACGTAGCAGAAAGGATCCGGACTGTACAGGATGTTCTGGAAAGAAAAATATCCATTGAGATTGTTAGTTATTACAGCCCGGTAGCCCCGGAAATAACTGAAATTGAATTTATCAATAACATACTGGCCGAAGTAAATTGTGAGCTGTTGCTGGATGTAAACAATGTCTATGTAAATGCTTTCAACCACAATTACGATGCAAAACAATTTATTGATCTTCTGCCAATGGAGCGCGTGAGTTATATCCATATGGCCGGCCATCATCAAGTAGCAGAGAACTTGATTATTGATACACATGGAGAAGCAATTATTGATCCTGTATTTGATCTTTTTGACTATACTATGCACCGCCTGAAAAGAGATGTACCTGTGTTATTGGAACGGGATTTCAATATTCCTGAACTAAATGAACTACAGGAAGAAATGATCCGGCTAAATGAGATTAAAACGGCAGCACTAAAATCAACGTCTTATGTCACTGCTTGAACAAACACACCGTAATCAATTGGCATTGGCCAATTATTGCCGTACAGGAATTCTGGAAGATATTCCGGGAATCAATACTGAAAACATCAGCCAATATCGTCGCCTGGTATTTAATGTTATAGATGACATGTTACAATCAGCATTCCCGCTAAGCCATGAACTACTCAAAACCAGAGAATGGCAAATGATTACCCATGATTTTTTCAGCAACCATGCTTGCCAGTCACCACAAGTCTGGTATATGCCCCGGGAGTTTTATGAATACCTGGAACAAACCCGCCCATTAATACTCAATAAGTATCCTGTATTAATGGAACTATTATGGTTCGAATGGCTTGAAGTAGAGCTTTTTATGATGGAAGACCAGGAAGTTGACTATAAAACAACAGGAAATCTTGAGCGGGATCCAATTGTGCTGAATCCGGAAATACACTTTCAGCATTTTAACTTTCCGGTACATCTTAAGAAGGCGAAAAAAATTACAGCGGCAGCTAAAGGAGATTATTACCTGTGCATGCATCGTCTGCCAGAAAGCGGAGATGTTAGTTTTACGGATCTTTCTCCCGCTTTTGTTCGTCTGCTGGAGCTTTTATCAGAAAAACCTCAAACTGCGGCTTTACTTATTGACAATTTGTGTGAAGAGCTAAAAATTGAACAAACTATTGAAATTACAGCCATGTGCCGGGATTTTATCTTGATGGCTATGGAATCACAGCTGATCATCGGCTTTAAAAATAACTAAAATGAAAATCAAACAAACCTATAGCTATCTGGGTGATCAGCTTAAAAAAGCTTCTTTTTTACCGCTTTTGCTGATCAGGTTAACGCTGGCCTATGGCTTTTACAACCCGGCCAGAATGAAGTGGAATGATATTAATGCCATTGGAGAATGGTTTGGCAGTATAGGAATCCCCGCTCCTTTTTTCAACGCCTACCTGGCAGCAGGTACGGAAGCTTTAGGCGTAGTATTACTCATACTAGGGTTAGGTACCCGTCTGATCAGTATTCCTTTAATGTTTACAATGGTGGTAGCCATTGTAACTGTACATTGGGCTAATGGCTTTGAAGCAGGAGAAAACGGATATGAAATTCCTTTGTATTATCTCTTGCTGCTATTCACATTGCTAATTCTTGGTCCTGGAAAAGCAAGTGCCGATGAATTCATAAAAAGTTGATTCGGAAGAGAATTATCAACTAGCAGTTCTTGTCGATCAGCATCACAATCGCTTTCCCGGTATTTTCAGCAGGTAAGTTCATTGCAATATCAGCCCAATAGCAATCCTGCCAATCCGTAAACATATGAAACAATAATCCAACTGCAATTATCCTGGTTTTAGGGAACAGCAGTAATATAAAGTAACACGCAATAGCATAATAAGAATGCAGTGGATGATAACCAATACTACACCTTCCAGGATCGAAAATTGGTGTCGCTAATAAATGATCAGCGTCTACCAGCATAGTACAGATCATGATGAACCATGCGCGCTTCCACTGCTTTCTAAAAAATAAAAATGCAATAGCTCCAGGCGCTAAAAAATGGAAACCATAATGTACAATAGGTTGTAATATCTTAATAAAATCAGCAGACATATTGCTCAATAAAGGATTTTCTAGTCATAATATGCAGGTAGGGATAGTCTTCGGATAGTTGCCTGCGCTGCTTCAGCTGATAAATAAAATGTCCTCCCAAGTCCACAATGATTGGATTTTTAGCCTGGTACCATACCCTATGTGGATGTTTCCAGCAAAATGAGTAATAGTAAGAGGTTAGTGGAAGCTTCTTAAGTTCAGGATGTTGAAAATTCAGGACCCGGGGTCTCCCTTTTAGAAAATCAGCCTTTCTGATCATCGACAGGTGGTCGGTATTACAGAAATCATAGTCAGCAATTCTGGGATCATCTACATCAGGCAAGTTTTTCAAGACCCGGAAACCTTTAAATTTTTTCCCATTCAGAATCCAGATCAATTTCGGATAAAATGCTTCTCTGCTCTTTAATTCTTCCAGGCAAATAGGAGAATTCTGAAATTCAAGCGTAGTACCACAAGGAGTATGTACATCTGCGCGATGAAGTTCTCCCATTTTTACGTCAGAAAAACTTACTTCTCTGAACGCCTCCGGAAAAGCCGCTTTCCAGTTACGATGCCACTCCGTTTCTCCATGATAATTCCTCAGATTTTTCTCCAGCCGACCAGGAGATTCCTTTTGGAGCTGATCACTGTTTATGAATATAGAAGAATTAGGCTCCATATGGTAACACTGCAGGAATTTAGCAGCACACAAATCTATACTAATATTTTTAGTGGAGCAAGATATTGAAAAAATTATCAGTTTATTGCTTTGTCTTCAAAGCGTATGAGCAAGTATATTGACTAATTTACCAAAGGGATCGCGCACATAAAAACGGCGTACACCCCAGGGCTCATCTGTTAATTTATACTCAATTTTAAAATTATGTTCTTTCATTAATTTATAAGCGCTATCTACATCATCAACTTCGATTGACAAATCCGGAACCGGAGTACCAGAACCACCTTCGCTGGCAAAACTAATTTGTACAATCATTTCTTCCTTTGAAGCGTAGGTAGCGATCCATCCTTGATCCATTACAATCTCCATTCCCAATAAATCTGCGTAAAATAGCTTTGCTTTGATGATTTCTGATGAAGCGATATTAGCGACTACACGTTTTACTTTCATGGAACATAAAGTTAAAGTATTGTTTCAAATATTGTAGTAAATTATTACTCCACAGTTTAAACTATATCCAATTTTCTGTGTTATAAAGCGATAAAACCAGCATGATGAAAAAAACAATCAACTTTCTTACTACCTGCGCAATACTATTTTCATTGGGAAGCTGTAATAGCAATAAAGATTCTACAGCCGCGGCTGATAGTGTAAACAGGGCTAAAGATATGACTCCGAATACGATGGCCAGGGGTACATTGGGTGTAAAAGTATCCGATGCAGAATTTGCGACAAGAGCCGCATCCAATGGAATGGCAGAAGTTGAATTCAGTAAAATTGCGGTCGAAAATGCAGCAAATGCTCAATTAAAATATTTCGCCCGGATGATTATCAGAGATTATGGCAAAACAAATAAGGAACTTGCCTCAATTGCTGAAAAGAAAAATATTTCACTTCCGCTGACGCTGGACGATGAAGACCAGAAAAAATCAATTGAACTGAATGAAAAATCCAAAGCAGACTTTGATAAAGCTTACATAGAAACTATAGCAAGCAAAAATAAAAAAATGTTGAAGCTGATGCAAGATGAATCAAAAGATGGTAAAGATGCAGATGTCAGGACTTTTGCAACTAAAGCTGTTTCAATTGCTCAATCACATATGAATATGGTTAATGTAATTCACGACAGCTTGAAATAGAGCTGAGTAACAAGTGGCCTGAAATTTTTACTGAAGTGTAATTATCAAACCTGGAAAAGACCATCGAAGTCCGCAAGCTGCATGTCCATATCGGTTTCTCACCTGAATGATACTGTCAGTAAAATAACAGGCTATGAAGTATCTCAGCACATAAAAAATGTAATACTTATTAAATCTTTCAGAGCAATATGGTACTAAAATGTTAATTCTTCCTGGTGCTTAACTGTCCGGCAGTGTACGCTTACCGTCCGATAATGAACAATTTCCTGAGTAATTAAAAAACAAAACACTGTACAACAACGATTTAAAACAAAAACAACTCTTGGCATAAACTTAGTAAATTGCAGATCAATCGTATTTGTTTAATTAAATAAATCATTGCTGACATGTTCAGACTCAACTTAAAAATCGCTTTGCGTAATCTCTGGAGAAACAAGACTTCCTCTGTGATTAATATAATTGGGCTGGCGATTGGCTTATCTGCCTGTCTGTTACTATTACTCTATGTTAATTACGAGCGAAATTTCGACCGCCACTTTAAGGATGCGGACAAAATCTACCAGGTGATGACCAATTTTCAGGATGCTACCGGAAAAATTACAAGTACGGGTGTGTCACCTGGAAATGGGATCGCAATGGCTATTAAGGCTAAAATACCTGAGGTAGACGTGATTACCCGCATTGGTGGTGGTGATAGATCGCTCATTGCCAATCAGCAAAAAGTATTTAAAAGAATGGATCTCTTCGCCGATCCGGATATTCTGAAAGTTTTTAGTTACGATTTTATAGCTGGCAATCCCAACACTGCACTGAATACGCCAAATTCGGTTATATTGACAGAGGAAACTGCAAAACTTTTATTCGGTACAACAGATGCCCTGAACAAAACGGTCAGGTATAAAAATACAAATGATTTAAAAGTTACTGGTGTAATCAAAGATCTGCCTGCTAATACTTCGCTCAGGTTTGATTATTTGATGCCCTGGTCTTTTTTTGAAAGCATAAACAATTATGTTAAAAACCCTGGCTGGGGAGATTTTAG
Organism: Pedobacter sp. UYP1; assembly: GCF_040547305.1. Classification (NCBI taxonomy): domain Bacteria; kingdom Pseudomonadati; phylum Bacteroidota; class Sphingobacteriia; order Sphingobacteriales; family Sphingobacteriaceae; genus Pedobacter; species Pedobacter sp. UYP1. The sequence goes on along the minus strand of NZ_JBEPPL010000010.1, from coordinate 182,166 downwards.
CTTTCTGGCCATAGCAAAAGTTAACAATCCGGCCAATATTGATCTGATTAATGCTAAAGTAAAAAAGCTTTTTAATGAAACCTATACCGCGCAAAAGAGCGAGAATTTCCTGTTCCCGTTATCGGATAGACATTTATATGGTGAATTTCTGAACGGCAAAAGTATAGGTGGTGATATAGATCGCATCTATTTATTTATTGCATTGGCTTTTGGTATTTTGCTTATCGCTTGTATCAATTTCATGAACATGGCCACTGCTAAATCAGAACGCAGGGCAAAAGAAGTGGGTATCAAGAAAACTATTGGTGCAACACGGGCTTCTTTAGTTACTCAATTCCTGACCGAAGCTATGGTGCTGACTACAGTAGCGGTGCTGATTGCTACCGCGATTGTTGAAGTCAGTTTACCCCTGTTCAATAAGCTGCTGGAAATAGATATTACAATTCATTATAGCAATACAGGTTATTGGCTGGGCATTCTGACAGTAGCTCTAGTGACCGGCCTTTTGTCGGGGACTTACCCGGCACTCTTCCTTTCTTCCTTTAATCCGATCCAAACTTTAAAAAAGAAAACAGCAAGGGCGAAAATCATTCCTATCAACCTCAGACAGGTGCTGGTAGTAGGACAGTTTTGTTTTGCTATTATGCTGGTCATTGCTACGATGGTGATCTATAAACAGATGCAGTTTATCAAGAACAGACCGGTAGGATATAACATTAATTTAATGGCTGAGATGCCTCAGGACGGTGAACTGTCTGGTAAGTTCGAATTGTTTAAAGATCAGGTGCTGAAAACCGGGGCAGTGACTGCTGTAAACCAGTCATCCCAGAGCATGATCAGAGTAGGTAACTGGTTTTATGGTCTTGAATGGCCGGGAATGGAAGAAAGAGGAAAGGAAATTGTTTTCAACCGCCTTCAGACCACTTATGATTTTGTAAAAACTAGCGGTGTAGAGTTGATAGCAGGCCGTGATTTTTCCAGAGATTTTGCATCAGATACCGCAGCAATTCTATTGAGCAGTACAGCCGTGAAAGTAATGAAGCTTAAAAACCCAATCGGGATGACCGTAAAGCTTTTTGGAAACCAATTGAAGGTAATCGGCATTTTTAAAGATTTTAATTGGGATTCCCCTTACCGGGAGGGCCGCCAAATGGTGATCAATTTCAGTAAAAACCAAGGTGGAAACATTAATATGCAGTTAAATCCTGCAAATAGCCTGAGTAAAAATATAGCGCTGATTTCGACTGTTGCCAAAAATATAAACCCGCAATATCCAGTAGAAATTGGATTTGTCAATGAACTATATTCAAGGAAAATGCATTCAGAAAAAATACTGGGCATTCTAGCTAATCTATTCGGAGGAATAGCAATATTAATCTCCTGTATGGGGCTTTATGGCCTGGTTACTTACAGCGCAGAACAGCGTACCAAAGAATTTGGTGTACGTCGCGTACTGGGTGCCTCAGTTGGTAATATTATGAATCTACTCTCAGTTTCCTTTCTGAAAATGGTATTTGTCGCTGCATGTATTGGCGTTCCTTTAGCTTATTATCTGATGAACAGATGGCTCACTAGCTTTGAGTTCAGGACAACTGTATCCTTTTCAATAATATTGGTATCCATAGCAGGAACTGCAATCATTGCATTTTTAACCATCAGTATTCAGGCCTATAAGGCTGCAAAAGCCAATCCTGTCGAAGCGCTGAAGTACGAATAAAACAGTTTAGGGGAATTATTTTCAAAGCTATTTTCATAATTTTTCAAGTTCGCATAAAATTTAAAGTGGTCTCACATAAAAAATTGTTGAATCAGGATGCAATTATAGAGATTAGGTAAAACCTATTACCTAAACATTTATAATATGAAAAACGTATTTTACCTTGCAGCCTCAGCGGCCGCAGTTTTTTTGATCACCAGTACAGGGTGTAAAAAAAGCGATTCACAGACCAGTAATCCTACAGAGAAAACCAAATCAGCTTTGGGAGAAGTTTCTCTCAATGAGGTAATAAGCGATCTGAAAAAGATAAAAAGTCTTGGATTTGATCCGCTAAGTGCACAAATAACACCAGATGGTTATAGAGTAGAAGGAGATATCCGTTTAACCAAAAGGAATCTGAATGAAAGCTTTGCAGCCTTAAAACCACAAGGGCAATACTCTACCAGGTATGCGCTAACTATTGGAAGAACAGTTAATATCGCTTTTTATGACGAAACAAATACTCCTAAATTTAATGAAGCTTTTGATTCAACATTAGTCGCACTTAACAATTTAAAATTACCGCTAAAGTTTGTAAAGACAACTGATACTACAAAAGCAGATATTATCGCCTTGTTTGCAGATTTGGGAGGAGCTGATGCAAATGGTAATGTAACCCTTGGACAAGACGGGGCATTCGTCGATGCACAGGGAAATCCGGGTAAACATGTTTCTATGAACAGCAACAAAGACGCTGGTTATACGACTGCAACCAGAGCATTTATATCAAGCATATTAAATCACGAATTAGGACATGCAATAGGGCTGAGACATACAGATTACAAAAACAGAATCTATTCTACATTGCGTTCAGGTGGCTATAATACCGGCGCCTCTAATCAGGATATCATCTTGACTAATATGACTAAAAACCTGGTAGATAGCCAGTATGGTGCAGGCACATGGGACAATCAAACGGCCGCTAACCAAACAAAGTTAAAGAATCAGATCGCCAATTCTGGTTTAGTCAACGAAGGAGAAATGACAGGGACAGATGCTCAGGCAGGACATCTTTATGGTACTCCCCTTAGCCCATCTTATGGGTCGGATACCGTAACAGATCCTACTTCAATCATGCTGGCAGTAACCGGTACCAAAGGCAATCTGACTTTTAGTTCTTATGATAACATCGGACTGTTTGGTTTATATGGTAATACAGCACAAACAAAGCTGATCAAAGCCTCTTTAAGTGAAAACGGAACAGTTACCGCTCCCGGAAAAACATTAGCACAGATCGTTAGTGCAGTTAAAAACCTAAGCACAGCTAACTAATACAAATAGAACAGACCCTGGCAGTATTGGTTAGGGTCTGCTATTTAATAACTCCATTAAAAATGAATCAAAGGCAGGTCTGTATAACTTACTTACGGAAACAGCAAGCTCATTTTTGAGCTTTATATGATAACCGTCGACCTTTTCAATATATAGGGAAGAGATGATAAAAGACCTGCTTATTCTCTTGAAATTATTATAATTTCTCAATTCATTTTCCATAGCAGACATTTTATTGTACGGAACATATAGCTTATCTTTTGTATGGATTTTTATATAGTTTGATGCTCCTTCTATCAGGATAATATCATCAATATATAATTTTACCGCTCTGTTTTTGCCACTTAATTTAACAAGGATTGATGGTCTTTCTAAACCAGGATTACTCAACTGGTTGTTTGCAATTAAATGATGTAATTCTTCCATCGCTTTAACAGGACTGGAGAAAGTTTTAACTAAATTCAGTAAAGGCAGCGCTCCAAGGTATTCTACAAGCTGTTCGGCCGCTAATAAATCATCGTTAAAAATAATGCAAGAGAATGGCATGGCTGTAAAGCTCCTTAAGGTTAATTAGTCGATTGGAACTAAAATAGCCAATTGGAAGAAAGGAAAATGGGAAAAGCAGAATTACGTATAAAATGTGTAATCTTTTGTATTAATATAGCATACATCAGGCAATACTACTCTTTTAAATGAATGAAAGGGCTACAAAACCAATAGCCCAAAGTCCCTTAAAGTATAAATTGGTTTTGAATACCAGAACAATTCAAAATATTCCATCGTAGTTTCAAAATCAGCTTTGATTTCCTGAAAAGTATAAATCTTCCTATTGGAAACCTCTATTTTAGCTAAGATTGAAGTCAACCATTCTCCTTCATTTTTATTGGTCTGAATGGTAAAGGTTTCCTTTTTATCGTGGAAAGTTAAAATCATAGTTTCCATGGAGTTGCCTTTTTTACTCTTTGAAAAGCACTTGGTATCAGGCTTCCCTCCCAACCAAACCACTTTAGCGGTTGGTTTAGTGTCAAACTTACTTTCTTCCTTTAAAGCTTGTTCAATAAAATCCGGAGGGATCATTACTTTAGGAATCTTAAAATCAAACCAGTCTTGTAATTTATAATCCAGGCAAATGCCATGCATAAAATTAAAAAGCGATTTCTTCAGACCAAAACTAAATTTATTATGGTCTATTCCCGTTTTATCGATATAATTAATATCGTTATTAGCAAAAGTCCCGATAACTTCAGTCTCTTTAACTACGCCAAATTTTTCCGGGAACATACCAACAGGACTATGCGCGGTCATCGCAAACTGATGCCAGAAGCCAGATTGTAAAACACCTGCTTCAAACAATTGTCTCACCATTTCCAAACTATCTACAGTTTCCTGAATAGTTTGTGTTGGATACCCATACATCAAATAAGCATGAACCAACACTCCTGCTTCTGTCAGATTTCGGGTAACCCTGGCCACTTGTTCAACCGAAACTCCTTTATCGATAAGTTTTAATAACCTATCTGATGCCACTTCTAAACCACCCGAAACGGCTATACAGCCAGATGCTTTTAGCAAAATACACAGGTCTTTGGTAAAGCTTTTCTCAAAACGGATATTTGTCCACCAGCTTACAGAGATTTCCCTTCTTAAAATCTCCAGTGCTACTTCCCGCATCAGGGCCGGTGGTGCAGCCTCATCCACAAAATGAAAACCGTTCTGTCCTGTTTTCTCACTTAATTCTTCAATCCGGTCAACAATCAGTTTAGCTGCAACAGGTTCATAAACCTTAATATAATCTAAAGAAATATCACAAAATGTACATTTCCCCCAATAACATCCATGTGCCATGGTCAACTTGTTCCAGCGGCCGTCGCTCCACATCCGGTGCATTGGATTGACAATTTCTATGACCGAAATGTATTGGTCAAGTTGTAAATCACTATAATCTGGTGTTCCTACATCAAATTGCTTATAATCACTTCTTAAAGCATCATTTTTATAGGTAACTTCCCCATTTTCCAATAGAAAAGTTCTTTTATACAGATTAAAAGGTCCCGCTTTGATAATCGAATTATAGATCAGTTCAATAGGTAATTCTCCATCATCCAGTGAGATATAATCGAAAAACTCAAATACTCTCTTGTCAGAAACAGAACGTAATTCGGTATTGGGGAAACCACCACCCATCGATATTTTAATCTCAGGATAATGCTTTTTTACGTATTGTGCACATCGGAAAGCAGCATACAAATTCCCTGGAAAAGGAACAGAAATTAAGAATAATTTAGGTTGGATAACAGCAATTTTGCGTTCTAAAATTTCAATTAGCAGTTTATCCATATAGGTATACTTCTGACTCAAAGCTTCATAAAGCTCATCAAATGAATTTGCACTTCTGCCTAATCTTTCGGCATAACGACTAAAACCAAAATTCTGATCTATACATTCAATAATAAAATCCGAAATATCCTCCAGATATAAGGTAGCCAAATGTTTCCCTTTATCCTGTGTTCCCATTGAACCAAATGCCCAGTCCAGCTCTTCCAATTGCATAAATCTGGATGCTTCCGGTAAAAAGTCTTCCTGGCAAATTTGCAAAGCCAATGTTGGGTTTTTGCCTTGTAAAAAGGCAATGACAGCATCAATAGTTCTGATATATTCTTTTTTCAAAGCAAGAATCCTTTTCGCATTTGAACTTTTTGGCTGATCTGCCAACTGTTCAGCATGAAAGAAAAGATCTTCCAGACCTTTTCTGGAAAATAAAGCCAAAATAACTTCAATACCCAAATCTGCCTGGGTTGACGAAATATTTTTAGTATTTAAAAACCCTTTGATATAGGCACTTGCAGGATACGGGGTATTCAGTTGGGTAAAGGGAGGCGTAACAACGAAAAGATCTGTTTTCAAAATGGAATTGTATTTCCTGACAAAAATATCTATAATTATTTTAGTATTGGGTTTTGCCGGGTTTAATATTATCAACGGACTCCAAACCTAAGGCCTCACTAGTGTAAAACCCTGGGTTTGGAGTACCGTTCTGCTGATCTATCAGGTTATACTCTTCTCAAATACCTGCATGACTATTGCGCGTACTTTTGCTTTTTCCAGATTCAGCACCAACTTTTCGCTGATATCTTCGTGAGAAACGATACGAAGGATTTTGTCAATATCATCAAGATCCTGACTCCATTCAATCACACTTTGAAAATTTGTGATTGTGCGTTTAATACGGTTCAGATCAAATGGAGTCTTGATGACCGTTGACAGAATTAGTATAAATTGAGACCTGTTTTTCATTTACCAGTATTTTAAACCAGTTAGTTTAGCAATCGTCAATTGTGCTACGCATAGCTGGTATTTGTATTGTAAATTGGTTAATTCTGCTTTTTGGACATTGGTACTTGCACTGGTCAGCTCCAGATTAGTTCCAATTCCGTTTCTATAACGGCTATGTGCAAGTTTCTGTGCTTCTTTAGCCTCTGTAACCTGTCTTGCTGAATTCATCAGGCTAGAAGTATTGCTGGTAATGTCAATCATAGCTTGCTGAATATCTTTTCGATAAGTGTTATTCAAGGTTTCTTCAGAGTACTTAGAAGCTAAAAGCTGACTTTGTGATAACCTTACCTGCTTTTTGGCTCTTCCACCTTGATAAATTGGAATATTAAGCGTCACACCTGCCGAATAATTATACCTGAACTTATCAAGATCTGGTGTAAAACCATTTTTGTAACCCGTTCCCCCACTCATTATCAAGGAAGGTTTACCATTAGTCTGACTGACTTTAAGTTCAGCCTCTGCTTGTTGAATTCTGTCCTTAATCATTCTGAATTCCGGGTGATTATTTTGCGCCTCCGCCAGTGCTTCATTCAGATCATATTTGTTGGCTACAGGGAAAACAAAATCTGAAGAATTTACCTTAATTCTGGTTCCTGTTGCGTATTCCATTAAAGCATATTGCTTATCCAGGTTATTTTGAAGTTCTATTTTACGATTTCCCTCCTGATCAATGCTGGATTGAATAGAAAGTACATCATATTTTAAGGCATCTCCATTTTTGAACTTTATTTCGGTATCTTTTTTATTGACTTCCAGAAAATTGATTACACTATCCTGTATGGAGATCGCGTTTTTGAGATAAGCAATCTGGTAGTAAATATTACCCACTTGAAATGCTACCTGGTTCTGATTAAATTCCAGGTTATCTTTTGCATATTCCAAGCCTGCTTTAGCACGGTCAACGCCAGCTTTGACCACACCAAAATCCCAAAGCGTGTAACTAGCATCCAGAGATGCATTGTAATTATTTTTAGGCATAATACTCAGAGCCAGCACATTGTCACCAGCAGGGATGCTGATTTGAGATACCGGGCTCGTATACCGGTAACTGCCTGTAGCCTGAACAGAAGGCAAGCCCGCAGACCTGGCAAGCGTTATGCGCTGCTGTTCGACATCTATAGCCTGACCGAGTTCTTTAAACTGCGGAAAATAAGTAAATGATTGATTGATTAATGTTTTAAGGTCTCCTGCATTCTCCTGCGCATGCAGAGCTGGAGACAGCGCAATCAGGGATATAATAAGAAATAACTTTTTCATGTTTTTTTGATTAATGACAATTTGCAGCCTAAATATTAATGTGCTGCTGCTGCAACTTTTGCTCTTGTTTCTGCATCCATCGTTTCATTTTTCAATAGGAGCATAAATGGAATCGTGCAGACAAAGAAAATGGCGATCAGCAGAAAACCATCTAAATAGGCCTGCATTTGTGCTTGATTAGATAAACTATGGTCCAGGGCGCCATATGCAGCTTGTTTGGCTAATGACGGGTTCATTCCTTTAGCGACCAGACCTTGTGTTATTCCATTCAGCCGCTCGCTCAATAGCGGATTATTGCCCTGTAGATTAGAAACCAGATCCATCCGGTGTGTTGCAAAACGATTGGTGGCATAAGTATTCATAATCGCAATGCCAAACGCTCCCCCAAGCTGACGGAACATATTGTTGAGCGAAATACCATAGGGCATGTCTTCTGGTTTTAACCCGACTACTGCCTGGCTTAATAAGGGTACAGTTAAACAACCTGTACCTACTCCACGACAGATCTGCGTAATAATAAACCACCATTTATCGGCATCCGGGGCAGCTTGTGAAGAGGTATATCCATGTAAAATGAACAGTGCAAAACCCAGAGATACAAAATAAATTGGCTTTACCCCTTTTCCCAAACCTGCACCAATAAACGGCATTGCAAATATGGTTACCAGTGCACCTGGGATCATCGATAAACCAGATTCTGTTGGCGTATACCCCATTACCCTTTGAACCATCACCGGAAAAAGGTAAACAGATCCGAATAATCCAAAACCACAGACAAAGGTCAGGATGTTACTCCCAATCAGGTTCCTGCTCTTCATTACTCTTAAATTGATAGCCGGATTTTTGGTCGTAAGTTCCCACCAGATAAACAGTCCCAGTCCCAGTATGGCTGCAGCAGTCAGGTAACGGATATTTTCGTCCTCAAACCAATCATCAGATTGCCCCTTTTCCAGGATATACTGAAGGGCACCAACGCCTATGGTTAAAGAGAGAATACCGATATAATCAATCGGTATTGATTTCTTATCAATATTATATTCATCAGCTTTCTTGTCTACAAATTTCCAGGTAAGCAAGGCCGCAGCTATCCCTATAGGGATATTGATATCAAATATCAATGCCCAATGATAGTTGTCTACGATATATCCACCAAGGATAGGTCCTATGGTTGGCCCGATAACAATACCCATTCCGAATATACCACCAGCAATACCTTTCTCTTCAGGTTTAAACTGGTCGAACAGAATCCCCTGAGAAACAGACAGTAACGCACCACCCCCTATTCCCTGTACAAACCTCCAAAACACAAGCATCCATAAAGAGGATGAATTACCACACATGTACGAAGCCAGAGTAAACAAGATAATTGAGGCGAGGTAATAGTTCTTTCTTCCAAAGTAACGGCTTAGAAAACCAGTTAAAGGGATCACAATCACGTTTGCAATCGCATAAGCAGTCACTACCCATGACGCGTCTTCAAGAGTTGCGCCCAGGGTTCCGCTAATATTAGTCAGCGCGACATTGACAATCGAGGTATCAATCAACTCCATTATAGCAGCTGTGATACAGGTAATTACAATGATTATTTTTATGAATTTGTTTCTTTCGCCTTCCATTTTAAAATTTGGTAAAATTGAAATTATCCATGACTATTTCACCTTTACATCGATAGCTGCACTTAGACCGGCCTTCAGCATTCCTTTAAGCGCTTCAGCTTCATTAATCTGAATAGTAACCGGCACACGCTGCGTAACTTTCACAAAGTTTCCGGTAGAATTATCTGGCGGCAGCAAAGAAAATTTTGCTCCTGTAGCATCACTGAAGCCAGAAAGGGTGCCCGTAATTTTATGATCCGGATATCCGTCTATGACGATATCTACTCGCTGCCCCACTCTCATATGTTCAATCTGGGTTTCTTTGAAATTGGCAACGATCCAGTAATTATCGTTGCTCACCAGGTTAAACAACTGCTGTCCACCTTGAACGTATTGTCCGCTTTTGAGATTGGTTTTACCAAGTTTACCAGCCGAAGGAGCTACAATTCTGGTATAACTTAAGTTTAGCTTCGCCTTTTCGAGTGCAATTTCGCGGGCGGAGATGTTCGCTTTTGCACGCTGGATCAATGCATTGGCATTCCCTTTTTGCGTCCCTGCCTGTTTGAGTTTACTTTTGCTGGAAGCCAGCATCTGAACAGCAGTCTGATAAGCTGATTGACTTCTTTCATATTGCCTTTGGGTAATTGACCCTTCTTTGAATAAGGTTTCATCGCGGACTACATCACGTTTCGCTTGTTTCAAAGTCACCTCTTCTACACTGATTCCTGCAGAAGCCACATCCTGATCGGAGCCAATAGTCGGGATTTGAGATTCCGCACTACTCAAATCGGCTTTTGCTGCTAAAAGATCAGCTTCAGCTTGTTTTACAGCAAGTACATACTCACTATCATCAATAACGACAAGAGTATCTCCTTTTCGTACTTGTTGATAATCTAACAATTTAAAATCATCAATATAACCGGAAACTCTGCTCAGAACAGGAACAGCATTTGATTCGAGCTGTGCATTGTCAGTACTTTCATAGGTCAGCGCATGCGCAATTTTGTTGAAGGCGAAATAGCAGATAAAAATAGCTAAAAGGCCGGCAATCAATAGTTTTACAACTTTTTTAGCGGAGGATTGGGTTTGTTCTTCTGGTTCCATAATATATATTTAACGGAACAAATGTAAACTTAGTTGACTAATATCGTCAACTAAGTTTACTTATTTTATTGACAAAATTGTCAATATTAGATTTAAATGACATTGCTGCTATGAGTTAAATAAGTAATATTTATATTAAATTCGCAACTATGGAAGATGTGTACGATTATGAAAGGTTAATTTTCAAACAGGTCTATATTTTAAAACGACATACTGATAAAGCAGCAGCCGACCACTTAGCGAACTTAATGCCCAGTGATTTCAATATGACCTTTATGCCCTATTTTATGAGTATTGGTCATGGTGGTATTTCTAATCATAACCTGGTAAACAAAATCATGGTAACCAAGCAGGGAGTGAGTAAAACAGTAAAAGAACTGGAAAGATTAGGTTTGACTTATACTCAGAAAAGCGAAACTGATGCCAGATCAATCATGATCTTCCTGACCGAAAAAGGAAAGAAACTCCATGATAAAATCTGTCAAATGGCGGATGATATGACTGCAGAATATGTGAAGTTAATTGGCGCCAAAAAATATGAACAATTCATAGATACATTGATTAAAATTTCAAAATGGCATGAAGAGCAGGAAAAATTGCTATAATTGAATACTTGTGTCAATAAAATTGTTTTATAGTTTCGACAGCCCCTGTTTCGGTATCGATAAATAAGTAAATACGGCCATCATCTTGAAATAAACTACAATTTTTGATTTCAAACTGGCCCAGGAAAAACAATGGTTTATCATTTCTTATTAACCAATTTGGGTGCTGTATCCATTGAGGAGGTTTTGTCTGATATTTAAAAAGTTCTGCGTAACGTTGTTTCATAAACTGCTTTTTATCAGCTTTAGAAATTGTCTTCTCCGTTGGCAAAATATATTTTTCAATAAAATCCGGATCAGCATCAATATATTTTGGACTTGCAGTGTTCAACAGTTCATTGTCTTCCGTATATTTTTTTGAAGCGACGACTTCAACGCCAATTTTCATTAAAAATAGTTCAACAGTTCCTTGAGATTCAATTCGTCCAACAGAATTTTCATAGTTCAGTTCTGCCAAATATAAAAATGCGTTTGTACCTTCCAGATAAGTTCCATGCCAGCTTATTGCCGGGTCAGAAAGCAATTTCTCTAATGCTGAATTTGTATAAATTTGTTGTTCAAAAGCTTTATGAGCTAATCTGCCTTCAACAAAGTCCTTTAAAATTTGTATTTCACCTGTCATATGTCCGTACGGTAAGAAGTGGGGTTCATTCCAACTTGTGCTTTGAAAAATTTATTGAAATGTGCCTGATCATCAAAACCAAGCGCATAACCTATCTCAGAAACGTTCCATTGCGTATGTTTAAGCAATATTTTGGCCTCTGAAGCTATTCTGCTGAATATATGTTCACTCGTAGTTTTACCAGTTGTTTTCTTTATAATCCGGTTAAGATAATTGATATGAACAGCAAGTTTGCCAGCAAAATCTTTAGGTGTCCGAAGCAATAACCGCTCTGTGCTGAATTCAATCAAAAATTGTCTTTCCAGCATTTCAACAAACTGGGCAGTTATCCTGGTACCCGCATCAGCATGTTTTAAATGCGTATGATCAGGATTCAGTTTCATAGCCATAAAAAGCAGTTGATTCAGATAACTCCTGATCAATTCATATTTATAAATATATGATGTATCGATTTCCTGGTACATTCTTCGAAAAATTGATTCTACTTCTATAGCTTGTTCTACATTAAGACTATAAACAGGAGGTACTCCAGGTGCAAATAAAGGAAGATCTCCTAAATTCAACCTAAAATTTTCCTGATAAAATTCATCTTTAAATACACAAAAAAAACCTGTCGTCCCTTCTTCTACCTTATGATAAGAGTAAGGGATCTGAGGATGAAAGAATAGCAGAGTTTTACCACTAACTTTTATACTTTCATCTCCGTAATGAAAAACATTTTCTCCTATATAAAGCATTACTTTATAGAAATTACGTCGTACATGCACCAATGAAAGAGCCTCTCTACGTGCACGATCTTCAATACGAAATACATTGAATTGTCCAATAGCTTTATTAAGCTGTCCAGAAAACCCATCAAATTTATACTGGTAAAATTCTTCAAGAGATTCCATATTCTGAGAGAAATATACTACTAAAACATGGCAAAAATAGTCCATTTTCTTTGAATTCTGCAAAAATGAATTTCTCTGATTAAATAAATAATTTCTTTAGCTAATGCCACAGCATGGTTTGATTTATACAAACATTGGTTTGATAGCGCCTAACTACGAAATTTTGGTCATGGTACATTTGTATCATAAAATTACAAGAACATGGAAACTATTAAAGTATACAATCCTTCAACAGGAAATTTAATTGATGAATGTGCAAATCTCAGTGAACAAGAAGTGAAAATTGCGGTTGACCGTACAGTTAATGCATTTCCATCCTGGTCAAAAAAAATTGCTGCTGAACGCTCCGCGTTATTACGTCAATGGCATGATCTGATCAAAGCAGACAAGGAAGTCTTTGCAAAGTTACTGACAGCAGAAAATGGAAAATGTTTATCGGAATCCCGTGGGGAAATTGATTATGGTTTAGGCTTTATCGAATGGTATGCAGAAGAAGCTAAACGTTTATATGGAGATACTATCCCAACGCATGATCCAAATGGAGCTGTCATTGTAACCAAAAATCCGATTGGCCCAACCGCAGCAATCACACCTTGGAATTTCCCATTCATGATGATTACAAGAAAAATTGCTACAGCTTTAGCGGCAGGTTGTACAATGATTATAAAACCGGCTGAAGATACACCACTAACTGCGATAAAGTTATTAGCCTATGCACGCAAAGCCGGAATTCCAGAAGGCGTATTTGAACTGGTAACCGGTGACCCAAAAATGATTGGTCAGATTTTCACTGCCGATGCCCGTATCCGTAAAATATCATTCACAGGATCGACTCAGATTGGTAAACTTCTGGTGGAACAAAGTGCATCAACCCTTAAGAAACTAACGATGGAACTTGGTGGTAACGCGCCATTTATCATTTTTGACGATGCAAATATTGAAAATGCAGTGAAAGGTTTGGTGAGTGCAAAGTTGAGAAATTCCGGACAGGTCTGTATTTCACCCAACCGTATTTATGTTCAGCAAACTTGCTATGCCCAGGTAATAGCGCTGCTGAAAGATTCAGTTTCACAAATAAGAGTTGATGATGGGTTGCAGGAAGAATTTGTAGTTGGACCACTTATCAATCAAAAGGCAATTGATAAAGTTGAGGCATTGATCTCTACAACAATCACACAAGGTGCTAAAGTAATATATGGTGGAAAAGTTCATGAAAAAGGCGGTCTTTTCTATGAGCCGACTATTTTAACAGCGCTGACGGATGACATGGATATTAGTCAAACTGAAATCTTCGGGCCTGTTTTCGCTATCTATACATTTGAATCCGAACAAGAAGTAATAGCACGTGCAAATCATACACCATATGGCTTAGTTGCTTACGCTTATACTGAGAATCTAGGCCGGGCATTCAGACTATCGCAACGCATCGAGTCTGGTATGGTCATTTTAAATAGTGGTTCTGTAGGCACTGCATCTGTACCATTTGGGGGCATTAAGGAATCGGGCTATGGACGTGAAGGCAGTTATTACGGAATAGAAGAATATGTGGAAGTTAAATATACCCTGTTTTCAGGACTGAAATTACAATAATTATCTGTACAACAAACCTTTTTGAAAAATACCGTTATTTGATTAATAACGGTATTTTCAGGATGTGACCTATCGCAAATTAAATCTTTGGTGGATATTCGATACCTGCCTCCTGGATTAATTCATAACCGTACTTCATAATATGCTCAATTACCGGGATTGCTTTTAATCCTTTTGCAGTAATCTTATACTCAACTTTGGGTGGAACAACGGGGTAAACAGTCCGTTCAATAAGTTGTTTATCTTCCAGCTCCCGCAACTGACTCGCCAGCATTTTGTGCGTAATATGCGGAATATCTTTTTTCAATTCTCCATATCTGAGAATATTAGCCTGAAGCCTCCAGAGAATAGGCATTTTCCATGTCCCCCCAATATGTTTTAAGGCAAATTCAATTGGGGTATAGTATAGTTTTTTATCGTGAAAAAATTCTGGCATGATTAAGCTTCTAATTATCAGTATACTTTCCTTTTTGATAGTATCGCACATAAAAGTGCATATCATCTGATCAGGTTATTTATGTTTCAAATTTGCATAAAAAACAAATATGAAAAGAACACTTTATATACTGGCTTTAGGGATTTTCGGAATTACAACAACCGAATTTGGTGTGATCGGTATCTTACCACAAATAGCAAATACGTATCATGTTACTATTGATAAGGCAGGATGGTTATTGAGTATTTTTGCGCTGATTATAGCTATCTCTGCCCCTTTTATAACATTAGCATTCACAAATGCCAATAGAAAAAAGACCTTATTACTGGTACTAGCCATTTTTTCGATTTCCAATATACTATCAGCTATTGCGCCTTCATTTTCATTCTTACTTTTTGCCCGTGCACTACCTGCTGTTTTACATCCTGTTTTCTGGTCCATTGGCCTGGCTGTTGCTGCAGGATCTGTATCTTCAGAACAGTCACCTAAAGCTGTTAGCGTCGTATTCGGTGGACTAACATTGGCAACAGTTTTCGGGATACCAATGGCAACATTTATAGCAGAAATGTTTGATTGGAGAGCATCTTTCCTCTTGTCTGCCGTTATCAATATCATTTCATTTTTATCAATCTGGATTTTTCTTCCTTTTATCCCCATTTCCAAGGTTAAAATCAAAACTTCCTATTGGAGAATACTAGGTAACCGTAAGCTGTTATTAAGTCTTTTATTAGCTTGCCTGATGATTGCCGCCATGTTCTCTACTTACGGATACATGGCTGATTATCTGAAAAATGTCACCCATATGAATGGTTCAGAAATTGGATTAATGTTATTGATATTTGGCATAACCGGCGTTGCTGGGAATTACTTTGCTGGCAAATTTTTAAGTAAAAATATAGAAAGGACTACGTTATTTTTTATGCTATCACTGTTAGGAATCCATAGCTTGACATATTTTATGGGCGCTAATTATAACTTGATGATACTGGTTATCGTATTTTGGGGATTCATCCATTCAGGTGGCTTTCTGATTAGTAATGTAAATATCACTTCTTCAGTCTCAGAAGCACCTGAATTCATCAATAGTATTTTTACTTCCTGTGGAAATCTTGCTGTAACAATCGGTTCAACAGTTGGCGGATTTGCAATCGTGAACATTGGTATTCATCAGTTACCCTGGACAAGTATTATTTTGCTTGGTTTATCATTATTGGTATTCACATTAAAAAGCCTCACAAAAATGTGAGGCTTCAATCATAAGGTCTATTTAACTATTCTGAGCATACAAAACTTAAATTCCGGTTAGTACGCCACCATCTGCTCGTAAACTGGAGCCATTTGTAGCAATCGACAAGGGGCTCGAAAGATAAACAGCAAGATTGGCAATTTCTTCAGGTTCGATAAAACGCTGCAGCAGCGACGTCGGATTTGTACTCGTACCGATATAGGCTTTGAGCTGCTCTGGATCCTGATTTTGAGCATGAGCGATTTGCGCTATCGCCTCTGCTACTCCATCCGAATAAGTTGGCCCGCCCAATATGGTATTTACTGTAACCTGACTGCCCTTCGTTAATTTGGCCAAACCATTACTTATCGAGAGCAATGCCGTTTTAGTCATCCCATAATGAATCATATTTTCAGGAATATTAATCCCAGACTCACTGCTGATAAAAATCACCCGGCCCCAGTTCTTATCCAGCATTTTAGGTAACAACGCACGCGAAAGCCGTACTCCGCTCATTACGTTGACCTCGAAGAACCGCGTCCACCCGGCATCCGTTATCGTCTCAAAAGATTTGAGTTCAAAAATCCCCACATTGTTGATCAGAATATCAACCGGAGGTAATGCTGCAACTAGTTCTTCAACTTCGTCTCCATTAGAAAAATCGGCCGCAATTCCTGAAATATTACCATCAGGATATTCATGTCGCAGACTTTGTATAGCCAGGTCTAATTTTTGTTGGTTACGCCCATTAAGAATTACACTTACGCCTTCCTTGATTAACTGTTTGGCTATCGCAAAGCCGATACCTTGTGTAGAGCCACTGATAAATGCTGTTTTTGAATCTAAATATAAATCCATAATGTTATTTTATTTTTGTAATGATTGATACATAATTGAACAAAAAAAATCAACTGATTATATCCAGCTGCATTTCGATTTGTTTTTGGAGAATTTTATTGTCAGGATACATCCTTCTGGTCACATTCAACCCATTCCAGAATGTAACAAGGTATCTGCCTAAAATAACCGGGTCAGTTTGATTTCTAATACGCCCATCCTGCTGTCCTTTTTCAATAGCCGCAGCAAACATTTTCTCCACATCTTTCAAAATTGCTATTGTTTCATTTTCAAGATCAAGATCAACAAAAGTCATTTCTGTTACTGTATTTGAAATAAGACAACCTTGCAGATGTGTTTGCTTATCAGCAGCAGCAATACTCCTGAAAAAGTCTTTAATCAGATCAATTGGAGATTCACTTTTATTAAGCTCAGCTTTGAACTGTGTAAATGCTTCCCGCCTTTGCTGTATCGCTTTTCTGAAGAGTTCCTTTTTTCCTCCTTTAAAAGTATTATAGAAACTACCGCTGCCCATACCAGTAGTAGTCAGCAAATCGGCTAGTGAAGTAGCTGTATATCCCTTTTCCCAAAAAACTTTCTGGGCTTTTAAGATTACCTCTTCGTTGTCAAAAGTAACTGGTCTTCCTTTCATCTTTTTATTTTGTAGTAATCGATACAAAAATAGATATTTTTTTGACTTGTGAAAATTATTTTAAAAAAGTATTTATTGAATTCAACCCTTCCGGCACGATGAGTCAGGCGAAAGATGCCGGAAAAATCCCGTTATTTAATCAGGAAATTCTTCTGATCCTATTCTTTGATCATTAATTCTTCATTAGTCAACGCAAAATAAAGATTCTGAATCTGGTGAACATACTGCAGTTTGTAGTCTAGCATTGCGATTTCGCCATCCATAGGTTGCAAACTTTCATTGAGAACGAATTGATGACCATTCTTTTTTTCCAGCACATAAGTAGTTTCATTTCCTTCTTCGTATTCAAATTCAAAACGTTCAAAACCAAATTTAACTACCCATTCCTCTGTTAAAAGAATTGGGTCCATTAATCCCGCAGAATCAATATCAGATCCATAAGGTATTTGCTCAGGATGGCCATGATCCATTGTATAATTTCCAATTCTTAGTTCACTCGCTTCCATAATCTGTTCTTTGAGCGCAAAACTAGCAATAAAAGCTTGCTTTCCCGAGTCTAAAGGCACATGAGCAGGAACTGTGCTTGAAATTCTGACTGTTTTTATCAATATTTCAATTTTCCGGAGCTTTTTAGTCAGTCAATTGAAGAAGACTATTCAGGGTGTCCGTTCCTGAAAAGAGTTTACCTAAGAAAGTTTTTCAAAACAGAAAAATGAGTATAAAAGACAAAAAGCCGAACAAAGGCAAAGGGGGTAGAAAAGCTATCCATTCAGACAGCTTTAAGGTGCAGGTAGCCTTAGAATATTTATCAGGATCTTACAGTTATCCACAGGTAGGAAAAAAATATGGGTTAGTGATATTACTTACCTGCGTACAGACAGTTGTTTTGTTTATCTTTCTTTAGTGACTGATGCTTATTCCAGAAAAATTGTGGGCTACCATTTAGCAAATGATTTAAATACCATTGGATGTATTAAAGCATTAAAACAAGCTTTAAAAGACAGAAAATATCCTTTAAGGCCGCTTATTCATCATTCTGACAGGGGAACTCAATATTGTTGTGATGATTATGTGACTTTATTGAAGGATAGTAATATTCAAATCAGCATGACTCAAACAGGAAGCCCCTATGATAATGCGATTGCTGAAAGAGTGAATGGAATATTAAAAATGGAATTTGATCTTGTAAAAACTTTCAAAAACATGGCGCAGGCAAAAACACAGGTTGATCTGGCTGCTTATAAATATAACAACATCAGGTTACATGCCAGTTGTAATTTCCAGACACCAGAAAACACGCATTTATTAGAGAATGTAACCCCAAAAATCAAAAAAGTAGCCATTTTTGCCCCTATTGTAACCTAAGGGCAGGAAAATGTAATAAACTAGGTAAACATAAATTAGTAATCTACTTTCTACTGTAAACTAAGCTCAGTACAGAACAGATGCGTTAGTGATCTATCACTAATATAGGTTTAAGCGTACCTCCTCAGTTCCCCAATACGCACAAAACAGGGGGTTTAACTGTTTAACTAAAAGTACTAAACTGCAATGCCTCAAAAGCATTACACAAATAGATAGGAAGGCTCTCCCTGTTTACGTAATTTACAATGATTTTGAGCAGCAGAGAAAACTTATTGAAGGGAATAAAAATCAGCTATATGAATAACGATTTTATACATTATCCAGTCGGGCCAGTTGCTTTGAAAATGACTGTTGCAGTAGGCATTGGCATGCTGATAGGCATGGAGCGAAAGTGGTCACATAAAGAGGCTGGAATCAGGACATTCTCAATTGTTGCACTATTAGGCATGCTCTCTACTCTTGCAGGACACGATTTTATTATCGTTGCGATGGTAGGCGTCTTCTTATTGGCAATCGGCATGAATGCACGAAGCCTGATGACTAACGAATCTGTAGAAATCACAACCTCAGCTGCCCTGATTGCCAATTATATGCTGGGTGTTCTGGTGGGTATGGGACATATATTTACACCAGTAGCAGGTGCGATTGTAATCACAATGCTGCTGGCCTGGAAAACAGAGCTCAACAAATTTGCTGGTGGACTTTTGCCTTCAGAAATCAGGAGTGCTATTTTATTGGGTCTGATTGGCTTTGTAATCTTCCCGGTATTGCCTAACAGATATGTTGATCCCTGGCAATTATTTAATCCCAGTGATGCCTGGATAAGTGTGATTGCCATTGCGGGAATTGGATTTGTAAATTATGTATTTCTGCGCGTATTCAGTACACGAGGTTTATACCTTGGGGCTATATTTGGAGGTTTGGTCAATAGTACAGCAACCGTGGCCGAAGTCAGTTCCAGGGTCCAGAATGCTGGCACACCCTCAAAAATAACAACACTATCCAGCCTGATCAATATTTCCATGTTTGTAAGAAACATGCTATTGGCAGCTATATTTGTTCCACTATCACTCACTGCTACACTTATACCGCTACTCGCCATGTCTTGTGTGGCAGCATTATGGATTTGGCGTGATTATTTGGTAGAGGAAGCAGAGACCACCCCGCAGGCTACTATAAAACTGGCCTCTCCTATTTCTTTACCAAAAGTATTGTGGTTTGGCGTATTATTTATCATTATTCAGGCAGCAGGTATTTTACTTACCCGCTATTTCGGAAGTCTTGGTATTTTAGGCACTGGTTTTTTCGGAGGACTGATTAGCAGCGCAAGTACAACTGTTGCCGCTGCTACGATGGCTGCACACGGGCAGATTAGTCCTGCAGTTGCGGGTAGTGCAGCCATTATATCCTCTATGGCAAGTGCACTGATTGATTTGCCCATTGTTTGGAAAACCATACATGATAAAAAGATAGTCAGAACCTTTACTTACAAGTTGTTAAGCATTATTTTCGTAGGTATTATTATGATTGTACTGGACCGTATTTTCCAACTTTCTGAAATATTTGTCAGGTATTTACAATAAATATACGCCCTTAACCGGGCTTATTGAGTTCAACATTTTGGCTTAAAAACACAAAATACTTGTCATCTTCTGTCTCAAATATCTCTTCCCCTTCCAGCATAAAAGCCCGGAGCAGGAATTCTTTGGCATCATTAAAATGATCTCCTTCTAAAAACAACTCCCCTAAACGCAACATCACAAATGGATTTTCGTAAGCATTGGTCTCGATATTCCCTTTTGCATTTAAAAAGTGTACCAATGACTGCTCGAAATCCTTCAACATAAAATAACAGTCTCCGATAGAAGTTTCCAGCCAGAAAGCTTCGCCACAGGAGTTTTGGGGTTCTGGAATTAAGGCCAAAGCCGCACTCCAAACCTGAATACATTCCCGATATTTTTCTTCCTCAAACAACTCGTTTCCCTGTTCACTTAATTCTTCAATACGCGCACTAACCTGCTCAGAAAGTTCCACGATTTCAGGTCTTAATACGGTAACAAAGCGGGACAAAACTTTCTCCTCAAAGAGCGTCATAATCTCCTGATTGTCATTCAGCTTCTTTTGAGCCACTTCCAGATAGAAAGCAGGCTGATCACTAAAATCTCTTTTTTTAGCGCCATACCTTACTGCCTGATAAAAAGATTCTTTTGCTGCATCTGCATCTTTAAGAAATAATAAGGTTTCCCCATGTAGGATATAAGGTATAGTATGATAGATTTTGTAACCAGAGGTTTCCAGATCTGCTACCCATTCTTTAGTCAGTCGTAATGCCTCCTTATATTGACCTGCTGTATTCAAAATAGGAATTAAAGCAGATAAGATCATGTGAGACACAGAAGTATTAAACTTTGGTTCCGGTACTTTCTCCCAGGCAAGCTTTATTTTTGTCAATGCTTCTCCGACCTTACCCTCTTCCAGTAATTCACAAGCCATATCGCTTAATTCAAACACCTCATTTTCCAATTCTCCTGGCAGGGAAACTGCCATACGTATCTCGTCTTTCATATTTAAGCACTAAAATTTCTATTAAAATAGATAATGTTTTTTCTTTTCACCAATGCGCATCAAAAACTCTCTCTTCTTTCTCCAACGGCTAACAACGATTTTTGTTTACTTTTACACGAAAAATTAAGTAATATGCCTTTTAAATCCCTGGGTTTGTCACCTGCTTTACTCATAGCGCTGATAGATCAGAAGTTCACAGTACCTACTCCTATTCAACAAACAGCTATACCAGCTATACTAAATAAAAAAGATGTCTTAGCCATTGCGAAAACAGGTTCTGGCAAAACTGCAAGTTATGTTTTACCGCTTTTAATGAACCTGCAACAAACATTGGGCGTAAAAAACCGCCATGCAAATGTATTGGTTCTGGTGCCTACACGCGAACTTGCTGAACAGGTTAAAGAGGTTTTTCAAACTTTCAGCAAAGCAATTCCTGAGCCTGTTAAAACATTAGCGGTATACGGTGGTGTTTCTATTAACCCTCAAATGATGGCTATGCAGGGTGTAAATGTATTGGTTGCTACACCAGGCAGATTATTGGAACTAGTAGACTCAAAGGCAGTACACTTATCCAGCATTGAAACATTGGTACTGGATGAAGCAGATAAAATGCTTAACCTGGGATTTAAAGAAGAAGTGAATAAAATCATTGCACTATTACCTGAAAAGCGTCAAAACATACTATTGTCAGCCACATTGAATGCCGATCTTCAACATATTCACCAAATCTTATTGCATGATCCAGTGGTCATCAAAATAGAAGAAGAAGAGGAATCGCTCGACCTCATCAACCAGGTAGCTTATATCGTTTCAAACGAAAAGAAAGGGCCGTTTTTGCGTTACCTGATCAATCATCATGAGATGAAGCAAGTACTGGTCTTTGCCTCTTCAGTTAAGCAGGCTGACGCTATTGTCAACAAGCTACGTAAAAATAATATTGATGCAAAAGCTATTCATAGTAAGAAAAGCCAGGGCGCAAGAACTGATGCTTTAACACATTTCAAATCAGGAAAACTTAAAGTACTGGTAGCCACAGATCTAATGGCCAGAGGAATTGACATTAATTTCCTTCCTTTTGTGATCAATTATGAATTACCGCGGTCACCAAAAGATTATGTTCACCGTATCGGAAGAACTGGTCGTGCAGATAAACCTGGAGATGCAATTTCATTGGTTAGCCAGGATGAATTACATCATTTTGAAATCATTCAAAAGAAGATGGGTAAAAAGGTAGAATTAATCGACAGTGAAAATATCTCTTTATCCTAAAAAGAGTTAAAAAACAAAATCCCGGCAAACTATACGGTTGCCGGGATTTTGTTTTTTAAAGATTAACCAGCTTAAATAGATTCGACTTTATTTTCAAAAGCAGCTGGCATAAACATACTCCTTAGTGCGCTTACATATTCCTGATCTGGCTTGCTATTTCTCAACGCTATCAATGGCTCGGATTCAGGGCCGATCAGATAACGCAAAGTGTAAGTCCCATCAGTTACCGCTTCATAAATCGTTCTGGCTACCTCTTCTGCCGTTGCATTTAAGCCACCAGCAAATGAAGAAAAAAGTTCAGCCATTTCCCCGTTAAATGTATTGTAATCTGTTAATGCAGCATCGTAAGCAAATTCAGCTCCTGCCCTTTCATAAAAACTGGTTGGCACATAACCAGGCTCAACAATTTTCACTTTTATTTGCTGTGATTCCAGTTCGTAAGCAAGAGATTCTGAAAAGCCTTCCACAGCAAACTTAGAAGCCGCGTAAATTGACAGTATGGGTGTAGTAACGCGACCAGCGGCAGAGGATATATTCACTAATGTACCTTGTTTTCTAAGACGGAAATGAGGAAGTATGGCCCTGGTTACATTCATCATTCCAAAAACATTCACATCAAACTGTTCCTGAATCTTTTCAGGCTTAACGGCTTCAAATAATCCTTGTTGGCCATAACCTGCATTATTTACCAATGCATCTATCTGGCCAAATTGCTCAATACCAGCTGCTATAGCAGATTGGATGGAAGCGTTGTCACTTACATCCAGCCGGGTAACTAAAATTGACGGATCACCGGAAAGTTCTGTCTCCAGTTCAGGACTGCGCATCGTTGCAATCACATTCCAACCCCGACTGGCAAAAAATCTGGACGTAGTTTTCCCGAAACCGGAGGAAGCTCCGGTAATTAAAATTGTTTTTTTCATCTTATTTATGGATTTATATTCAGAATATCCGAAGGATTAACTCCGTATT
Organism: Pedobacter sp. UYP1; assembly: GCF_040547305.1. Lineage (NCBI taxonomy): Bacteria > Pseudomonadati > Bacteroidota > Sphingobacteriia > Sphingobacteriales > Sphingobacteriaceae > Pedobacter > Pedobacter sp. UYP1. The sequence continues at coordinate 158,818 of NZ_JBEPPL010000010.1, read as the reverse complement.
GTTTTTTAAATGAGTAGGAAAAATGAGACAGGCTTTCAAAACCAATTTCATGATAGATAGCAGAAGGACGCTTGTTTTCTTCTTGAAGCAGATAATGAGCCTCCTGTAAACGTCTTTGCTGCAACCACCGGTTGGGAGAAACATGGAATATTTTTTCGAAGTCTCTTTTAAAGGCTGCCAAACTCCTTCCGGTTAAGAAAGCCAGCCTTTTTAAGTCTACATTAAAGCGAAAATTCTGCTGCATAAATGCTTCCAGATTGATTTTACCCGGCTGACTGAAATCAAACAGCATATTTTTCAAATCAGGATTCACTTGCAGCAGTAACAATAGTGCTTCCTGTCTTTTTAAGATAATCAATTTTTCAGCCAGCTCTGCATCGAAATAAGGAGTCAGCGTTTTAAAATAATTCTCTAACAATAGGTTATAAGGTAATTTTAGAACGGCTTCTTTTGCTTTATAAGGTGCGTCATTGAGATAACCATACTGCGTGCTGAATTCTAAAAGTGCTTCCTGATTTAAGATTACTGTAATCGACTTGAAATCGATATCCTCAGCAGGCATCTTAACAAACTTAGCCAGAAAGTTTTTTCTATAAAAAAGCACATCTCCGGCGTTGAAAGTACGGCTTTGCCCGGCATCTATGACCTTCAGAATTCCTGAAATAATATAACAGACTCCATATTCACCGATAAACTGTTCACCTATGATCTTTTTAGTTTCATAATGAGAATACACGACTCCGGGATAAACAACAGCTGGAATTTCCTTTTTCATTTTCTTCCTTCTAAATTGACCATACAAAGGTGCGTATAAAATTGAGTCCCTGTTTTCCTCAGGAGCTCAATTTTGTTTTAGTGAGAAGCCCATAATTAAGTCCCGGTATCAGCCTGTTTTAAACTACTGCATTCTTGCGAAATCCTGAAGGGTTTTGAGTTGTACTATTTTTGAAAAACCGGCTAAAATGCGCAGCATCTTCAAAACCAAGCTCATAAGCAATCTCTTTTGCTGATTTATCAGTATAAAATAATAACCGCTTGGCCTCATTGACAATACGGTCATGGATGATGGACATTGGAGAGTTATAATTGTATAGTGTAAAAATGTTCGATAATGTTTTAGGCGATTTATTCATCAAACCTGCATAAAACTGCACCTTATGTTCCTTACGGAAATTCCCTTCCACATAAAAATTAAACTGACGGATCAGGTCAAACTTATCATCAATAAAAACAATATCACCAAAATATTGCTGTCTGGCCAGCCTGGTCAATATGATAATAAACCGCTTGAGCAAAGTCAGCAGCATATCTGTCTTAATATAATCTCCTGAATCAAATTCTTCAATGAAAATCCCCATCAATGCAGAAATTTTAGCACGATGTTCCTCAGCTATCTCTATAAATAGTTTTTTAGAATATCCCAGGAAGATCAGTCCGATACAACTAATCTCTACATGGTTGTCTGCCATGCAATAAAACTGCCTGTTATATTGCCAGATGGTTACCGTTTCAGGATTATAGAAATGAAAAGACTGATTTGCATATATTGGAATAATACTCCAGGAAGGAAAATCATAAGCCACTCCATCCACTGTTATTCGCTGTGGCTCACCAGTATTAAGAGCTATTGTTAAAAACTCTTTACTTCTATGTTCTTCAATAAGATTATTCAATCTCATTCTCCGCTCAGAAAATGCATTTCGCCTCTTCCACTTCGATCTATATGTTGTAACCGCATCTGTATTTTGAATGATCGTAAATTTTACACTTGCAAAATTAACAGGACTGAAGGTAGGAAAGAATAGCATTTTTTCCTAAATCCTTGACACTTATTTAAATCTCCATTTATAGAAAAATGGCCAGTATCAGGGAAAATAATCCATTCTTTCAGCAGAATTTACAAGCCAATTTTGCAGCATTGATAACCCTTTAAAATTCATATTGATATGATCAATATCTTACATGTGATAGCTTCTCCAAGAAATGAGAAATCTATTTCAACAAGTATCGCCTCAACCTATATTGACGGATGCAGAAAAAAATATCCAGGATGTACAATTAAAACCATAGATGTCTGGAAAGATGCGCTTCCAGAATTCGATGAGCACGCACTTAATGCAAAATATGCCGGATTACAAGCTATAGCCCTAACTGCACAGCAGGTGGAAGCCTGGAATATCATCAGAAAAATTGCAGCTGATTTTCACCAGGCGGATCTGATTTTGTTCAGCGTTCCAATGTGGAACTTTGGAATACCTTATAAACTGAAACAGCTGATAGATCTGATTAGCCATAAAGACATCTTATTCACTTTTGATGAAAATGGATTTAACGGCAAACTGATGAATAAGAAAGCTGTACTGATTGCCGCGCGAGGTGTAAATTTTGCGACAGGAACAGCTACTCCAGAAGCCGAATATGATTTCCAGAATAGTTATATGCTGATGTGGTTAAAGTTTATCGGTATTTCTGATGTCACCATCATCAAAGCCGAACAAACACTATTTGGCAAAGAAGCAGAAATAGAAGCCGTAAAAAAGGCTTTTGAAGTAGCAGAGACGGCTGTGGCCGCTTTAAATAAAGGTATGCATATTGAACTGCTGCCTTATGGAATAAAGTAACGGCTGTACATCCTGGCTTTACCGCTACTGAATTTTCCGAAGTACACTTCAAAGGAGACCAACAGAAGGCAACTGATGTATATGAAGGTTACATTCCCTTACAAGCAGAGGACATTGCAGAGAGTATTTGGTTTGCAGCATCACGGCCCGCACATGTAAATGTGAGTGACCTGCTAATTATGCCCAGCGCACAGGCTTCGGTGGGACAAATCTTCAAAAGTTAAATTTCCCTCTTGCAGCAATCCTGTTTGCAAGAGGGAAATCTTTAAAATCATATTTAAATTACGGACGATAGACGGTCGGAATCAGGAACAATCAGTAACTGGGATTACGAGCGAAAGGCAATTGGTTTAAGAGCGAAACGCAATTGGTTTAATAGAGGTTTGCTTTTTAAAAAAATTTGAAAAGTGGGCCAAATCATCAAACCCCAAACTATAACTGATGTCCGAAATACTCCAGTCTGTTTGCTTCAACAAGATTTTTGCCTCTTGAATTACCCGCAGTGTAATAATACTGGTCGTAGTCTGACCAGAACTTTCCTTCAATACTTTATTCAGATGGTTTACATGGACAGCCAGCCGGTCTGCATAATCCTTAGCCGTCCGGAGCATCAATCTTTGTCCTGAGGTTTCAATTGGAAATTGCCTTTCCAATAGCTCTACAAATAATGAAGTGATTCTTTCCGCAGCATTTTGTACCACATGGAATGGAGATATAGGCTGTAACTTTTGCCCATAATGGATAACTTCCATTACAAAATTACGGATCAGGTCATATTTATAAACATAATTGGAGTCCATTTCCCGGTGCATTTTCCTGAAAATAATTTCAAGTTCTGCACTCTCTTCTGCTGAAAGCTGAAAGATAGGCAATTCCCCGGGCTGGAATATAGGTAAGTCGTCCAGGGCAATCCCGACCTTATTTTTAGCCAGGAATTCTGCTGTAAAAATGCAGAAAAGACCAGTCTGATCGTCATCATGGGCTACCCAATTATAGGGTATTCTTGGTGTCGCAAAAAGAAGGGCACTTTCCGGGATTTCAATTACTTTATCAGCATACTCGGCCCTGTTTTTTCCCCTGATCAAACTAATCTTATAATATGCCCTTCTACTATAAGGCATAATCCGGGTACCGGTTTTTTTATCAAATAGCTTATCAATTTCAAAAATATTGAAATGGCCAATCTCCCTGTTGATATCTACAGGAAGAGTGGCCGTTACTTTTTGATAAAATTCTTCTAAGGATGTTTCTTGAGGCATATCATTTTGCAAAAATCAAATATAACAATCCCATTGAGAATCAAATGGAGAGCTTAAAGACTCATTCCTCCTGACACCTCAATACGCTGCGCAGTAATCCATTTGGCATCTGGTGTACATAAGAAAGCTACAACACCGCCAATATCCTCAGGTAAACCAACACGTCCAAGCGCAGTAATACCACTAATGTGTTTATTAATTTGCTCATTATCACGCACAAGACCGCCTCCAAAATCAGTTTCTATAGCTCCGGGTGCTATTGAATTCGCATTGATCCCCCTTGCACCAAGCTCTGCTGCCAAATACCTGGTAAAAACTTCAATTGCTCCTTTCATAGACGCATAAGCAGAATATCCATGCATACTCATCCGCGAAAGACCAGAAGAAACATTCACAATACCACCCTGATCATTCAATAGATGCAATGCCTTTTGTGTCAGAAAGTAAACTCCTTTAAAATGTACATTCGTTAGCTGATCAAAGATTTCCTCACTCATATCTTTAATTAAGGTATTGTGACCCACCCCAGCATTGTTGATTAAAAAATCAAATTTATCTGCTTGAAATGTATCCTTAAGCACTCCTTTTAATTGTTCAAAAAACGAATCAAAGCTTTTCACATCACCAGTATCCAGGCGAAGAGCCGCAGCATTTTGTCCGGCAGCTTTAATTTGTGCAACGACTTCTTTAGCATCGTCTTCTTTATTCAGGTAAGTGATCACAACATCAATACCTTTTTCTGCAAGTTTAAGTGCCATATTTTTACCTAGTCCGCGGCTACCGCCAGTGACCAATGCTATTTTACCTTTGTTCTCCATAATCATATCTTTATTTTGATACTACAAAGATCTGTTACAGCAGCCCCTCTTGTTTGAAGATTTCAATCCGTTATTTGCGAATTTCAAATAATCTAGATATATCTGTTAACCAGATTTTCCAGATACTCCTGTTTTCCACTTCGTATTTCTGGTTCCCCGTTTTGCACAGCATAATTCCTTAAATCTTCTAAACTTAATTTACCTTGCTCAAATTCGGCACCTTTACCACTATCAAAAGAGGCATACCTGTCGGACCTTATCTTTTTATAATCCGATTTTTGAAGGATAGCATCTGCAGTAAGCAGCGCCCGTGCAAAAACATCCATACCACCAACATGGGCATAAAACAAATCAGCAGGGTCAGTTGAATTCCTGCGGATCTTGGCATCAAAATTCACACCTCCCCCTTTTAATCCACCACTCTCTAAAATGACAAGCATCGCTTCAGTCAGTTCATTAATATCAGTCGGAAACTGATCCGTATCCCAGCCATTTTGATAATCACCACGGTTGGCATCTATAGATCCCAATAAACCACTATCCGCAGCAACCTGTAACTCATGCTGAAAAGTATGCCCCGCTAAGGTTGCATGATTCACTTCTATATTCAGTTTAAAATCAGCAAGCAGCTCATACTCCTGTAAAAAACTCTTTACCGTAGCTGCATCATAATCATACTGATGTTTAGAAGGTTCACAAGGTTTAGGTTCGATAAAAAATGTTCCTTTAAACCCTTCTTTTCTTGCATAGTCTTTAGCCGTATGAAGGAATTTAGCCAAATGTTCCTGCTCGCGCTTCATATTGGTATTCAATAAACTCATATAACCTTCTCTGCCGCCCCAGAAAACATAATTCTCTCCACCAAGAGCTATAGTTGCATCTAAAGCAGCCTTCACCTGGGCAGCCCCATGCGCTAAAACATGAAAATCAGGATTAGTCGATGCGCCATTCATATAGCGTTGATGACTAAACAAATTGGCTGTTCCCCAAAGTAATTTTACTCCGCTGCTCGCCTGCTTTGCTTTGGCATAGTCAACAAGAGCCTGTAATCTGCGCTCATTTTCAGCAATATCATTTCCATAATCAACTATATCCACGTCGTGAAAACAGTAATAGGGCAATTGCATTTTCGTTATAAATTCGAAAGCAGCATCCATTTTATCTTTTGCCCTTTCTATCGCATCCTTCTTTTCATCCCATGGAAAAACATGAGTAGCTCCACCAAAAGGGTCGCCACCATTCCCATTAAATGAATGCCAATAAGCACAAGCGAACTTCAAATGTTCCTTCATGGTTTTACCAGCTACTACTTTATTTGGATTATACCATCTAAAAGCCAGCGGATTATCACTCTCTAAACCTTCAAATTGAACTTGTTTTATTCCTTTAAAAAATTCTTTTTCTCCAATTACTATTCTTGTCATATCTGTATTTTTATTCAGCTTTATAAAGCCTTATTTAAAAGATTTTTCCATTCGGTATACAAGGGCTCATAGGCCTCTGTATTTTTAGGCTCTAAATACCTGACCGGTTCATGATGGAGGAATGCTTCTTCCGCATTTTCAAAAATGCCTGCTCCAATACCAGCACCTATTGCAGCACCCACACTGCCATCATTTTCATATAATGCTATAGGAACACCGGTCACATCTACAAATGTCTGGGCAAAAAGCTCGCTTAGAAACAGATTCGCCATTCCCGCTCTGATCACCGTTGGCTGCATTCCATTTTCCCGCATGATATCCAGCCCATAACGAAATGCAAAAGCGATGCCCTCTTGTACTGCCCTGAAGATTTCAGGCTTTCCGTGCACATTAAGATCGATTCCCAGCAATTGTGCACCTGTATACTTATTATTCAGTATCCGTTCTGCCCCGTTGCCAAAAGGAAGAACTTTCAGGCCCTTGCTTCCAACAGGAGCAGTTGCCGCCAGCTCATTCAGGGCATCATAAGACAAATCTGGTGCGAAATTATGCTTTGCCCATCTGTACATACTTCCGGTTCCATTGATACACAATAGCATACCTGTGTGTTTTTGAGTTGTACTATACGTAACATGGGCAAATGTATTTACCCTGGACTCAGGGTCATAAATCAAAGCATCACTGACCCCATAAATCACTCCGGACGTGCCAGCAGTTGCCGCCACCTCTCCAGGCCGGAGCACATTTAAAGAAAGCGCATTATTAGGCTGATCACCCGATTTATAGGCGACTGGAATGCCTTCCTGTAACCCCAATTGCGCTGCAATGTCTAAATTAAGCCGCCCATGTACAGAGAAAAGTGGCTGGATATCAGGTATTATATTTTGATCAAAACCATAATAATCCATAATATCTTTTGATAATTCGTCCTGACGGAAATCCCAGAATATCCCCTCAGACAACGCCGGAATGCTTGTAGTGATGTTCCCCGTCAGCTTCATTGCAATAAAATCGCCAGGAAGCATTGCTTTCGCTATCTTTTGATAAAGCTCAGGCTCGTTATTCTTTACCCACGCAAGTTTTGAGGCGGTAAAATTTCCCGGAGAGTTTAACAAGTGATGCAAACATTTTTCCCTCCCGATTTCGGTAAAAGCCTCTTCACCCAACTCAACAGCTCTGCTATCACACCAGATTATACTATCCCGCAACACCTTCTGGTCTTTGTCTACCAGCACCAATCCATGCATTTGATAAGCAATACCGATAGCCGTGATAGCTTTAGGATCAAAATTTCCGGTTGCATTTAGTCTGAGTATAGCCTGAGTTGCATGCGCCCACCAAATTTCAGGAGACTGTTCAGCCCAGCCAGTCTGCAGAGACTTAATTTCAACTTCCTCATCAGGATATTGCGCTGTGGCAATCCTTTTCCTGGTTGCGATATCCACCACAGAAACCTTGATGGAAGATGTACCTATATCAATTCCTAGTAAATACATATGTCCTAAGCCCAGGCCTTATCGCCTTTTTTATAAGGAACTGATCCTTCGTAATGGCCCGGTACAGCGATATAACGCATTGCCTTTGTACAACCAGGTTCTGAAGAAAAATAGCCTAAAAGTGTCAATTGCTTCATCATCGTAAAATAATGAGCAGGTAAATCACCTCTTTTAGCCTGGTAGGCTTTAGCTTCCTTATCCAGTGTAACCAACAAGGATAGTTTTTGATCCTTCGTAGCTTTTATAAATTCACAGCCATGCATCTTTTCACAGGCTGCATTAAGTTTACCGATGCCTTCGCTGAACACTTTCTGATCTTTTTCTTCATAACAATCATTCACCATCACTGTCATAAAAGCACCTGCTTTAGCTGCCTTAGCCCCAGGAGTCTTTGTCGCAGGCAATATGGTATCAGCAACTTCATCCAGAAAATCCTGATCCTGCTGACTAAAGACCAGCTTATTTTGCAATTTCCCTTTTTCAGGACTACAGCCAGTCAGTAAAGTATTACCTCCAATAATTGCACCGCCCGTAAGCAGTGCAATCATCTTTAAAAGTTCTCTTCTTTCCATCAGCTTAAATGTTATTTTTCTTTAATTCACTCACGGCGTAATCTACTGCTCTTGCAGTTAAAGCCATATAAGTCAAGGAAGGATTCTGGCAAGCTGAAGAAGTCATACAAGCACCATCAGTCACAAATACATTCATACAGTCCCAAACCTGGTTCCACTTATTCAAAACAGAAGTCTTTGGATCTCTTCCCATTCTGGCGGTTCCCATTTCGTGGATGCCATGCCCTAATGCATGTCCATTGTCCCAGGTATTGATATTTTTTATTCCAGCAGCATCAAACATTGCCCTCATTTCTTCCTTCATATCCTTGCGCATTTTCAGCTCATTCTCCTTCAACTCAGCATCCATGGCCAGTACAGGCAAACCCCACTTATCCTTCTTATTTTTATCCAGTGAAACTTTATTTTCATGATATGGAAGAATTTCACCAAATCCAGTTGCCCCAATAGTCCATTTTCCTGGCTCAGCTAAAGCATCCTTAAAATCACCTCCAATATTCAGCTCAGCAATCTCGCGTCCCCAACCTTCCCGGCTTGCACCACCCTGATAGCCAAAACCGCGCAGGTAATCCCTTTTATCTCCACCCAGATTTACAAATCTTGGAATATAGAATCCATTGGCTCTTCTGCCATACACATATTGATCTTCAAACCCTTCAACCGATCCGGAAGCACCTACATTATAATGATGATCCATTACGTTATGCCCTAACTCGCCGCTGCTGCTTCCTAAACCACCAGGCCAGATATCAGTCGCAGAATTCAATAAAACCCAGGCTGTATTCAACGTCGAGGCACAAAGGAAAACGATCTTGCTTTTAAATTCATAAGTCTGATTAGTCCCGGTATCCAGTATCTCTACTCCTGTCGCCTTTTTTGAATTCTTATCATAAAGAACCTGCTTCACTAAAGAATAAGGTCTTACCGTAAGGTTCCCGGTTTTCATTGCCGCAGGTAAAGTAGAAGACTGGGTGCTGAAATAGCCTCCAAATGGACATCCTTCCCAACAGCGGTTCCTGAACTGACATTTAGTTCTGCCGGGAATTGCAGCAGTAAGATTAGCTACCCTTCCAATAATTAAATGCCTCTTTTCATGGTATTCCTTTTTTATTCTTTGTGCCATATCCTTCTCCACACAATTCAACTCCATAGGAGGTAAAAAATGTCCATCAGGTAAATGCGCGATATTTTCTATAGAACCACTAATGCCTGCAAATTTCTCTACATGATCATACCAGGGAGCCAGATCTGCATAACCAATTGGCCATGGTGTAGCTATACCATCCTTTTCATTGCCTTCAAAATCCAGCTGACTCCAGCGATAAGACTGTCTGCCCCATAAAATAGAACGGCCACCCATCCGGTAACTGCGCCACCAGGTAAAAGGTTTGGTTTCAGTATAAGGACAATCCTGCTCATTTGCCCAGGCGTCCATTACAGCTTCGTTGGCTGCCCAGCCACGATGAATAACAGGATAATTCTTTTTCTGTTCAGCTGTTGTACCTCCCCGGTGTTCAAATTCCCAGGGATTTTTCTGCGCAGTCTTATAATCTTTAACATGATCGTAAGGGCCACCACGTTCCAGCATCAAGACTTTTAAACCTTTTTCACAAAGCTCCTTTGCGGCCCAGCCACCGCTGATGCCAGAACCGACTACAATCGCATCATATGTACTATCTTCCATAATCAGCGTTTATTGAAATTTCATTCATAAAAATATATTTGGTTTTATTCAGGTTAAAATTGTCTCAGCGTCAAAGAATTCGTTAGTTTTAAATCTACAGAATAACACAAGCCCTGTTCAACCGTTATTTATTAAAAAAAATATGCTATCTGATCACTTATTAGATTTAGCAACGTAATTTCATGTTCAGATAGCAGTTGAATAACATACATTTCCCGTTTTATGAAGACACTCATTCAGAAAATCCATGTAGAAGAATATAACTCTTTCGCTTGCCGGACTTACAAAACACCTGATTTTGAAACGGCCTGGCATAAGCACCTGGAATGTGAATTAATTCTGATTACTGAAGGAAATGGAACTGCACTGATTGGTGATTATATTGGAGAATATAAACAAAGTGATATCTTTTTACTCAATACCAACGTACCGCACTGGTTTAGAAAATCACAGAATACGACTATCGGAAGTGCAATTGTAATTCATTTTATGAGAGATTTCTGGGGTGAAGGTTTTCTGGCCCTACCAGAAATGAAAAATATAGCAGGGTTATTAGACAGTAAAAACACAGGAATTCAGCTTCTGGAAAACTTATCAAATGATATTGCTGTATTAATCAGACAACTGGAGTTTGCTACAGGAATTGAACGTATTCAGCTCCTGATCAACTGTATGCAAAAGATCAGTACTTCAACGCAGCAAAAAATCATTACAACGGCTTTTGACACCATGACCAGCGGTGAAGAAAATTCAGTCATTGAAACGATTATTGACTACTCCTTTAAACATTTCCTTGATCCGATTTCTTTAAAAGAAGTAGCAGGGATTACCAATATGTCTATCCCTGCCTTCTGCCGTTTCTTTAAACGGAATATTAAGAAAAGCTATTTTGATTTCATTAAAGAGATCAGAATTGGACATGCTTGTAAACTTCTGAGAGAAACTAACCGGCCTGTTTTAGATATTTGTTACGATAGTGGTTATAACAGCTGGGCACATTTTAGCAAGCAGTTTAAAGCCGTTATCAGGATATCCCCATCAAAATACAGAAAGCAACATATAAAATAAGATCATTTTTTTTTCAAGCTAACCCATTGATTTTCAAATTTTAAACAGTAATTTAAATCCCACAAAAATCTAATTAAAATGAAAATCGTAAAAACTGTACTCTGTATCCTTTTCGCTTTGATGTTTATCAATGCCGGGTTAAACAAACTCTTCAATTATATGCCCATGCCTAAAATGACGGCAGAGCAAATGAAACTCATGGAAGCTTTTGTCAGAATTTCCTGGCTAATGCCTTTTGTGGGAATCGTTGAAATCATAGGCGGCCTGCTCTTTATACTACCAAAATACAGAGCCCTTGGTGCTATTGTTATTTTCCCTGTGATGGCAGGCATTATAATCCATAACGCTATTTATGAGCCAGCTGGTCTAGCTATTGCGTTGCCATTTTTCCTGATCAATCTTTGGATCATAGGAGATAACTGGGGCAAATACAAACCTATGATCGATGCCTGAAACTAGTCATTTAAAATCTTCCCGATAACCTGAGCTAATTTCAATTTATCTTTTGAGTAAGGCTGCAGATTAAATAGCCTTACTTTTTTAAATTCAATAGGATGACTTTCGCTCTGCAAGGAAATATAGCCGCCTGTTAATGCTTTGCCATCTACTTTCATTTTCGGATCATAATTGGACACGTTGCCACCACCAATCTGAGGTTTTGTATATTCAAGAACTACTTCCTTATCAATAATATGCTTAATTACTGAATCCCCTAAAACCAGGAATCTGGCAGTAACCCATTGATCGCCCGCATAAGTTTTTGACCTGGAGTCTAAACAATGTGGTGTAAACAATTTTCCTTCATAAACGATTTGTGTGCCGGGTGTACAAACATTGCTGGTATGACGGTCATGTGTACCATCACCTCCTAAAATTTGTCCTTCTACAGAAATCGGGAAATCCTGATCCTTCAACATAGTTTCAGGTGCCTGCCCATGCAACATAGCCCCACTATTTCTATAAGCCCAGCCTTCACCTCCCTTGGCTTGTTCACCCACAAAACGATAAGTAACCTCTAATAGATAATAAGAGAAAGGCTTTTTATAAAAGATATGGCCATATTGCTGATCAAAATCTCTATAACCATCATAGCTTACTTTCATCAAACCATCTTCTACCCGAAAAGTGTTTGCATAGTTCTCGTTATAGTTGTGCTTGGAAATTTTGATATTCCAGTCTTTCACATCTTTTCCGTTAAAAAGATCGATCCAGCCTTTTTGAGCTGAAGATTGATTGACACAGCAGAAAGACAGCGCAATAAGAAGCGACAAGGTAATTTTTAGTTTCATACGTACAGACAAATGGTTAGCTCTTAAAAGTAAGTAATTAAATGAAAGCAGGCAATAAAACAAACATTATAACTATTTTGCTGCCAATTTAAGCTAATAATGTATCACATAACAACTACAAATTCTGGACAATATGAACAAACCTCCCGAATCGGCGGAGTCGCTCATATCAACCAGGCAGACTATCCTGTTTGTCCGGTTACGCAAAAACCAATGCTGCTTTTAATGTCTTTGAAGAAAGACCTTTTTGATAGTGGTTTTGCTGTTAACAATTTACTGGAAGACAGCAATTATTGCATCAGCATATTTTTAGCTGTCAAAATACATCCGGAATTTGGAATTGGAACCAATATGCCAGCACTCTATACTGTCAATGATCCCCTACAGTCTGAGAAAATAAAGAATGGTACAGTAAAAGTTATTTTACATTACGATACAGGGAAAGCGGTGGAGTTAGCAGCTATGCCACCTCCTATTCCAGAAAGAAAAATAGTCCTGACCAAATTCTCAGCACAGGAAACAAAAGATGACTTTCCAGCGGGCCAGGAATGGTTTGAAGGTTCAAAATTAACCACATCAAAATTTGGGGCACAATTTCCTGCCTGGTTGCAAGAACCCATCAATATAGATCCGGAGATCATGACAAATTTCGCCCCTGTATTCAGAGGATTCTTTGGGCCGGAGTTTATTTTGCAACTAGAAGATAAACTGATTTCAGCTATCAGCCCCATCCATAGTGGTCTGTTAGGAAATGACGGAATTGGTTATTTATACCTGCCTACAAGCGTAAGAAACTTTGTCAAAAAGTATCAGCAGCCGGTTGAAATCGGGAATTTCTTTATTCAGGATACCTGAGCTGCCCTGTCTGGCAAATATAACTTCCTGATCACTGCCAGATCCATTATACTCTTGCGCGGTAAAACAATAGACCAGGCATAACCACCAGCCAACCATGACAAGGACTTGTATTGCGGAAAATTAAGAAAATCACAAATCACGACGTCCTCCATATGCTGTATATTATCCACTTCAAACAGTTCAAATGGAGTCATTAAACCTGTTTTCAGCACTTTCGATAAAGCTTCCTTAATGGTCCATAAAAGCGTAAGGCTTTTGTGCACGTCACTATGGATCAAATGGAGTTTGCCTTGTTCTCTCAAACCGACAACCTCTCTGATCGTTTCACTTTGCTCCGGATTAATAAGTTCTACATCTATTCCCATCGGATGGCTCTCCGGATAAACGATAGCCATCCCTATTTTTTCCGTATGCGCGATGCTAAGCTGTATATTTCCCCCTTCAGGCAAATACAGCACTGGTTGCTGAAATATCCCAGCAGTGACCTCCACTGCTGTCATCACATCATTTTCTGCAAAAGCACTCCAGGCACTTTTAGCAGCAAGTCTTCCCAGCAAATAACTATGTTGAGCCCGCTCAAATTTTAAACCAGCAAAGTAGTTCAGTTCATTGGGATGCAAAAACGAATAGCGATTGTCTTTTAACTCACCCAATGTTTGGTCCACTATAGCAATAGCAGCAGGAAATTGTCCTTTAGCTCTTTGTAAAACAAGCTTTTCAACAGTAACAGGCATAAATATTATTTAAAAGCAAAAGGATCAGGTTGATTTTTACGCATTCGGAATTCTATAAATGCCTCTTTCTTGTTCAATAGAAAATAGATATTATTCTTCAGCAAAAAGTTAAGTTCTTTACCTGGGGTCTGGCCAAAAGAATGGCCTGGCCAGATCAGCGTATGCGCTGGTAAATATTGCTTTATAAATTGCACAGAATTGAATAAAGAACCGACATTCAGCTCGCTGCTGATCCCTACTCCCTCGATAAAAATAGTATCCCCTGTAAAACAATGCCCGCCAATCCAATAACACATACTGCCTTTAGTATGACCGGGGGTCAGCAAAGCAGTAACCATAAAGTCATCCACCACAAACTCTTGTAAATGCTGTACTGCAATTAAATGCTGGACAGTGAATCCATATTCTCTGATTTCAATTGCAGACATATAGACGGGAACAACGTGTTTTTCTGCAAAATCCGCCGCAAGATTAGTATGGTCATGGTGATAATGCGTTAAAAGTATCCCCTTTAAGGTGATCTCATTCTCCTGCAAAAAATCATTGATCAACTCATAATCCCATGCAGGATCAATCAAAATACCCGAATTACCTTCATAAATAAGATAACACTGGTTTTTTATATGTTCATTAGATACCCGAAAAAGTTTGACTTCCATGTGCTCCTGTTTTACCCTATAATAGCCTGTAACTTCTTCAATTGTTTCATTTCTCCCTGATAAGGACTCATAATCTGGAAGATTTCAGACTCAGTATCCAAATGTAAATTATATTTCACAAAAGCAGCACTGGTTCCTGAAGGCCCCATGTCAATATATAAACAAGAACCCTTACTTTCAAAAAAATTAACTACTTCCGGAAAATTAGTATACTGACTTACCACCTCCCAGAAATAACCTTCAGGTAATCTCTCCATTTCTTTTCCTGTAAAACCAGATACAAAACCAGGTTCAGGGTTTCCCAAAGCAGTCGCAGCAGCCGTATATTGACTAAAACCTGCACTTGCCTGCTGTAGCAAAGGAGAATGAAATGGGGTGGTTACCGGTAAACGGAAGAAGCTGATCCCCAGCTTAGACAATTCCAGCTCAAACAACCCTAAATCGCCCACCCTGCCAGCTAAAGTAAAATGCCCTTTAAAATTATCTGAAGCAAGAAATAGCTCATGCTGCAGATAAAGATCTTTCATTTTTTCTTCTTCCGTAAGTACAGCCAGCATTCCACCCTCAATATCACTGCGGCATATTGATTTTGCTTGTTCTATAGCAGCTTCTATAGCCGCAGTGGCATTCCAGACTCCGCTAGCTACACCTGCGGCAAATTCCCCTAAACTATTACCCGATACAAAATCCGGTTTGATCCCCATATCCATAATTACCTCATATAAAGCAATTTCAACAGCAACAATTGCTGGATGTGTAATCAGCAGCTCGTCAAAAGGTTCTTCATTTTTTATATAAAGCTCATCAATCAATGAACGGTTCAATTGCTGCTGTACTACTTCATCCATCTTTTCCAGGCTGCTTTTGAATTTCGGATGCTGTTCAAATAACGCTCTGCCCATGCCCCGGTAATGACTTCCCTGTCCGGAAAACAACAATACTACAGGCTTTAAACTACGTTCAATCATTTAATTGTTCACCATTAAGGCAGCATCCTCTAATAATTTCGCTGCGCCAACCATAATGCTAATCCCTATTTCATCTACATGACGCTTTTTCCAGCTTTCCTGCTGCGTGCCTTTTACCCATTGATTAAATGCACCCAGTGCCGAACCTGTATGTATTTGGAAATTAGTCTTATTTTCTATGTTTCCTTCAAATGCAAGTTTATTCGTATAGCCAAAATACCAGCGGAATACCAAAGCCATTTTATTCTTGGGATTTTGTTCCGCCTTAACAATCTCAGCTTCTGCGCCTGTTCCCTTACAATAAACTCTGACTTCGTCCCATATTTCAGCTATTGTTTTACCAAAATAGGTCTTCTCCAGCTGGATCAGGGTCTTTTCAGGGATGTCATCTAACCCATTATACTGGTTATACAAAGCATAAAGTTTATTAGCTCTGGCTGCAAATAATACGCCCTTGCGCAACACTTGTACTTTTGCTCCAATCTCAAACATATCACCCGCTGGAGCATAATCCGTGTCCTGAACATTAATGTCCTGCAAAAGATCTTTTACAGCATCACTAGTTCCCGCTTCTACAGTGCATTGATTAATAGACCCTGTAAGGATGAAATCTGCACCCATTACATAAGCGCAGGTTGCGGCTTGCGGCGTACCAATACCACCAGCCAGCCCAACACGGATAGCTTGGCCATAAGCGTACTCTGCTGTGATATCTGTTCTCAAACGTTGAATCGAAGGCAATAAGACCATCGCAATTCCACGGTCAGTATGTCCACCCGAATCTGCTTCCACACAAATATCATAACTCATCGGTACTAACCTGGAAAGTTCAGCCTGCTCAGCACTAATCAACCCATCTTCTAGTAAACGTTTCACCATCTTTTCTGGTGCTGGCCGCATAAAGACCTCCGCTACTTCCGGTCTGGATACTTTAGCTATAATTTTATGTTTGCAGACCACTGCGCCATCGGCTCCTTTTTCTAAACCTTTCAACCTATAATAAACCAATGCTGGCATCATTTGCATATAAGCAGAAGCCTCAATATTGGTCACGCCATAACGAAGGAAAAGTTCAGCAACCTTCATTTCAAACGCCGGGTCATTCAGGTTATGCAAGAAATTAACGCCATAAGCTTCCCCATTAGTTAACTCTTTCTGAATCTGTATAATGTTCTGTTCCATTTCGGCCAATGACATTCCTCCGGTTCCCAGAAAACCAAGCATCCCTGCTTTTGCCAACTTAACGACAAGCTGACGGGAAGCAATCCCTCTGTACATTGCCCCTGCAACATAGGCGTATTTCAGTCCATAATCTTTACGGAATGCCTGACTTCCCAGGCGGGTGGATAAGCAGCTTTTGCCGATCTGCTTGCCATTTACCTTGACAGACGAACCATTTGTATGGGATTTTTCTCCAGCAACTACTTTTTCTCCGGCATCCACCTTTTCCATCATAACATCTTTTTCCATCACAACGCTCTTTTCATCCACTATCGGCGTACAATTCTCCTTAATTTCATTGACCATTTTAGTCAGAATAACGCTGCCCGTCTCTTCATACTCCTCTACACCTTTTCCCATCAGCGTACGGATCGTATCTGTCCACTGCACAGAACTTTCAATCTGTTTAGCCAGCAAATCAGTTACCTGGCTATCCTGATAAGGCTTTGCTGTAACATTGGCAATCACAGGAGTCTGCAGCGCAGAAAAACTAAAGTCCTTTAAAAACTCTTCAAATTCAACTGCCGCCGGTTTCATATACCTGGAATGGAAAGGAGCACTTACAAAAAGTGGAAAAATCTTAATCTTCCTGCCCTCAAATTCCTGTACAATTCTGTTGATTGCATCCTGCGGGCCAGCAATTACAATCTGAGTGGGCGTATTGATATTGGCAATATCAATATCGGTATAACCGCCTTCGTCTAACATTTGCTGTACAGCTTCTACTTTGTGGCCTAATACCGCAGCCATTCCACCACCTGATGCAGCAGCCATTAATGCTCCTCTTTTCTGAACCAATCTCAACCCCGTCTCAAAACTAAATGCCTCTGCGGCGAGTAAAGCATTGTACTCACCCAGGCTATGGCCAATAAAATAATCAGGCTTGATTCTTGGCTGACTTGCATAATAAGTAAACGCATTCACTACATAAAGCGCTGGCTGTGTAAAGGCTGTTTTACCCAGCTGACGCTCAGGATCTTTAATACATAACTCTTCAAGATCGTATCCTAATATATCAGATGCGCGTATAGTTTCCTGTTTAAATGTATCAAAAAAAGCCTTCCCCATTCCTTTGTATTGCGATCCCTGTCCGGGAAACATAACTACTTTCATATCTGCTATAGCGTTTGTTTTATATTCTGTTCAATGTTCATTTTTGTTAACCATTCTATACAATAAGGTGCATTCACCATGGTAAAGTGATTGGCCTGCGAGTAAATAAGCTGTACATCGCTGAAATAATTATCCCAGCCAGCTGCAGCACCCGCATCCCCCCAGTCCTCTCCTTCTAATTTTGAATTATCTGCTTGTATAAAATTGACCGTCTGGTTTAATTGCTCATCCATGCTGTAGACAGCTGAAATTGCTGCACGGAAAACCTCCCACATTTTTCCTATTGTTTTTGCAGGAAGCGTATGGACTATTTCACAAATAAAGGTCATGTAGTTTTCCGCGGGCAACTGATCAACTAAACTATTTACGGCCTTCTCGTCCAGCCATGGCTGGCTGAACTTAATCAGTGAACGGAAATAAGTACCCAGTTTATCAGCCTCCTCTACGGTATAGAAAGAAGAAAGCGGATCTACAAAACAATCCAGTAAAATGACTTTCTCGATCTCCACTCCAGTACCTTCAGCCTGTTTGATCATCTCATAGATCACGATACCACCATAACTATGCGCTAATAAAGTAATTCCACCTATTACGCCAGCCTGTTTGATCTGCTCCAGGTTATACGCAGCCATGGCTTCAATACTTGTATTCGGTGTTTCATTTCCGGCGATTCCTTTCATCTGCAAACCATATACAGCACCTTCGCCAGGTAAATGACCAGCAAGGCCAAAATACCCCTCTGTTGAACCAAGCGCTCCTGGAATAATGAAAGCAACTTCTTCTGCTAATCCCTCTCTTAAGGTTAAAACAGCAGCATCTTGTACATCTTCATATTCATGAATCAGAACCTTAATTTCAGCAATCGTCGGGCTTCTCATAATATGGATCAGCTGAATATCCTTTCCGAATGCTGTATTAATTTTATGTGTTAGCTGGATCATTGTCAGCGAATTTCCTCCCGCGTCAAAGAAATTATCATGAATACCTACTTTTTCTGTTTTCAGCAGTTTTGACCAGATCGCAGCCAGTTCAATTTCCATTGCATCACAAGGCGCTATAAAATCCCGTTGGGCAACAGTACTGAATTCTGCATCAGGTAAAGCTTTCCGATCGACTTTTCCATTAGAAGACAAAGGAATTTTGTCTATTTCCACAAATAAAGAAGGCACCATATATTCTGGCAAATGAGCCCGCAGATGTTGTTGTAACTCCTCCTTATTCAAAGTATCATAGACCACTACGTAAGCCACCAACCGCTTATTCCGGCAATCATCTTCCACAGTCAGCACGATACCTTGTTTAACCAGTGGAGAAAGCTGAAGAACGGTTTCTATTTCTCCCAGCTCTACTCTGAATCCATTAATCTTTACCTGTCCATCTTGTCTGCCAAGGAACATGATAAATCCATCAGGATGCTGACAGCCCATATCACCAGTCCGGTAAAGTTGTTTTCCCATTCCTGGATGCAGCATAAAACTAGCCGCAGTTTTCTCCGGATCATTGTGATACCCTTTAGCTACCCCAATTCCTCCGATATAAATATCACCAGGAACATTGACCGGACAAGGAGAAAGATTGGCATCCAGCACATACATTTCCTGATTTCCAAGTGGATACCCATAAGGAATGCTTTTCCAGGAAGGATCAACCTCACCTATCGGGAAATAAATAGACCAGATAGAACCTTCTGTCGCTCCGCCCAAACTAATAACTTCACTTGCAGGATTCAGCGCCCGGATTCTGCCTGGAAGATCAAGTGGGATCCAATCTCCACTCATCCAGTACATTCTCAAACTTGACAGCTGCATTTCTGGCATATCTTCTTGTCTTTCTATCAGCAGGTTAACAATCTGAGGTACGGAATTCCAAACCGTTACTTTTTCTTCTTGTACGTAACGAAGCCAGATATCCGGATTTAACCCTTCTTTTTCTAAAGGCAGGATCAATGTTGCCCCACAAGCTAGTGTACCAAAGATATCATAGACAGAAAGGTCAAAATTCAGATCAGAAATACCGAATACCTTATCCTCTGCTGTGATGTTAAAGCGGGCGTTCATATCATAAAGTGTATTTACAGCACCTCTGTGATCGATCATCACCCCCTTTGGTTTTCCAGTAGATCCAGAAGTAAAAATGATATAAGCCAGTTCAGTATCCAGTACTTTTACTGTTTCATGTTCCACAGGCCCGGCGGCAAAAGTATCTTCCTCTAATACCATGAGCCTTACGCCTTCCGGACAATGAACTTTGTCCAGATAATCACGCTGTACCAATACAATGCTGGATTCAGTCTGGGAAATCAACTCATTCATCCTTGCCTGTGGCAAACTTCCTTTCACAGGAATATAATGTCCGCCAGCTTTCAGGATACCCAGTACACCCCAAACCTGTTCCAGGCTTTTATGAGAAACTATCGCTACCGGCGCATTTGCAGGCAGGCCTGATTTGACTAGTAAAGCAGCAAGGCGGTTAGCCATCTGGTTCAGTTCAGTGTAACTTATTCGCTTGCCATCATGCACTACTGCGATATGGTCCGGTGTTTGAAGCACCTGCTGCTCAAAAAGATCAGAAAGTGTTTTATTTTGTGGATAAGCCACAGTGGTCGCGTTGCGTTCATTTAACAAGTAATGGATCTCGTTTGGAGAAAGCACTTCATAGATTTTAAGCTGTTTGGCAGCATCTTCCAACACACCTTTAAGTAGCTCGTTGAAATACCCCATATGCGTTTTGATTGTACCGGCAATGAATACATCCTGATCATATTTCAGACTAACAATGATATCTTTTCTTAAATCCTGTATTTCCAAGGAATAAACATGTGCGGTTTCCTGATAAACGTCATCATAGATTTCAACTCCCGAACCGCCACTCATTAGCTCATCAAAGATATTCTGATAAATGAACGACACCTTAAACGGTGTTTCTCTACTGCCAGAACGGTCAAGATTAAGATCTGCTAATAGTTTAGGTAAAGGATAAGCAGCATGTGATATCCCATTGATCATTTCCTGCTGTATATTTTTCACCAATTCAGCGAAAGTCAAATCTCCGGATACACGGTTGCGCAAAATCATCATGTTCACATAATAACCAATACTATTTTCATATTCCTTCCGCGGACGACCAGCTGTCGGCATTAAGACCAGCAAATCTTCCTCCCCGGTCAGTTTATGAAGCAGCATCGCATAAATCCCTGAGAAGATCACAGACAGATTGACTTTCAGCGCACGGCTTAATTCTTTCAATTGTTCCACCTGTTGCTGCTCAAGTTGCATCCGCTCAATTCCGATCGTTGTTGTTTTCAGTTTACCAGGAACATATAAATCATAAGGCAGGTTCAGAATTGGCAATACACCAGCCAGATTTTCTTTCCAGTAAGCCAGGCTTTTCTCTCCTTGTTTACCTTGCATGTAAATCTGCTCCCATTCTACATAATTGAAATAGGCAAAATCCGGTTCTTTTAAGGCAACATTCTGCCCGCTTACAAGAGCCTGATATTTTTCAAAGAGTGAAGCAATAAATACCGAACTCGACATCCCATCAAATATGATATGATGAAAGACCAGCAGCACATAGTTTTTGGCTGCTTTTTGATCTCTTCTGATGTATAGTTTGACAGGACGGCCCGTTTCGAGATTAAACGGCGTTCTGATCAGCTTCCAGCAAACCTCTTTGATCTGTTGATCTTCCGTCAGGTCCTGATCATCTAGTTCAACTTCTGACAGCGTGTTGAACTGATTATAAACCTCACCCGTTAATTCATCTGTCAGGAAGCTTGATTTTAAGATTGGATACTCATCCAATGTTAACTGGAAAGCCTTTTTGACCAATTCATGCTCAATTACCCCCGGTATAATAAAAGATACAGGCACATTATAATTTACATTTTCAGGTTCCAGCTGTTGTATAAACCATAAACCTTTTTGACCTTCAGAAAGGGGATAGCGCTTTTGAACAACTTCTTGGAAAGCTTCTTCCGGCATTTCTTCCTCCTGAGTAAAAACCAGCTCCGGTTGATGTTTAACCAGGAGCTTCTCCTGATATTCTTCAATCAGGAATTCAGCAAGCCCGTCTATAGTTGGATAATTATAGAAAACAGCTGGCGTAAGGTCTGTATCATAGAAATCATTCAGTTCATTCGAATATTTGATCAATAAGATTGAATCAAAGCCATAGTCACTTAATTTTTCATCCAGTTCAAGGTCACTTTCAGGCAATTTTAACAATTGAGCCGTAATCGCCAGTAATTTCGCAGCTACCTTCAGCTGTAAACCCACAGGATGTTCTACAATAGCAACAGTAGCAGTACTAAGCTGTTTCTGTTTTACAACCAGTTTATTCAGAAACTGTGGCCTTATTTTATCCACTTTTCCATAAACCACTATAGCTTGATTATATTGACTCGCCAGCAATTGGTCAAAAACATTGATCCCTGAAACAGAAGGTAACGGCAACAATCCATACTGTTTGTTCAGGTATTCCAGGCTTGCCTGATCAATAGACATCCCGCCATCTTTCCAGAAAGGCCAGTTAATACTAATTGTTTTACCCTGTCTTTTGCCTTTTACACGTTCACTTTCTCTATAAAATGCATAGTTGTCTAAATAGACATTGGCAGCTGCATAATCTGCCTGTCCTGCATTGCCTGAGATACCTGCCAGACCAGAAAAGAAAATCATGAAATCAAGTGCCTCATCTTTAGCAGCCTCATCCAGATTTTTGACTCCGGTAATTTTAGCTCCCAGCACCTGATGTACCTCTTGCGCTGTTTTATTCGTAATCAGGCTATCTCTGGTTATGCCTGCGCTATGAATAATCCCGTCTATCCGCTGATATTTTTCCTTAACCAGCGCTAATAAGTGGATTACTTCCTCTTTATTGGTGATATCACAATTGAAATAATCACCATGGGCCAGTCCAGCGATTAAAGCTTTCTTTCTGGCATCTAACTCTCCTCTGCCAGCCAGAATCACCTTAGTCTGCGGGATTTTACTGATATGGTTCGCAAAGATACTGCCCACACCCCCTGCACCTCCCAGAATCAAGTAAACTCCGCCTTCTTTAATCTTCAATCCATCATGATCCAGCAGATCGATTTCCTGAAGCTTCTTCACCTTCCTAAGGCCCGCCTCATAACGGATTTCCGAATCAGCAGTGCTCAGTTCTGCTTGCAAAATAGTACTCAGTTCTGGCATATCTTTAACAGAAAGGCGATCTACAACAATTAGTTTTCCGCTGATACCTGGATTTTCCAGATGAGCTGTTTTTAATAACCCGGATATGAAACCATAGTCCAGGTAATCAGCATGGCTGCAAACGATCAGCAAATGAGAATTGTGTTTTTCTGCGACTTTCTTTTTCACCACAGCCATCACATTGAGCAGATATTCCTCAGCAGTTTCTCCAGTGATAGTCTCGGTTTCAATCCCTAATTCCCCTTTCAGGTTTTCGGCAAGCTGTGCCGGGCCACCGGCCAGAAGAATCAATGGAATCACTTCATGCTCCTGAGCAGCAAAATTCTCTTCTGCTGCAGCTGCTTCCCAGTTCAGGTTAAAAATGCAGGTATCCACAATAGCATCAGTCGATTCTGTTTTCCCCGGTCCATCAACAGGAAGGGTTACAAAATCACGGAAGCTCAACAAGACATCTCCCATTTCATTGACGATATCTACATCATAAATATTGACAGGGCCATTTCCATGATTCGTTTTACTTTTTCTTGCATAACTCCAGACTGTGTTTGGCACCTCAGCATAAAACAAAATCTCTTTTACACTGAAAGGAAGCTGTACACTGGATTTTTTACCTACGAAACTGAGTCCCATGCAGGTTTGCAATGCACTATCCAGTAAACCGGGAGAAACGGCAAATCCATTTTCCTGGGGAAGCGAGATCTTTGACAAGGCTTCTGACGCTGTATAATACATCGTTTCAATTCCCTGGAAGCTGGTACCATAATTCAACCCCATTTGCTTAAATATGCCGTAACAAACTGTACGTTCAACAGTATGAGTTAACCTGCTGCGGATCGCTTTCAGATCCAGACGGTCTTTTGCTGGCAATGGTGCTGTTAAAATACGTCCCTGGCTATGTAAACGCTCTTGTCCTGCTACAGAGTAAATTTCATAACTCAGTTCTTCACCAGCATCTTTTAAACGGATATTTACTTTTTCTTCCTGCCCAGTTACACTTACCGGACTTAACCAGGCCACATTTTTCAGCCCGGTTACTCCTTGTCCCAAAGCCTCTGTTCCAGCTGTCCTGGCCATTTCCAGGTAGGCTACTCCAGGCAATATTTTCTTCGACTGTATTTGGTGATCTTCCAAAAACTGCTCTTTCCCGGTGAAAACGCTGGTAAACTGCAGTGCTTTAACAGTTGAAGTATTACGATGTAACAACGGATGTAAGTAACTATGATACTGTTGACTGACTAAATTCTTCGCCTCAGGCACCCAATACCTTTGACGGGCAAAAGCATAAGCAGGTAAGCTGATTCTTTTTGGCTTACCCTGAGTATATAACAGGTCCCAGCTAATCGTAATCCCTTTGGTCCATAACAGCGCAATAGACTTGATTTCTCCGTGCGTTACCGCATAATCAATATAAGCCTGCCCTGCTCCGCCTTCCAGTAAAAAGTCTGCTTTATTCTTTTTAATATTTCCAGTCATCAGCTGATCTGTATTTCCATTTAAAAAGTCAGCCAGCTGTTTATTTAGTTCCGCACGATCGGAAGCAATGATAGCCAGACGTTCTTCCATCGGCTGTCTTCCTTTTTGTAAAGTATAGGCAATTTCAGATAACAAGGTTTCTGGGTTACGTTCCAGCCACACCACAAGATTCTTAACCTGATTTTGAAGTCTTTCTGCATTTTTAGCAGAAATTACAATAACAGCAGGGCCCGCAACGGATACAGCAGGCCGGTTATCCTGATACTCTTCAATAATCATATGGACATTCGTACCACTAAAACCAAAACTGTTGATTGCAGCGCGCCTTGGGTTGTTATGCTCAGTTGCCCAGTCCATTAGTTTTTGTTCCACCTTGAAAGGACTGTTCAGCATATCAATCAGAGGGTTACATTCTTCATAATTCAGCGAAGGAGGCAACTGCTTATGTTTTAAGGATAACATGATTTTTATTACCCCTGCTACCCCCGCAGCAACTAATGTATGGCCGATGTTGGTTTTAACACTTCCAATGGTACAATACTGTTTCCGTTCCGTATATTTTCTAAAAGCATGTGTTAAAGCATCCAGTTCAATAGGATCACCCAAACTTGTTCCTGTGCCATGTGCTTCTACATAAGAAATGGTTTCCGGATTGATTTTAAACTTCTGGTAAACCTCTTTTTCTAATTCCTGCTGCGCTAAAACACTTGGCGCAGTAATTCCGTTCGAAGCTCCATCCTGGTTTGTTAAACTCGCTTTAATCACCCCATAAATACGGTCACCATCCCTTTCTGCATCCGCAAGGCGTTTCATGATCACGACCCCTACGCCTTCGCCAGGAACAAAACCATCTGCTCTTTTGTCGAAAGTGTAACACTGTCCGCCAGCAGACATCATTCCTGCTCTGTCGGCCAGCGAATAAAAACCAGGTGTAGTCATAATATTGACTCCTCCGGCAATGATCAGATCAGTTTCACCTTTTTGTAAACTGCTGCAACCCATGTCCATCGCTAAAAGAGAGCTTGAACAAGCTGTATCTACGGACACTGCAGGCCCTTTTAAATCCAGTAAATAAGAAATCCTGGCAGCCAGGACAGCACTTGAATTACCCCACATTACAGATGCCTCTTCACATTCGCGGATACTGTAATCACTCGGTGCAACCCCTGCATATACACCACATTTACTGCCTTTTAAAGACTTCGGATTAATCGCTGCATCTTCAATGGCTTTCCAGCAATGTTCTAAGAACAAACGCTGTTGAGGGTCCATCAACCCGGCCTCATTTCCAGAAATCTTAAAGAATACCGGATCGAACTTATCGATATCCAGCAAGAAGCTTCCAGTCCATTTAAAACTTTCCTTGTTCACATAACCCTGCCACCTGCTCTCTGGCAAATCGCCCACCAGGCTTTGTCCATTCTTTAACACGTCCCAAAAAGTGTCCAGATCGTTTGCAGCACCAAACTGGCCGCTCATGCCGATTACTGCGATATCGTTTTCAGCGATGTAAACAGGTTCAGCATTTACCACAGAACCCGAAAAACGGGTTTTCATAGGTGATACAGCCTGTGGTAATGCAACAAAAGGAGCTGCAACTACTGGTACTGCAATTTCTTCTGCAAACTCTGTTTGCAGGAGCTCCCCAAAATTCATCTGCAGAAAATCTGCAAGCTGTTGTATATTATTATAACTGAAGATATCAGTTGGTTTCAATGCTACATTTAATGTTTCATTGATGTTTTTAACCAGTTCCATGCTCAGGATAGAATCGAATCCGTAGTCCATAAACTGGCTCTCTATATCAAATTCTGCCGGTGGCAGTTTAATCAGCGCCGCAGCGATGTTTACCACTTTGTTCACCAGCGTTTTATTATCCATTGCTTTTTTCATTACCGGTACAGTTTGCGTAATTACTGATGTATTCTCTTTAATTATTGATGCAGTTGGTTTGATTACTCCATTTTGAAGCATAGGCAATGGTTGTTTAGACTGCGGAACGATGCCGTTAATTTTTAAGCCGTGCTGAACCGTTCCGTGCTGGACCACGCCATGCTGAACCATGCCGTCACTTAGCGCACATACAATCTGTTGAGAAAGGTCAGCTATTCCCGGATAACTGCGCACCTGTGAGTAGCCAGTTTCGGTTAAGACTGTCTTCCAGCCTGCTGCTGATAAACCAGGGCTGCCTTTTAATCTGATTCCTGCATCCTCATAAAGCCACCAGCCATCCAGTAAACCAAAAGTAAGTGTGGTAAACAGTTCAGTACGTGCAATTTCATTCAGGATAAACAGGCCGTTTTTCTTCAGTAAAGCCTTGATATTGTTCAGCGTTACGGCCATATTTTTAGTTGCATGTACCACATTAGCCCCGATCACAATATCATAGCTTCCAAGAGCAACCTGCTGCTGATCAGGAGCTTGTTCGATATTCAGGATCGCCGTTTCTAAATACGGGGCGATGTCTTTAAAATGCTGTTCTGCATGGCTCAGGAAACTACGCGACAAATCAGTATACAAATAGAAAAGATGCTCCTTATAGGGTTCCAGTGCTTTAAAAACTACCTGGCTTGTGCCGCCTGTTCCGGCGCCCACTTCCAGTATCCTGATTTTTTCACCAGGCTGTAAGTAAGGAATGCTCTGGGCAACACTATTTTTGACAATGCTGGCTAATAAATTATTGAAATAATCAGATTGCGCATTTCCTTTATAAATGCCGCTTACATACGCCATACTTCCCCCAGGGAACATCACAGTAGTAGCTTGCTGTTTTCCAGTTAAAATATCCTGGAAAGCCGCTAAACAGATTTGCAATAAGGTGCCATGCGGACGGTATTCCTGTTCCTGTTCAACCAATGCATTCATTTGCTGTTCAAAACTGAAATTGCTGATTTCCGATTGAATCACAGGATCAATCGTGATTTGTGACTCATTTACGGTAAGGTAATTTTGCTCCTGAAGCAATCCAATCAATACAAAAAATAACTGCTCATACTTATCTTGAATGGCTAATACTGTTCTCAGACTACTTAAAGTCTGCCCTGCTTGTTGCTGCTGCATCAAACCTGATTCAAGCAAAACTTGCAACAGACCTTTACAACACAATTTCTTAAAAACCAAATCCAGCTGGTCTGCTTTAGGATAAACCAACTCATCAGGTTTTGCCAATTGCAGCACCGATAATGCTTTTACAGCTGAAATTTCCAGATCCTGACGCATAGCCGGTATTGCTGCCGCTGCCGTATTAGAGAGTTTGATCGCAACAACCTGCTGCTGGTCACTGCCGATGACCATTTCCAGTAATTGCATACCTTCCTCAGCAGTGATGCTCTCTACACCAGCTTGTTTCATTTTGTCTTTATAGCCGTCAGCAGCAACTACACCTACCTCACCCCAGAATCCCCAGTTGATAATTTTTACAGGTATATGCTGGCTATTTACGCTTAACGCATAACTGTCTTTATAGGCACAACCTGCGGCATAGTTTCCCTGACCTGGTGCATGGACCAATGCCTGCACGGAAGAGTAAAAACAAATGAAATCCAATGGCCCCTGCCCGAAAACTTGCACCAGGTTCTGGCTTGCTACAGACTTAGGGATAAAAGCTTTGTTGAAATCTGCTTCCGTCATGTTCTTCAGCAACCTATCCTGAAGGACAATTGCAGAGTGAAAAAGACCGTGTATTTCCTGGTGAGTTTCCTTGATTGACTGATATGTTTTTTCAACGTCAGTGAGATTAGCAGCATCACATTGATAGTATTCAGGCTTCATCCCCAATAATGAAATTTTTTCCTGAGCGGCTTGAATAACCGCATCTGCAGGTCTTCGTCCCAACCAGATTACCTGAGCCTGATAATGCTTCACTAAGTACTCCGTGGTCACTATTCCTAGTCCACCAGCACCACCTAACAAAATATAAACACCAGATTTTCTGAATTTTGAGGATCTTATCTCTGGTAATACTAAAGGATATAACTGTTGTTTATAGTAATGACCACCTCTTAAACAAGTCACCGCATTTTCTTGATTTAAACTCATAGCCAGCAGCGTTGACCAGTCAGGTTCGACTGGCATCAGAAGATCAGCCGACAGCTGCAAATCAATCCTGTTGACTGACCACTGCGGCTGTTCTTTCACTAACGCGCCAATCAATCCGGTAATCCCGCTGCCAGCAGCTTTTACTAAATCATCAGCAAATACTTGCTGCGTCTGACAAGTAAATACAGTCAGCTTTAAATCTTTGACCGCTGCATCTAATAATTGTTTCACACTCGTAAACACCGCTAATTCTTGCTGCGATTCTTCAGGGCTTCCTGGCAACCCTTGCAACAGATACACACCCGCAAGCGCATCAGGAATAGCTTCCAGTTTTTCAACGATTGAAACTTCTGCTCCCTGCATCGTTAACCACTCACTAAGCCCCTGTGCAAATACCGGATTAGAATTTCCAAGCACTATAACTTGTTTTCCCAGGATTGGAGCTGAAGCGGTAGTTGAGGCTATAATCCGGTCCCAGACTGGTTTGTAAGCCATGGAAGAATTGACTTTTAAGCCATTTTCTGAATGTTGCTCAGGAATTAAGATCAAGTCTTTGAAATGAAGTAAAACATCTCCCTGCGCATTCAACACTTCAAGCTGGCAACAAATTGCGCCCTTTGCCTGTCTTTCGAAAACGGCATGGCACCAGATCACAGCAGGTAATGTTCCGAAAATCGTGACCTCGGCAACTCCCGAAAGCTGATATAATAAGCGTTCACCTTTGCTTAGCAGCCAGCCAGTGCAGGTTTGTACCGCACTATCCAGTAATCCCGGAGATAAGATAAAACCATCAGTAACCGGCAATTCAATTTTTGACAGCGCCTGAGTTTCATTACAATACAGCTTAACTATTCCTTGAAAATCAAGCGCATGATTTTTACCTGCATCAGCAAACAATTGATAAAACTCATCTTTTGTGATCTCTTGCTGATACCGCTTCAGTAAAGCCTGAATATCTTTTTTATCCGGTACTTGCTGTGGCGTTGCATTCAATAAACCTTGCCCGCTGAGCTTTTCCTTTTGCTCCTGATGATGCGTATAAATTTCATATCCTATGTCTTTTCCGGCAGCAAACAAATTGATCTGCACTTTAGCCGGAGAACCATTTACCCGGATAGGATCCATCCAGGTGACGTCTTTGATTTGTGTAATATTTTGACGCAAACTCCGCTCCCCTGCTTCTCTTGCCAGTTCAAGTAATGCTGTAGCTGGCAACTCTTTATAATTAGGAATGTGGCATTTAATTAAGAAATCTTCTTTACCTGTATAAGTGCTGGTAAACTTTTGCGCACCCAAATCAGACTCGTTGCTATGTAGCAGCGGATGTAAATTAACTGTTCCGTTTTGTATAATTTCCTTGTTTAATACAGGGATCCAGTACCGGTCTTTCACAAATGGATAGGTTGGCAAACTGATCCGCGAAGGCAAGCCCTGCTGATACAATAGGTTCCAATCCGTAGCCATTCCTCTCACCCATGCCTGGGCAATTGTTCTGGCATCATTTCCTTCAACAGCAGCCTCTTCTTTACGGATATTCCCAGCAATTGAATTTGCTGTTTCCCCCTGATGATACTGAGTTAATTGTACCAGCAAATCTTCGATACTGTCTGCAATAAATGCCAGGCGTTCATCCATGGCCTCTCTGCCTATTTGCAGCGTATAAGCCAGGTCATATAAATTCGTTTGCGGATGTGCTTCCAAAAAGCTTTTTAAGTTGCTTACCTGGATTAAAATACGGCTGGCCTGTTTCGCAGAAAGAACAATGATCGCAGGCATCTGATAGGCGTAGGTCTGAACAGTTGATCTCTGATATTCCTGGATAATGACATGGGCATTGCTACCTCCGGCACCAAAGCCGCTGATGCCTGCAATACGTGCTTTACCCGCTATTGAAGGCCATTCCTCTAAAGCCTGCTGTACTTTAAACGGACTGTTTACAAAATCAATTTCCGGATTTAAAGCAGCAGAATGCAGTGATGGAACGAATTGTTGGTGCTGAAGCTGCAAGATCACTTTCGTTAAACCCGAAATACCTGCCGCAGACTCACAATGACCAATATTCGATTTGACAGAGCCAATGCTGCAGAATTGTTTGTCTGTGGTTTCAAATGCTCTGTTTAAACCCGCAATTTCGATAGGATCACCCAAGCTCGTACCTGTTCCATGTGCTTCAACATAGCTAAAATCACCGGCCTTTACCCCTGCTTTTTTCATCGCTGCTTTAATAACCGCAGCTTGTGCCTTAGGATTAGGAACTGTATATCCATTTGTCTTTCCGCCGTGATTTAAAGCGGTGCCTTTAATCAGACCGTAAATGTGGTCGCCATCTTTGATTGCTTCGCTTAGACGCTTTAATAACACCGTTCCTACGCCCTCACCAGGTACATAACCATCCCCGCCTTCTCCGAAACTTTCACAACGCCCCGCACCAGAGACAAAACGACCCTGGCTTAACATCAGGTATTTGTTTGGATGAACGCTCACATTAACCCCACCAGCAATAGCCATATCTGTATCTCCGGTCAAGATATCTTTACAAGCCAGATGAATAGCCGTTAATGACGAGGAACACATCGTATCTACGGCCATGCTTGGGCCATTAAAGTTGAAAAAATAAGAAACTCTGTTCGCAATGCTGCTGGCAATGCCAGCAGGGGTCACAAAATTCCCTTTCATTCTTTCTTCCGCACCAAACAACTGGTATTCTTCGTACATCACACCAGCATAAACTCCTATTCTTCTGGCAATTCCACTTTGCATATCCTCAGCCCGCAGGCTTTCACGGGTATAACCTGCATCTTCCATTGTTTCCCAAACTGTTTGTAGGAACAGTCTTTCTTGCGGGTCCATTAATTCCGCTTCTCTTGGAGAAATATTGAAGAATAAAGGATCGAACTTATCAATATCATTCATGAACCCGCCCCATTTGCTATAGCTTTTGCCGGGTTGTCCTTTTTCTTCGTGATACATTTCCTCTGCATTCCATCTGTCTTCAGGGACTTCAGTAATACAGTCTTTTCCTGCCTTAAGATTTTCCCAGAATTCTGAGAGATTATTTGCACCAGGATAACGTCCGCTAATCCCAATGATGGCAATGGCTTCCGTTAAATTATTTTGTTGTTGTTGTTGTTGTTGTTGCGTTACGCCAGCAAAACGCTGACGTCTGTTTTGATTAACGAAAGGCGTTCCAGCCATTGTAGCTTCTTGCTGAACAACTGAAGTCACCGGGGCCAAAACTACAGCCAAACCTGTAAGGTCCAATACCTGTGAGCGGTGGGCTTCCAGAAAATAACCACAAAGCTCCTTCAGGCTCAGATACTCGAAAAACAAAGTACGTGGCAGCTTACCAAACACTTCCTCTAAACGATTGGAGAGCCTGATTACCAACACAGAATCAATTCCGTAATTTTCAAAAGGAACTTCTGCCAATAGTTTTTCTTCCGGCATTCTTAATTCCTTAGCCAGTAATTTACGGAGATATTTTATAGCTGCATCATTTAAAATTTCGTTAGTTACTGCAGCTGTTACAGGTACAATATCCAACGTCTTCATCGATTCATTCAACAAAGATTCAGCACTTTCAATAAGCTGATCTACTAAAATTGACTGTTGAGTAGTTTGACCATACAGTACCATTCCCTGTACAATTTCGCTGTTCATTAAATCTTCAAATGCTTCTAATCCTGCGGTTGTTGGCATGGGGATTAAACCGAAATGCAGCTCCATATAAGTTTCGCTTTCTGCATCCAGCTGCATCCCACCGTCTTTCCATAAAGGCCAGTTAATGCTTAAAGTTTTACCCTGACGCCTTCCCTGAAGACGCTCATTTTCTCTATAATAAGCGTAATTATCAACCCATGCATTTGCAGCAGCATAATCCGATTGCCCGGCATTGCCATTTACTCCGGCTATCGAAGAACAGCTAACCATGAAGTCCAGTGCCAGGTCTTTCGTAGCAAGATCCAGATTTCTAGTTCCTTTTATTTTAGCAGCAAAGACCTGTTTTACTTCTGCTGTTGTTTTGTAAACGATTAAACTGTCCCGGATCACACCAGCACTATGGATAATACCGTCCAGTTTTTTGTGTTCAGCAAGGATGTTTTTAACCAGCTCATTTACCGCTACGGCATCACTTACATCACAATGGTAATAGGTTGCGCCAAGCCGGCCAACTGCTTTTTGCTGCGCCGGGCTCAGCGACTCACTTCTTCCTGTTAAAATTAGTTTTACACCCTTCGTTTTACTGATATACTGGGCAAAGATCAGCCCCAATCCACCAGCACCGCCAGTAATCAGGTATACACCGCCAGTTTTAATTTGAATATTTGCGGTGTCTGATGTTTTAGCTAAAACGCTTTCCATCGTTCTCACTTCACGTAAACCTGCACGATAGCGTATTTCCTGATCAATGGTTTGCTGTTCAGCAGCGATTACATTTGTCAGTTCTTCTATATGCTGGAAAACAGGTTCTTCTACACTGATCAGTTTACCAGTGATTTTTGGATTTTCCTGTGTTAATGTTTTTAATAAACCTGTGATAAAACCGTATTGTCTATAATTATCCAGACTGCACACAATGACCAGGTGCGCTGGATTTTTGTGCGGCATTAAGACTTTCGCAATCGCCAGTACTTCATTGAAGAAATCTTCCTCATTGATGTGGTTACTAGCTTTAACAACCAGAGAAAGGTTCTCCTGAAGTCCAGCAGCCATGACCTCAGTACCCCCTGCCAATATAATCAGCGGTGTTACTGCCGTTAAAGAAACAAAAGGCTGTACATCAGGTTTCCAGTTATCCGCGAATAAATGCAATCCATTAACTTTCTGCAGCACAGGCTTCTGGCTGATTTCACTTTCGGCAGCAACCACTGGAAGCTGCGTTGGTGCGTTAGCAGCTGTTGCTGCATAAACACCAGTCGTTGTAGTAACTGTTATTCCCGCATTACTAGTTGTTTCTGGATTAACCGCTGTTCCTGCATTAACTGTTGTTCCAAGCTTCGTGAAGCCATTTAACGGCAACAATACCAACTCTTTAAAACTGATCAGCACCTGTCCTTCAGCATCCAGCAAATCCACATCATAGCTACTAACCCGGCTACCTGCTCTATTCCTTTTAGCGGAACACCATACCTCTTCTGGTAAAGCCTGATAGATGTTAAGTTCAGTAACACTGAATGGTAATAGAATCTCTTTACTGCTTTTGCCCAATTGCATGCCAATACAAGTTTGCAAAGCACTATCCAGTAGCCCAGGATTAAGCACATAGGCTTGATCCTGTGGCAAAGAAATACGGGATAATACAGCATCTTCATTATAATATAATGCCTTTATTCCACGGAAACTACTTCCATATTCAATCCCTGCTTCACTAAATAAGCCATAACAGGCCTCACCACTGATTTCCTGCGTTAAAGCAGACTTTATTTTCTCCAGATCTTGTTTTTCCGGCCTATCCAACTCTTTTGTGGTCAAAAGCCCTTTGCAATGCAAGAATTCTTCAGTACCATTATCGGTATAGATCTCATATTCAATCTGTTGATCGGCACCTGAAAATAAGCTGGTAAAAACTGTTTGCGGAATTGCTTCCACCTTTACAGGGCTAAACCAGGTTATCTCCTTTAATTGTGTGACCTTGTCCTGAACAGATTGCTCAGCCGCAGCCCTCGCTAATTCCAGGTAAGCCACCCCAGGTAATATTTTTACCTGCTGCACCTGATGGTGCATTAAAAATGACTCCTTACCCGTATAAACACTCGTAAACTGCTGTTCCTGAAGGCTTGAAGAATTGCTATGCAATAAAGGATGCAGTTTAGCTCCCCTGTTCACCGATAATTCACCTTCGCCCTGCGGGAACCAGTAACGTTCACTAGAAAACGGATAAGCGGGTAAACCAATTAATGATGGTTTGACCGCTGTATACAGTAAATTCCAGTCTATATTAACTCCTTTAGCCCATAACTGTGCAAGGGAATGACTTTCTTTTTCACGGATTGCACTTTCCAGATAAGCTTTACCAGACTTTCCTTCCAGCGAAATCCCCGGATGATCTTTGCGGGTATTTCCAATATATAATTCCTGTATCTTTTGATTTTGGTAGTCATTGAGCAGAGCGATTAAATCTTCCCTGTCTTCAGCTATAAAAGCTAACCGCTCTTCCATAGCCTCTCTTCCTGTTTGCAAAGTGTAAGCAAGGTCATCAAGATTCAGCTCAGGTTGTGCTTCCACATAACTTTTCAAATTGGCCACCAACTCCTTCAACCGGTCTGTATCTTTTGCAGACAAGACGATAACAGGCGGTATAACCTGCGTATAAGCTGTAGTTGTCAAGGGCACATATTCCTCTATAATCAAATGTGCATTACTACCGCCCGCTCCGAAACCACTGATACCAGCAATTCTTGGTTTATTATTCAATGCAGGCCATTTTTCGAGTTCCTGCTGAACTTTAAAAGGTGTATTTTCAAAATCTATATTGGGATTCAGCTTCGCAGAATGTAAGGAAGGAACCAGCTGGCGGTACTTTAATTGCAATAATACCTTGGTTAACCCTGATATTCCAGCAGCTGATTCACAGTGACCGATATTTGATTTCACCGAACCAATACTGCAAAACTGTTTGTTCTTTGAATCGAAAGCCTTGGCCAAACCGGCTATTTCTATAGGATCGCCCAAGCTTGTCCCTGTTCCATGCGCCTCGATATAACTGAAGTCTTCTGCTTTTACACCCGCTTTTTTCATTGCAGCTTTAATCACCGCAGCCTGTGCTTTTGGATTAGGAACGGTATACCCATTCGTTTTACCACCATGGTTCAGCGAAGTTCCTTTAATCAGACCATAAATACGGTCACCATCTGCCAATGCCTGGCTCAGTGATTTGAGCAATACTGCTCCTACACCTTCACCTGGCACATACCCTTCGCCACCTTCACCAAAACTTTCACACCGTCCCTCACTAGAAACAAACATACCCTGGCTCAGCATTAAATACTTATTTGGATGCACGCTAAGGTTCACCCCACCTGCAAGTGCCATGGTACAACTCCCATTCTGAATACTCTCACAAGCCAGATGAATAGCCGTTAAAGACGAAGAACACATGGTATCAATCGCCATGCTTGGTCCATGAAGATTGAAGAAATAAGATACACGGTTTGCAATACTGCTGATACTTCCTCCGGGGTTTACAAAATTACCTTTTGCATTCTCTTCGGCACCAAACAGTGGATATTCTTCATACATCACGCCTACATATACGCCCACTTGTGCACCTAAAGAGTTCTTACCTTTTTCTCCTTGTAATTTAGTTTTGGTGTAACCCGCATCTTCCAGTGTTTCCCAGGCCGTTTGAAGGAAAAGGCGAGCTTGCGGGTCCATTAACTCTGCCTCACGAACAGAAATATTAAAGAACAAGGGATCAAAATGATCCATATCCTCCAGGAACCCACCCCACTTGCTGTAGCTTTTACCAGCTTTACCTTTTTCCTTGTCATAGAAATCTGTCAGGTCCCAGCGATCTGCCGGAATCTCTGTGATGCTGTCTTTCCCTGCCTTTAAGTTTTCCCAGAAATCTGCAATGGTTTTAGCCCCCGGGTATCTTCCCCCTAAGCCAATGATGGCAATAGGTTCTTTAGCCACCGGAATCGCTGACTTTGCGACAGCTGTTTTTGATATTTCTTTTGGCTGGAGAGCTGTCTTATTTTGCGATATAGCATGGGCATTGAATACGGCAGCTGTTGCTGAAGTCTGATTATTAATTTCATCAATAGCTTCAACGGAAACAGGTGATAAATCAGAATATGAGACTTTTAAACCCGTAAGTTGTATTAATTTATCAGGATAAACTTCCACAAAGTATTCAGTTAATTCGGCTAAAGTCTGACACTCAAAAAACAAGGTTCTGGGTATCCTTTCGAAAACAGCCTCCAGGCAATTAGTTAATTTGGTGATCATAATGGAATCAATTCCATACTGCTCAAAAGGAGTTTCTGCGTCTAACTTTTCTTCCTTCATTCTGAGCTCTTTGGTCAACAGACTACGCAGATAAGTCAATGAGGCAGCATAAAGTACTTCCTCATTTACTGCTGCTGCTTTTCCTACCGCAGCCTTTTTTCTTTGCAGAGCTGATGGCGGAGTTAAAAGCGCATTTAATTTATCCGGATTACCATATAAAACGACTCCCTGAGACTCGTTACTATTTAATAAACTTTCAAAAGCGGCAAGTCCATCAGCAGCAGGCATCGGCAATAAGCCAAAATGATTGGCCATATACTTTTCCTGCGCCTGGTCAATCTGCATCCCGCCTTCCTTCCATAAAGGCCAGTTGACACTTAATGTTTTCCCTGTTCTTTTACCCTGAATACGCTCCAGTTCACGGTAATGCGCATAATTATCTAACCATGCATTGGCAGCAGCATAGTCTGACTGTCCTGTATTTCCAAAAACTCCGGCCAGGGAGGAACAATAAACCATAAAGTCCAGTTGTTCTTGCTGCGTTGCCTCGTCCAAGTTTTTAGCACCTTTAACCTTTGCGGAAAAAACTGCTTCAACTTCAATGGCTGTTTTATTCATCAGCAAACTATCCCGGGTCAATCCGGCACTATGAATAATTCCATCTAAATGCCCGTTTTCAGCCTTGATTTTTTCTACCAATGCCTTTACTTCTTCCAGCTGAGTGACGTCGCAACGTTCGTAAACCGTATGTGGCAATTCTTTTAAATGTTCCTGTTGTGCAGTACTCAAAACACTTCTGCCTGCAAGGATTACTTTTGTTCCCGCTACCTTATTCAAGTAAGCAGCAAAAATCAATCCCAGCCCACCTGCACCACCGGTGATCAGATAGACTCCATTTTCTTTACTAATGTTTCCTGCTGTTAATGTATCCTGAAGCTCATCATTGGTATAATTCTCTGTATTTTTTGATGAAGCAGAAACTGGATTTAAAACTTTAATTTCTCTTTGTCCATCTAGATAACGTACCTCTGCTGCTGCATTTCCCTGCTCTGCCAGTAAAATCCCAGTTAAATTGGCCAGTTCACTGATAGCCAGGCTTTCTACCCCAATCATCTTTCCACTAAACAATGGATTTTCCTGTGCAATTGTCTTTAACATCCCTGAAATAAAGCTGTAATCCAGCTCATCGGTTACCGCATAAACAAAATGCACTGTTGACTTAGCAAGTTTTCTTTGTTGCAATTCTTCCAATACCTGGATAAAAACAGCGTCCGGTGTACCTTCACTAACCATCCTTACCTCACACTCCAATCTTTCCTCCAGCTTCTGCGCAAGTAGCGCAGCTGCTCCGGCGATAAAAACAAGCGGAGCCGTCCCTTCTTTAGTACCGGATTGTTCCAGCTCCCTGCTGCTTATGGTCTCAGTTTGCCAATTCTGGCTATATAAATTTAGTCCTGCTGTTGAATCAGCATTATTTTTAAGGGCTAGCGGTAAAACTACCAGTTCAGTAAAACTAATCAGCACCTCTCCTGCTTCATTTAACAATTCAATATCGTAGCTGCTGGCCATTTTGCCTGCGCTGTTTTTTGTGACATAACACCAGATTTCTTCAGGCAATGGCTGATAAATATTAATCTCTCTCACACTAAATGGAAGCATCAACTGCTGACTACCGTCTAAAAGACTGATTCCCATACAAGTCTGCAGCGCACTGTCCATCATCCCGGGAGACCACAGAAAACCTGCATTTGCCGGTAATACAATGCTGGATAAAGCTGCTTTTGCGTTATAATAAATCTGCTGAATTCCCTGGAAGGTTTTTCCATAGTCAAGTCCGATCGAACTAAATATCTCATAAAAACCTGCTCCATCCTGAACACCAGCTTTTTCTTCACTTTGCGTAAAACTATGGCGCAATGCTGTAATATCCTTTGCCGCTGGCGCTTGTTGTAAAGAAGTGCTCAATATTCCCTGTCCATGCAAAGTTTTTTCTGCAGTTGTGGTATAGATTTCATAAGTAAACTCATCCGCTATGGATTGAATGCTGATATGCAGTTCTACTGGCGATTCTTTAACCTTTACAGGATGTAACCAATTCACCTCTTTAATTTGGGTGATGGTTTCCTGTGCAACATATTCTCCAGCTGCCCTGGCCATTTCAAGATAAGCGACACCAGGCAAAACCTGTTCTCCCATTACCATATGATCTGTTAAAAAGAATTCTTTCCCGGTATATACACTGCTGAATTGATTTTGTTTTTTCATGGTAGATGTCAATTAAAATGTTAATTCTGCTTTGTAAGTATGTAAAAGAGGATGTAATTGTTTTTCATCCGCAGTGTGTACTAAAGGATGAAGTTGATTGCTGTGCTTTACAGCCGTTTTTTCCTGCTGCTGAAACCAGTAACGTTCTCTGGCAAAAGGGTAAGCAGGTAAGCTGATTTTTGCTGGTTTTTTGTCTGGATACAACAAATTCCAGTCGATGGCCACCCCTTTGATCCACAACTGAATTAAAGAATGGCTTTCCCTTTCCAGGATAGCACTTTCCAGATAAGCTTTACCGGCTTTTCCTTCCAGTAAAAAACCCGGATCATCCTTACGGGTATTGCCAATCAGTAAATCCTGCATTTTATTTTCCAGGTAATTGGTAAGCTTTCGAAGTAATTCAGCCCTGTCTGCAGCTAAAAATGCAAGTCTCTCCTCCATCACTTCTCTTCCGGTCTGTAAAGTATAAGCGATAGCATGCAGGCTGAGTTCAGGACGTTCTTGAACCAGATTTTTAAGATTAATAACCTGATCTTTAAGTCTGCTGGCATCTTTTGCCGATAATAAAATGAGCGCTGGCCCTGCAGCGCTATAATGCTCAGGTTCAGGAGCAACATATTCCTCAATGATAATATGTGCATTACTGCCTCCTGCGCCAAAGCTGCTGATTCCTGCCAAACGGGCTTTCTGATTCACCGCAGGCCATTCTTCCAGCTCTTGCTGCACTTTAAATGGACTATTTTCAAAATCTATATTTGGGTTCAAGGTGGCAGAATGCAAGGAAGGTACCAGCTGACGATGTTGCATTTGCAGCAATACTTTAGTCAGGCCTGATATCCCGGCTGCCGATTCACAATGTCCGATATTGGATTTAACGGAGCCAATACTGCAGAACTGCTTCTCAGCAGATTCAAATGCATTTTTCAAACCCGTCAGTTCTATTGGATCTCCCAGACTTGTCCCTGTACCATGGGCTTCGATATAGCTGAAATCTTCTGCTTTTACACCTGCTCTTTTCATTGCGGTCTTCACAACCGCAGTTTGTGCTTTTGGATTTGGCACCGTATATCCATTAGTTTTACCTCCATGGTTTACCGCTGTACCTTTGATGACCCCATAAATACGGTCACCATCAGCGATCGCGCGGCTCAGCGGCTTCAGCAATACTGCGCCCACTCCTTCGCCGGGCACATACCCCTCACCACCCTCCCCAAAGCTTTCACAACGTCCTTTACTGGAAGCAAAACCTCCTTCGCTTAAAATCAGGAATTTATTCTGATGCAGGCTTAAGTTTACCCCGCCTGCTACTGCCATTTCTATTTCTCCGGATTGTAAGTCTTTACAAGCTAGATGTATAGCCGTTAAAGAAGAAGAGCACATGGTATCTACCGCCATACTTGGCCCGTGGAAATTGAAAAAATAAGAGATCCTGTTAGCGATGCTGCTGGGGTTTCCCAGCAAAGCAGTAGGATTACCATTAGCAGTCTCTTGTGGCCCGAATAACTGGTATTCTTCGTACATCACACCGACATAAACGCCAACCTGACCAGCAAGACCAGATATTTCCTCTGTTTTCCCTTGTAACCTGGCCCTGGTATAACCTGCATCTTCCATTGTTTCCCATACTGTTTGTAAAAACAGTCTTTCCTGAGGATCCATGATTTCAGCCTCTCTCGGAGAGATATTGAAGAATAATGGGTCAAAAAGATCAACATCATCCATAAAACCTCCCCACTTACTGTAGGTCTTCCCATTTTTACCTTTTACCGCATCATAAAAATCACTGATTTTCCATCTGCTATCTGGTATTTCTGTAATGCTGTCCTTTCCTGCTTTTAAGTTTTCCCAAAACTCATTCAGGTTTTTAGCCCCCGGATACCTGCCGCTAACACCAATAATGGCTACATCATTAGCTAATTGCGGTTCTTTTCCACCCCGGCCTTCCGTTCTGATTATTTGTTCAGGAACCAGGTTAGTCAGTGTTACAGGGATAAAAGGAGTTGAAACAGCCACAGGAATAGCTTCGACCGTTAAAAAAGTTGCTTCACTCGTTAAAGGAGTTGCAACTGCATGTGCAATACCTGTTAAAGCAGACAATACATCACGGTGCGTAACTAAGAAATGAGAAACGAGTTCATCGAGGGTCTGACATTCGAAAAACACTGTTCTGGATACTTTACCGAGGCTTTCTTCTAAAAGATTAGTTAGCCTGATGACTATTGTAGAATCAATCCCAAACTGTTCAAAAGGTAGATCTGGTTGTAACCTGGCTACCGGTATTTTTAATGCCCCAGCCAGTAGCCCACCCAGATAAACTGTTGCCGCTACCCGTAAATTATCATCTGCTATAGCCACTAAAGCAGGTTTTTCAAGTATTGTTGAAGTTAAAGGTGTTGTAGAATAAAGTGTCGCAGACGAAGGCGTTTTAGCAGTTAAAGACAATTCCTGTATTATATACGGGCTACGTGGCAGTCCTAATTTGTCAGGATTACCATAAATAACAGTTCCCTGTTTTACCGTATGGTTTAACAATTGTTCTAAAGCCCGAAGACCATCAACTGTTGGCATGGGCATTAAGCCAAAATGATGGGCCATATATTTTTCCTGCTCTGCGCTGATTTGCATCCCGCCTTCTTTCCAAAGCGGCCAGTTGATACTTAGTGTTTTTCCTGTTCTTTTGCCCTGATTACGTTTCTGTTCGCGGTAATCAGCAAAATGATCAAGCCATGCATTGGCAGCAGCATAATCTGATTGTCCGGTATTTCCAAAAACTCCGGCCAGCGAAGAACAATAAATCATAAAGTCAAGCTGCTCCTGTTTAGTAGCCTCATCTATGTTTTTAGCCCCATTAACTTTAGCTGAAAATACGTCCCGGACTTCAACTGCTGTTTTATGCTGCAGCAAACTGTCCCTGGTCACTCCGGCACTATGGACAATACCATTCAAGTGTCCATATTGATTCTTGATTTTACCTACCAAAGCCTTAACTTCTTCGATATGGGTCATATCACAACGTTCATAAACTACATGAGACATTGTCTTTATGACCTCCTGTTGTGTAACCCCCAATAAACTTCTACCCGCAAGGATAACTTTCGTTCCGGTTACTTTATTCAGATAAGCAGCGAAAATTAATCCTAAACCACCAGCACCACCAGTAATCAGGTATACTCCGTTTTCTTTAATACCAGTACTTAATTCAACAGCTTCGGAGGATTCAGTACGCTTAGACAGGTCTTGAATTCCCGATAAAGCCTGCAATTCTTTCACTTCCCTTTGTCCGTTTTGATAACGTACTTCTGCTGCCGGATTCGCTTGCTCTGCCAATAAAATCTCGCTCAGCGAACTCAGTTCATTGACTGACAAACTTTCTACACCAATCGTCTTCCCTAGTAGCAATGAACTTTCCTGCACTGCAGTCTTTAACATCCCCGAAATAAAGCTGTAATCCAGTTCATCAGTGATCGCATAAACAAACTGGACCACAGTTTTAGCCAGTTTTCTTTGCTGGAATTCTTCCAAAACCTGGACAAAAACTCCTTCAGGTGTATTTTCGCTGATTAATCTCACCTCACATTCCAATCTTTCTTCCAGCTTTTCTGCCAGCAATGCCGATCCTCCTGCCAGAAAAACCAATGGAACTGTATTCGATAGCTCCAGTTCTTTTTGCACTATAACCTCCGCCTGCCAGCTATGCGTATATAAATTTAGGCCATCCGATACCTCAACGGCCTGATTATGATGCAAAGCAGGCTTAACCCGATCAACTTCTAAAGGTAAAACCACCAATTCAGTAAAACTGATCAGCACTTCACCTGCTCCGTTTAATAACTCTATTTCATAACTACTGGCCGATTTACCTGAACTGTTTTTTCTGGCATAACACCAGATTTCTTCAGGCAAAGGCTGATAAATATTAATTTCTCTTACACTAAAAGGAAGCATTAACTGCTGATTTTGCGTTAAAAGACTCATTGCCATACAGGTTTGCAAGGCACCATCCATCATTCCGGCAGATAAGCAGAAACCAGTTTCTGCTGCCAGAGACAGGCTGGACAAAGCCGCTTCTTCACTATAATAAATCTGCTGAATCCCCTGAAAGGTTTTTCCGTAGTCAAGTCCTATCGAACGGAATATTGCATAATAATCTGCTCCCTGCTGATAACCATTCTTGTCTGAAGAACCACCCTTGTCTGAAAAACCACCCTTGTCTGAAAAACCACCCTTTTCTGAAAAACCACCCTTGTCTGAAAAACCACCCTTGTCTGAAAAACCACCCTTTTCTGAAAAACCATTTCCAATGGGCGTTAAACTGCTACGCAATTCATGAAGATCTCTTGTTACTGGTGTGGGTAAAGATAAAGTGCTTAAAACACCCTGACCATATAACTGCTTTTCTTCTCCGCTGGTGTAGATTTCATAAATAACCTCATCACCTTTAGCCTGAAGATTCAAATGAACCTCAACCGGCGATGCGTTAACTTTAACAGGCTGTAACCAATTCACTTCTTTAAATTGAGTAATGGTTGCTTCTGTTGCATATGCCCCCGCCGCCCTGGCCATTTCCAAATACGCAACTCCAGGTAAAACCTGATCTCCAAGAACTTTGTGATCCCTTAAAAACAATTCCGTGCCAGTGAACCGGCTGCTAAACTGCTGCTTGTTAAGCGTCGAATTATTCATGTGTAATAAAGGATGTAAAACAACATTTGATGTTGCTGTGCCTTGCTTTGATTTTAACCAGAAACGTTCCCGGAAAAATGGGTAATGCGGTAACGTAATCTTATCGGGTTTACTATCCTGATAAAAAATATTCCATGCTACCCGGAATCCTTTAACCCAGTAAACAGCTAAAGTATCCCATAACTTGTTAGCTATAGCGTTCTGAATATTAGTCCTTTCATTAATTTCACCTGCTACTGACTTCTTGTGTTTCCTGATATTTTCATGGTAATACTGACCAGTTTTTCCTTCGGTAAAATCCATAAGACGCGCCAGGAGTTCGTTCATAGTTCTGGCTGGAACAGCAAGCCGTTCTTCCATTACAGACCGGCCAGTCTGCAGAGTATAAGCAATATTGTATAAGCTTATAGCTGGTTCGTTTTGAATATGTTCTATCAATTGTTCAGCTTGCAAAAGCAGTTGCTCTTTGTTTTTAGCAGATAATAAAACCAGGACTTCCCCTGTATTTTGAACGCCATTTTTTTGCACGGGAATATATTCCTCAATCACCATATGGGCATTCGTTCCACTAAAACCAAAACTACTTACCGCTGCCCTTCTCCGTGTATTTTCAGGAGTGCCCCATGCAGTAAGCTGATCTTGTATCCTGAACGGGCTACCTTCAAAATTGATCAATGGGTTATGCTGTTTATAATTGATAGTTGGGGGTAATTGCTGATGCTTGAGTGCCAGTACAACTTTCAGTACGCTGGCAATTCCTGCGGCCTCCAGTGCATGTCCAATATTAGTTTTTACACTTCCTAAAGCACAGAAGTTATTTTTAGCAGTATAAGACCTGAAGGATGCTGTTAAAGCTTCAAACTCTATTGGATCACCCAGGCTCGTACCTGT
Organism: Pedobacter sp. UYP1; assembly: GCF_040547305.1. Taxonomy (NCBI): domain Bacteria; kingdom Pseudomonadati; phylum Bacteroidota; class Sphingobacteriia; order Sphingobacteriales; family Sphingobacteriaceae; genus Pedobacter; species Pedobacter sp. UYP1. The sequence continues at coordinate 114,539 of NZ_JBEPPL010000010.1, read as the reverse complement.
TCCATGTGCTTCTACATAACTGATGGTCTCGGGGTTGATGTTAAACCGGTTATAAACTTCTTTTTCCAGTTCCTGTTGTGACAATACACTTGGTGCAGTTATTCCGTTGGTTGTGCCATCCTGATTGGTTAAGCTCCCTTTGATCACGCCATAAATCCGGTCATTGTCCCGCTCTGCATCGGCGAGTCTTTTAAGGACGATAACGCCAACTCCCTCGCCCATCACAAAACCATTTGCCCTGTTGTCAAAAGTATAACAGCGGCCATCTGCAGATAACATCCCTGCCCTTACCGCCATTGTATAAGCCTGGGCAGAATTAATAATATTCACGCCACCAGCAAGTACCAGATCAGTATCGCCCCTTTGCAGACTATTAAAGCCCAGGTCTATAGCAACCAGTGAGCTGGAACATGCAGTATTGATCGCAATAGCAGGCCCTTTTAAATTCAGGAAATAAGATATCCGCGAAGCCAGTATTGCACTGGAATTACCCCAAAGCGCAGAAGGTAAAGTTCCTTCAGTTGCAGCCGCATAATCACTTTGTCCGGCTCCGGCATAAACACCGCATTTTACCTCAGAAAGCTGATCCGCGTTAATTCCTGCATCTTCGATAGCTTTCCAGCTATGTTCTAAGAATAACCTTTGCATCGGATCCATCATCTCTGCTTCAGCGCCTGAGAGCTTAAAGAACAAAGGATCAAAACAAGCAGCATCAGTTAAACAACTTGCCCAGCGCGTTTGTCCGGAACTATTTTCGTCTTCACTCCATTTCTCCGCACTAACCGGGGTGATTAAACTCCGGCCTGCTTTTAATACTTCCCAGTAGGCATCCAGATCATTCGCTGTACCAAACTGCCCGCTAATCCCGATAATGGCAATTTCTGCGGAAGATTCAGGCGTAAAATCCGTTTGATTAACCTTGATTTCCTTTTCAGCAATCAGGATAGGAACGACCACTTCCACCTGCTGAACAGGAGGTCTTAACACCTCAGCAAAATTCTTTTGCAAATAAGCATTCAGCAGTGTAATATTTGGATAGCTGTATAAATCAGTCGCTTTTAAAGTCAGGTTCAGTTCTGCATTTAAAGCATTGATCAGTTCAATACCTATAATGGAATCAAAACCATAGTCTTTAAATTGTGTAGTGACCTCAAATTCTTCTTCAGGCAATGCAATCGTTGCAGCAGCAATAGTCACCAGTTTTGCCATTAACCATCCGTTATCTTCGCTATCGCTAGCTGAGGATGCCAATGCGGCCAAAGTTGAAGCCTTAACAACTGGCAATGTAGCCAGAGTCGCTTCTCTCAGCACTTCGATCAGCCCATTGCTTTTTGCTAAAATCACATGTCCGCCATGATCCAGTGGGTAAATCATCATTTGCTCGTAACCTGCTTCCGATAGAAAAACCAAAATATCAGGATGACCTGCCGTAACTTCTAAAACGAGTAACCCATTTTCTTTTAAGCTGGGTTTCAGGTGTGCCAGCAATTCTTCACTCGCAACGCTTTTAACTAAAGTACTGACTACGATATCGTAAATGCCTGTTTGCTGCTGATTAGTCACAGTCCATAAGCTTACCTGATCGGTATAGTCACTTAATAAATTACCGATCTCCTGGTTGACATTTCCAGTTTCCAGAATATGGAATTTATTGCCCGCCTGAAGATTGCCGGCACTGGAAGCCACATTTGCTTTGATCAGTGTGGCCAGCAAATCATGGTGACTAAAATCTTTAACTGCTATAGCCGGTATCGCTGTATTCAGCAGTGATACCTCTCCCGTTTTCACGAATTTTTTACTCTTGCTAATCAATTCCATACTATATAAGTTTTACGGCAAATACCTGAGATTCATTACTGGCCAATACCTTTTCCAGTATGGCCATTCCTTTTTTCTGTGAGATACCCCCTATTCCCAATCGCTGCATACGCTGTTTATAGGCAGGTGAAGAGACTACACCTACTTCGTCCCAGTATCCCCAGTTAATAATGTGTACCGGAATCTGGTGTCTGTGTTTGATGCTATGTGCATAGCTATCTTTATAAGTACAGCCAGCAGCATAATTTGATTGTCCGGGTGCACTCCATTGTGATTGAACGGAAGAATAGAAACAAATGAAGTCGAGCGGGTCTTCTTTAAAAACATCAACCAGATAATGACTGGCCATAGATTTGATTTCAAAAGATTTGATAAAATCGTCTTCACTCATGTTCTTTAACAACATATCATTTAACACAATGCCTGAATGAAATATCCCGTTTACAGTTAATCCGGAGTTTTTAACCTCCAGGTAAGCATTCCTTACACTTTCCTTATCATTGGCATCACATGGAATGTATAAGGGTCTTTTCCCCAATTTCCCAACTTCATCCTGTGCTTTAATGATAGTCTCGTCGAGCGGCCTTCTGCCCAGCCAGATTACCTGGGCCTGGTAATGCTCAACCAGGTAGGTAGTTGTTGTTTTACCAATACCACCTGCGCCTCCCAGCAGCACGTAAGTCCCATTACTTTTTAACTTACTTATTTTATCAGCGGGAAGTTCTAATTGAAAAAGGTTCCGTTTATAAGCAATATCATTGCGATAACTAACCAGAACATCAGTAGTGTTAAATTCGGTTTGCAATAACTTTTCAGTACTGGTCTTTAGCATCCCCTGTTCGTCCATTTCTACATCGATGACTCTGAACTTCCAATGCGCTTGTTCTTTTGCGAAAGAGCCGATCAGTCCAGAAATCCCACTTCCTGATTCCTCCACCTTGTCAATCGCAAAAACCTGCTGTGTATTGGCAGTCAGTACTGTAACATTCAGTCCGGTATCGTTGTAAATAGTATCCAATAATGTTTTGATCGTTCGGAATACAGTAAATTCTCTTTGTGCATATCCTTTATTTAAAGTTTGGCCTTCTTCTTCTGACAAGCCTTGCAGTAAATAGACAGCAGTTAAATCTTCGGGTATACTGGTCAGCATTTCAACCACAATGACTTCAGAACCATTTTTGCTCAGTTCTTGTTGTATTTTCCGTGTAACATGCTCAGGGGCATCGCCTGTAATGATCAGACATTTACCCTGACCAGTAATTTCAACTTGTTCCAGGTTTTTAACACGGCTCCAGATGGGGGTATACAGGTGGTCAGTTTTATCTGCTTCCGGAAATTGCTTTTCATTGTTAAGCTCTTTATCAACTTCCTTAAGTACCTTTTTCTCAATTTCTTCTACAAATTCCGAAGCTGTCTTTTTTCCTTCAGGCACCCAATAACGATTACGCGCAAAAGGATAAACTGGTAAACTGATCTTCGCAGGTTTCTGATCCGGATAACAGGCTGACCAATCATCCTGCTCTGCTTTTAACCATGTTTTAGCAATTTGCATTAACCTGGTCTCAAAATCATCAGCCACAGTTAGCTGATCCAGATTATCACTGAAGCCATCGGCAAGCAGATGAATCAATTCTCTAACATTGCGTGCTATAAATACAGCTCTTTCGGCCATTGGTTCGCGGCCATTTTGTAAAGTATAAGCGATCTCGTGTATGTTGCCTTCTGGATTCAGTTCCAGATAACTTTTGAGATTTTCCAGTTGTTGCCGCAACTGTGTTTTATTTTTCGCCGATAGAGGAATGATAGCAGCCTGTTTATTGATGTAAGCTTTTTTGAATAAAGGCTGATATTCTTCAATAATCACATGCGCATTTGCACCGCCAAAACCAAAACTGCTGATCCCGGCTATTCTTGGTTTATTATTTCCTGATAGCCAGGCAGTGGTTTCCTTTTGCAAACGGAAAGGAGTATTTTCCAATTGCAGATAAGCATTAGGACTTTGCAGATGCGGATTTCCCGGCAAAGTCTGATACTTCATTGCCATCAATACCTTCATCACACCAGCCATACCTGCAGCAGATTCCAAATGTCCTACATTGGTTTTCACACTTCCAATACTGCAATAAGCAGCTGTTGTTTGTGCCAATCCCCTATCTTCATATAGCGTATCAAATGCCAGCTTTAAACCTTCAATTTCTATCGGATCGCCTAATGCTGTTCCAGTACCATGCGCTTCTATATAACTCACATCACGTGGATCTATATTTGCATTCCGATAAGCTTTAACAAGTAAATCACGCTGTGCATTCGGATTTGGTGAAGTCAGGGTATTTGCCCTTCCACCATGATTCTCGGCAGTGCCTCTGATGATTCCATAAATTAGATCGCCATCGGCTTCGGCTTTACTCAAAGCTTTCAGGATCACGATCCCGACACCTTCTCCACGCACATAACCATTGGCACGCTGGTCAAAACTCTTGCAGCGTCCGTCGTCACTTAACATTCCTCCACTGCTGAAAGAAAGTGTAAGTTCCGGCGAAAGCATGGCATTGACCCCACCTGCGATAGCCAGTTCACAATGACCATTTCTGATGTGCTCTACACCGCGGTGAATGGCAATTAATGAACTTGAACAAGCGGTATCTACTGGTTCGCTCGGCCCATGAATATCCAGTAAATAAGAAATCCTGTTGACCAGCATGGAATGGGCTGCGCCTGTAGCAAATTGTGCCCGGCTCATTAAATCAGTCCCATTATTCAGTAAAGTAGAATAGTCCACTGCTGATACGCCAATAAAAACACCAGTATCCGTTCCTCTGAGTTTAGAGGTTGCTATACCTGCATCTTCCAGCGCATGAAATACTGCTTCCAGGGTGATTCGCTGTTGCGGATCCATTAAAGCAGCCTCTTTAGGCGAGATATTAAAGAATAAAGGATCAAATTTATCCATATCGGTAATGAAACCGCCCCATTTAGCCTTCGTTTTACGTGCTTCTTTTTGAGGATCCCCGTAATATTCCTGCCAGCTCCAGCGGTCTGAAGGAACTTCAGTAATCAGATCTTTGTTATTTTTGATCTGCTCCCAAAAAGTAGCTACATCTGGTGATTCCGGAAAACGTCCGCTGATTCCTATGATCGCAATTGCTTGTTCAGTTGGTTTAAATTGCGGTTGTGCTAAAGCCGGTTCGCCATTTAAAGGGTGCTCAGCTTTTAAAGCATTAAATCTGCTTCTGCGTGCTGTTTGCGCATAATTTGTTTGCTCAGCAGTATCCAGCTGCTCGTCTGTTTGTGCTGCAGAGTCTTTAGCAGTGACCGGGCTAGCCAGTTGTATCTCATCATTTCCACTTTTTGCAGCCAATTGCTCAGGATATGTTTTCAGCAGAAAAGCAGTAAGTACCCCAATAGCGGGGTAATTATAAAATACCGTGGGCATTAATTCCAGTGTATAATAACTGTTCAATGCATTGGTAAACCTGGTCAGTAAAAGAGAATCAAAGCCATATACGCCAAATTCCTTTTCCTGGTTAATCATGGAAAGATCCAGTTTGAGTAATTCCCCTACAATCGCGCTGATTTGTCCGGCAACTTTTTCTTCCAAACCTGTTACTATAGGCTTTAGGGTCGTAATTAAAGGCTTCGTGGCCGCAACAGAAGGCGTTGGAGCCGTAACTGAAGGCTTCGTGGCCGCAACTGATGCGACCTCTTTTACAGGCAGCTCATTACCAGTCGTTCTTGCAATACCTTCAGCGTCACCAAAATAAACAGCATACTGTCCCGCTTCAGCTTTCAATAATTCATCAAAAGTTCTTAAGCCAGTCAAGGTGTCCATTGGCAACATACCAAATTGTTTTTCCAGGTATTTTTCACCTTCTGCACTCACCTGCATTCCACCAGATTTCCACAATGGCCAGTTCACACTGAATGTCTTACCAGACCTCAGTCCTTTAGCTACTGCTTCATTTCTGTGTAAAACATAATGATCCAGGTAAGTGTTTGCTGCTGCATAATCAGCCTGACCTGCGTTGCCACTCACCGCGGCAACAGACGAAAAGAACAGCATAAAATCAAGCGGTTCATTTTTGGTTAACTCATCCAGATACTGAGCTCCAATTATTTTCGGAGTGAGTACCTGCTGGATCTGTTCCTGCGTTTTATTTTGAATAAAGCTATCCCTTAAAGTTCCTGCACTATGCAGCACACCATGCAATACCCCATAAGTACTTTTGATCTTTAGCAGCAGGGTTGCTAATTCCTTCTCTACCGTAATATCACATGGATAATAAACCGTACCAGGTATTTCAGCAAGCAATTTTTCTATTTCCTGATCAGGAGATTTTCTACCCGTCAATAAAACCTTTACACCACTGGTTTTACTAAGGTGCGCAGCAAAAATACGCCCCAATCCACCAACACCGCCAGTAATCAGGTATATCCCATTTTCACGGATCTGCAAATCATCAGCTTTGTTAAGCTGTGACGGTCTGAAGTGTTTTCTTTCCAGTATATTTTTAACATAACGGATTTCCGGAGCATCAACAGGTTTATCTTTTTTCAGTAGCTCAGTTATGGCAGCTACATCGGCCAGTGCTAAACTGTCTGTTCCTATCGTTTGCCCTGTAATACGAGGATTCTCCTGTACTGCAGATTGCAATAAACCGGTTATAAATCCTGCTTGTGCGTAATTTTCATTTTGATAAACAACAGTCAGATGTAAGGAAGCATTCTGCTTCAATTCGGTTTTAAGCCTTTCCAGTATCGTTGAAAAATAAACTACAGGCTGAGTAAGTGCAATAGCTTTTGTCTCAATCCCCAAGCGCTCTTGAATAGTTTCTGCTAAGGTTTCAGAACCTCCGGCCAGCCAGATTAACTGCTGCTCAACTGCGGTAGCTTTCTTCATTGGAGCTGTCGCAACCCATGTTTCCCATGCCGGTTGATAAATATGAAGCTCAGCTGCCGGCTTTACCGTTTGCGTTGGTTTAAATCCGCCGCCTAATGGAAGTGCAACAAAATTTTTGAAACTCAGCAATACTTCTCCTGATGCATTCAGTAAATCAATATCATATGCGGCCAGTTTATCGTCAGCCTTAGTTTCCTGACTCATCCTTGCATAAGTCCATAAAGAAGTACTTTCCAGATCTTTGTAGCAACTCACCTCACCCATAAAATAAGGAAGTGCTAAAGTATACGGTTCACCGCTGACCTGTTGAAATCCATAAATTGTATGCAGCATACTATCCAGAATTCCTGGTGTATACCTGAACCCATCCAGACTATTCAACTCTATTTTAGCTAAACACCCAGCCTGGTTTGCGTACATTTTCTGAACACCTCTGTAAGAAGAACCCAACTCCAGACCAGCTGCAAGAAACTCTTGATACATTTCTTTTCCGTTCAGAATTATATCTGCGGATGACTGCAGCACAGCAATGTTCAGGTGCTCCGGCTGAATTAACGCATGCGTAAAAAGCTGACCACTGCCATGAATTGCATCTTCGTTATTGTAGACCTCGTAACATAAATGATCCTCTTCAATATAAATTCCAGTATGCACGTTGATTGGCGCCCCGGTTATACTGATCGGATTTAACCAGCTGATATTCTTCAGCTGCGTAACAGGTTGCCCACTACTCAATGTCCCGGCTATTCTTGCCAGTTCAAGATAAGCCACACCAGGCAATATCTTTACGTCCTGCACTTTATGGTCATTCAGGAAAACTTCCTGCCCGGTAAAAATGCTGGTATATTTCTGTTCTTTTAAATCTGATTCATTGCGGTGTAGTAAAGGGTGCAATGGAGTGTTTCCAGTCCCTGTTGATTTACCCGAATCAGGTATCCAGTACCTGTTTTTTATAAAGGGATAAACAGGTAGGTTAATCCTCGCAGGACGCTGACTTGTGTATAATAAATCCCAGTCAATCGCAACACCTGTGATCCATAAGCTTGCTAAAGACGCTATTTCCTTCTTTTCTATCGCATAGTTGATATAGGCCTGTCCTGCGCCACCTTGTAATAAAAAGCCAGTTTTACCCTGCTTACTATTGCCAGCGAATAAGGATTTGGTCTCCCCATTTAAATAATCGGCCAGTTTGTTCGCCAGCTGAGTTTTATCTGAAACGACAATCGCTAGTCTTTCTTCCAGTGCCTCTCTGCCCGTTTGCAAAGTATAAGCAACATCATACAAGTTTAAAGAAGGATTTTTCTCCAGGTGGGTTGCTAAACCACTAACCTGTTCTTTCAGGCTTTCTTTAGTTTTTGCAGAGAGTAAAACAATAGCCTGGTCAGTCCCCTGATAAGAAATTGGGGCAACAGGTTTGTATTCTTCGATAATTATATGCGCATTCGCACCGCCAAAACCAAAGCTGCTGACTCCGGCCACTCTGGGACGGTCGTTTGCAGCTAACCATGGCGTGGTTTCCTTTTGCAATTGAAAAATACTGCCATCCAATTTCAAGTACTCATTAGGGTGCTGTAAATGCGGATTACCAGGTAATTTACAGTGTTTCAAACAAAGCAAGACCTTAATTGTGCTCGCAATACCCGCAGCAGATTCCAGGTGCCCAATGTTAGTTTTTACACTTCCAATACTGCAATACGGCTGTTCTGGCATTTGCAGATTTCTATCTTTATATAATTCTTTAAAGGCCAGCTTTAACCCTTCTGCTTCGATTGGATCACCAAGCGGTGTTCCAGTTCCGTGTGCTTCAATATAGCTGACATCGCGCGGATCAATCCCTGCGGTGCGGTAAGCGCGCAATAATAAATCTCTTTGTGCAATCGGATTAGGAGAGGTTAATGTATTGGCTTTTCCTCCGTGGTTTTCTGCAGTTCCTTTAATGACCCCATAAATAGGATCACCATCAGCTTCTGCTTTGCTTAAAGCTTTAAGAATAATAACGCCTACCCCCTCACCTCTTACATATCCATTAGCCAGCTGATCAAATGTTTTACAGCGGCCATCTTTACTCAGCATGCCCGACTGACTGAAAGAAAGCGTCAATTCTGGCGAAAGCATTGCATTCACGCCCCCAGCAATTGCCATATCACAAATACCACTTCTGATATTTTCGACTGCTCTGTGAATCGCAATCAATGAACTTGAACAGGCGGTATCAACGGGTTCGCTCGGCCCGTTAATATCCAGTAAATAAGAGATCCTGTTGACCAGCATCGAATGCACCGACCCGGTGGTATAATGCATATGTCCTGACAGATCTGTTTCATTGCTTAAACGTGTGGCGTAATCTGAAGCAGATACACCGATAAAGATGCCTGTGTTACTGCCTTTTATTTTGTCGGCCGCAACCCCACCATCTTCTAATGCCTGGTATACAGCTTCCATCAGGATCCTTTGTTGTGGGTCCATCAGTTCTGCTTCAAGCGGAGAGATATTGAAGAATAAAGAATCGAATTTATCAATATCAGTGATAAAACCACCCCATTTAGCTGTAGTCTTGTTTTTCTCTGTTAAAGGATCACCATAATATTTTCTCCAGTCCCAGCGGTCTGCCGGAACTTCTGTGATCAAGTCTTTATTCGCGCTGATATTCTGCCAGAAAGTTTCCAAATCCGGAGAGCCAGGGAAACGTCCGCTCATCCCAATAATGGCAATAGGCTCCATTGTTGATTGTTGTCCATAGCCGGCTGCAGACATTACTGGTACAACTGTGCGATGTAAAAAAGCATTTTGTGGGGTTAAAGGTCTGTTCTCAGCATGAACTAAAGGTTTAGCCACAGCATGAGCGAAAGGTTTAGCCACAGCATGAACTAAAGGTTTGGCCACAGCATGAACTAAAGGTTTAGCCATTGCATCAGGTTTAACTATTAATCCTCCATGTTTTAAACTGAATGCAGCTTCATATTCTTCTGTTAAGAAAGCAGCCAGTTTATAAATCGTTGAATAATTGTAAAATACCGTTGGCATCAGGTCAAGGTTATAATATCCGTTCAGCTGATTGGTAAAGCGTGTCAACAGGATCGAATCAAAACCATAATCACCGAACTTTCTATCTCTTTCGATAGCCAATGCATCCATACTGATCAGTTCAGCAACGACCTTCACCAGTTCAGCTTCAACGCTTTCTTTAAGGAAACTATTGGATACGATGATTTCCTGCTGATTGATTTCCTCCTGATCAGTGAAAATTTGCGGCTCAGCAATGCGAATCTGTTGCTGACTAAGCGCTTTCTCGCTGTCTTCCTGTGGAATAACGGCAAATCCATCTGGAGGTAAGGCTACAAAATCTCTGAAGCTGACTAATATTTCTCCGTTTTCATTGAGTAAATCCAGATCATAACTGATCACCTGATCTCCTTCTTTATAGGTTTTACTTTTCCTTGCATATCCCCATAAGGCCGTAGCGTCTGCTATTTGCTGATGAAAATGTACTTCTCTCACAAAATAAGGCAGGGCCAGTGTATAAGGCTGCCCGCCGGCTGTTACCAAACCATATATAGTATGCAGCAAACTGTCCAGAATTCCAGGAGTATATAAACAACCTTCCAATTCTGCCAGATTTATCGAAGACAAAGCAAGCTCTGCTCCTGCAAATATTTGAGTCACCCCTGTGAAACTAGTCCCCAGGTTTAATCCTTGTGTTTTAAAGTCCTGATAAATCTCAGTCCCTTGTATACTTCTAGAACAGCCTGCTTTTAAAGTTTCCAGATCAAAAGCTCCGGCAACCTCTGGTTCTCCGGTAATCAGCTGACCACTTCCATAAACAAGTTCCTGGTTTTTCTGACTATAGATTTTATAACTTAAATCTGTTTCAAGACCGATACAAACCGCAGCAGTACCCGCTTCCAATTTTAGTGGGCTGAGCCAGCTTACATTTCTAAGCCGAACTACCGGCTGACGCGTACTTAAAGCACCCGCTGCTCTGGCCAGTTCCAGGTAAGCTACCCCAGGTAATATCTTCTCCCTGCGCACCATATGATCTGCAAGGAAAGACTCCTGACCTGTGTATACTGCCGTATATTGTTGTTGCACCCAATCAGATTCATTGGTATGCAGCAAAGGATGAAGCTGATTTATCTTAAGATTTTGCACGGTTTTCTTAGCTGACTCAGGCATCCAGCACCGTTGTCTGGTAAATGGATAGACTGGCAAACTGATTCTGCGTGGCAGGATTCCAGGATATAATAATTTCCAGTCTATTTCAATTCCCTTAACCCATAATTGCGCCAGGCTTCTGCTCTCTTTATTTCGGATTGCGGTGTCTACGTATGCTTTCCCCGCTGTTCCTTCCAGCAGGAAGTCTGCGTGATTATGGTTTGTATTTCCCCTTAAGAATCCAGTAGTCTGATCATTCAGATAATTCTCCAACTGAATCAATAAATCCTGCTGATTTTCTGCTACTAAAGCCAGACGTTCTTCCATTGCATCTCTGCCATTTTGCAAACTATAAGCGAGTTCATGCAGATCAGTTTCCACTTTTAAGAATTCCTTCAACTGAACCACTTTAGCTTTCAACCGATCTGCATTCCTCGCAGATAATAAAATTATAGCAGCTTGCTCAATTGGATAAAGCTCATGTGCTACAGGGATATATTCTTCCAGGATTAAGTGTGCATTTGCACCTCCAAAACCAAAACTACTGATTCCGGCAATTCTCGGTTTCCCTGAAGGAACCTTCCAATCCGTAGTCTGTTGTTGCAACTGGAAAGGACTTCCATCCAATTTTAAATACGCATTCTGATGAACCAGATGAGGATTGCCCGGCAGCGTTTTATGCTTCATGGACAAGATCACTTTCATGACCCCTGCAATTCCGGCAGCAGCTTCTAAGTGTCCGATATTTGTTTTCACACTACCGATGCTGCAATATGCGGTATCAGGTTGTGCCAGATTTTTTTCTTTATATAATGCGTTAAAAGCTAGTTTTAAGCCTTCTATTTCAATCGGATCTCCTAATGGAGTTCCAGTTCCATGTGCTTCTATATAGGTAACGTCCCTTGGATCAATCCCAGCAGAACGATAAGCTTTAATCAGCAGTTCTTTTTGCGCATTAGGATTTGGAGAAGTTAAGGTATTCGCCTTACCACCATGATTTTCAGCACTGCCGCGGATAATTCCATAAATATGATCTCCGTCTGCTTCTGCTTGTTCCAGTGCTTTCAGGATAACAATACCTACCCCTTCCCCACGTACATAGCCATTGGCACTTTCATCAAATGTTTTACAGCGGCCATCGTCACTTAACATACCTGCTTCACTAAAAGATAAAGTGAGTTCTGGTGATAAGATCGCGTTTACCCCGCCGGCAATAGCGATTTTGCTATCTCCATTGCGGATATGTGCAACTGCACGATGAATCGCAATCAGCGAGCTTGAACAAGCTGTATCTACAGGTTCACTTGCACCACGAAGATCAAGCAGATAAGAGATCCGGTTAACCAGTACAGAATGTACAGATCCGGTTGCATAATGTCCTTGCCCGGTTAAATCTGACTGATTATTTAGCAGCATGGAATAATCGGAAGTAGAAACGCCAATAAAAATACTGGTATCGCTACCTCTGATTTTATCGGGTGCAATAGTTGCATCTTCCAAAGCCTGGTATACCGCTTCTAAAGTGATGCGTTGCTGCGGATCCATCAATGCTGCTTCCCGTGGAGATATATTGAAGAATAAAGGGTCAAATTTGTCTATATCTTCAATGAAACCACCCCATTTTGCTTTGGTCTTATTCTTCTCTTTCTGCGGATCGCCATAAAAGGTTTTCCAATCCCAGCGTTCAGCTTTTATTTCAGTAATCAGGTCTTTATTCTGAGCGATATTTTCCCAAAAAGCATCCAGATCTGCAGAACCGGGGAAGCGTCCGCTGATCCCCACAATTGCAACAGGCACCTGATTTATGCCCTGGTAGTTGTTTTGAAGAGATTGCTGATCCTGGTTAACAATTACCGTTCTTTGAGCAGCGGTAAGCTCTTCTCCTGGAATAGCTGTACGTCCTTCTCCTGGAGCAACGGTACGCTCTTCTACTGGAACGGCTGTACTTCTTTCTCTGCTAAAATCTTGTCTTTTGTGTGCTAAAACTGCCGGTTGTGCAAGCGCTGTATCTATGGCTATTGATTTTAAAGGAGCAGAAACAGCATGTTTTTTAGCTACTGACGCCTGATGATCTTCGATCAAAAAAGAAACTAAATCATGAACTGTCGGATAGTTATAAAAAGCAGTAGGTAATAATTCCAGTTCGTAAAAAGAATTGAGCTCACGGGCAAACTTTGTAAGAGAAATAGAATCAAATCCATAATCCCCAAATGCTTTATCCCTTTTAATCACAGCAGGATTTAACTTCAATAAGGCAGCGACCACGTCAATAATTTTGCGGGAAACATTTTCAGTCATTGCTGAATTCATATCCAGTGTAAATTCTCCGTTGAACAGGGTAACTTCTTGCTGACTACCCGGAGTGGTCAGTATAGCAGCTTCCTGTGCTTTGGGAACCTCTTTACCTTCATAAGTCACCAGGATCTCTCCAGTTCCGCTTTTTAATAAAGTGTCAAAAGCTTTCATTCCCTCAACCGAAGGGAGTGCAAATGAGCCCCACTGTTTCTCCAGGTATTGCAAGTCTTCTTTACTGACCTGCATTCCTCCTTCTTCCCATAAAGTCCAGCAAATACTTAATGTTTTACCATTCGCTTTACAATTTGGTCTTGCTGTATTCCGGTAAGCCGCATAGTTATTCAGATAGGCATTTGCCGCCGCATAATCGGCTTGTCCTGCATTTCCCTTAATCGCTGTAATCGAAGAAAAGAACAGCATAAAATCCAGTGGTTCATCTTTAGTGGCCTCATCCAGATTTTTAGTGCCTTGTATTTTAGCCGAAAACACTTCATTTATTTGTAAAGGCGTTTTATTTAGAATATAACTATCTCTAATTACCCCTGCACTATGAATCACGCCATGGAGTACGCCATATTTTTCATGAATAACTGCGATTAATTTTTGCGTGTCCTGCAGATCACTCAAGTCACCAGCATGATAAACTGCGCCTGGTATTTTAGCGAGTTCAGCTTTTACTTTCTCTGTTAATTGACTTCTGCCAGTTAAGACCAGCGTCAACTTATTTTTACTGCAAATATGTGCTGCGATTAATAAACCTAATCCACCTGCACCACCAGTTAACAAATAAACTCCGTCTTTTTTAAAGGAAACCTCATTCACCGCTGCTGCATTAAGGTTAACCGGAGAAAGCTTTTTGATTTCCCTCACCCCATCCTTGTAACTGACTTCTGAAGCTATATTACCCTGTTCAGCTTCAATTATTGCCGCAAGTTCATCCAGATTTTTAACAGACAAGCTGTCTACTGACAATACTTTTCCAGTAATAGCCGGATGTTCAAGCTTTACCGTTTTAAGCAAACCTGATATAAAACCATATTCCAGGTAATCGTCATGCTGACAAATGACAGTAAGATGCGCAGGCCCTTTTTGTTGTATTTTCGACTTAATGTTTTCGAGTATGGTCTGGAAATAAAGCGCTGGTTGTTCTTGCGTAACGTTAAGCACTTCCAGCCCCAATTCTTCCTGCAATTTATCACATAAACCGGCTGCACCACCCGCAATAAGGATAAGCTGATTGGCTGTTTCGAGCTGCTGGGCTTCAGCTAAAGTTGCTTTTTCCCAATGCTGCTGATAAAAAGCAACGCTTGCGTCCTCTTTTAAAGTAATCTTTGGTTTATTTTCTGCAGGAAGGAAGATAAAATCTTTAAAGAATAACAGCACTTCGCCAGACTCATTCAGCAGATAGAAATCGGCAGTAACAGCAGTTTGCTCCTGAGCCTTGTCTTTCTTTTTAACGGCATAGCCCCATAACTCTTTAGCACCCTTAATTTCCTGATAGAAATTCACTTCTCCTGCGTAAAAAGGCAATACCAGCGAATAAGCTTGTCCGCCAGATTCCATCAATCCATAAATGGCATGTAATAAACTATCCAGGATGCCTGGTGGATACATGCTACCATCAGTGTTTGCCAGCTTTATTTTTGACAAAGCGCCTTCTTCTCCAAAATATAAAGTTTCAACCTGTTGAAAAGTCTCTTTCAGATTTAATCCTGCCAGATCAAATGCACGGTATAATTCCTGTCCTGATATTTCACTGGTCAAAGCACGTTTAAGCTGTGGAATATTCATTGCGGCAGGAATATTTACTGCTGAAGCAGACAAATTACCGCTATTGTGCAGGGTTATATTTTCTTCCTGTCCACTGTAAATTTCATAACTGACTTCTCCCTGATTCCGGAATAAACTGATATGCAGTGTTGCGGTATCATTTACCCAAAAAGGATTTATCCAGCTTACTTGTTTCAGCTGCTTAATTTGCTGGTGGATGCTGAGTTCTCCGGCTGCTCTGGCTAATTCCAGATAAGCTACTCCAGGCAGTATTTTTTTGTTTTGTACTTGGTGATGTGCTAAAAATGACTCCCTGCCATCAAATGTACTGGTAAACTGCTGCTGATCCAGATCCGAGGTATTGCTATGTACCAATGGATGCAAGTTTTTGCCCTCAGATTTACTGCTGAACAGCTTAATATTTTCTTCTGCTTCTGGAAGCCAGTACCGTTCTCTTGCGAAGGGATAAGTTGGCAAGCTGATTCTGCGGGGCTGTTTTCCGGTATACAATATTTTCCAGTCCACCAACTGTCCATTGATCCAGAAATCTGCAATAGTTCCCCATGCTGAAGTCTGTATAGCTTGTGATAATACATTTTGTTCAACAATACCCTTGCGGACATTTGTACCTTGTTTACTATTACCAACACGATATCCTGCACCAGAGGCCAGATAATCAGCTGGATTTCCTTCCAGAAAACTACCTAATAAAGTAACCAATGCAGGTATATCTTTAGCAATAAAGGCAATACGCTCTTCCATTGCTTCTCTTCCGGTTTGCAAGGTATAGGCGATATCAAGAACTGATAAACTCTGGTCCTGCTCCAGGAAATATTTTAAATTAGCGACCTGTTCTTGTAACCGTTCTTCATTTTTAGCAGACAGCAAAATGATTGCAGAATCCTGTTCAGCTACTGGTTGCTGCCGCGCTTGCTTAAATTCTTCGACAATCAGGTGTGCATTACTGCCTCCTGCGCCAAAAGAACTTAGCATCGCCCTGCGTGGGATTTCTTCCAGCTGACCTGCTTTATTTGTAATCAGAGGTCTTTTCCATGGCGCTAAATTCTGCGGCACATAAAAAGGAGTATCTTCAAAACTGATATTTGGATTCAGCACAGCAGAGTGAATTGAAGGTACGAGTACCTCATGTTTAAACTGCAATAATATTTTTGTTAATCCGGCAATGCCAGCTGTAGCTTCCAAATGACCAATGTTAGCTTTCACAGAACCGATTGCACAGAATTGTTTTTCTGCTGTATGTGCATCAAAAGCTTTGCAAAGACCTGTCATCTCAATAGGATCGCCTAAAGAAGTTCCTGTACCATGCGCCTCCACATAAGAGATAGTACGCGCATCAAGCTGTGCTTTTTCTAAAGCTGAACTGATCAGTTCGCCTTGCAAATTAGGGCTAGGCACAGTATATCCGTTAGTACGACCACTATGATTGACTGCTGTACCTTTAATGACACCGTAAATCTGATCTCCATCAGCAATTGCATCTTCCAGAGACTTCAGTAAAACGGCACCAATTCCTTCACCGGGAACATAACCATCACCGATACCAAAACTACGGCAGCGGCCATCGGTAGCCAGGAAATTATGAGAACTTAAAAACAAGTATTTACTTAGTGAAAGTGATAAGTTAACCCCTCCTGCGATACAGCTGTCAGCGTCTCCGTTTCTGATACTTTCACAAGCATAATGTAAGGCCGTTAACGAAGCCGAACAAGCGGTATCAATTGCAATACTTGGCCCTGTCCAGTTAAAGAAATAGGATACTCTGTTTGGAATACTATATAAAAGACCACTTGGTGCAACTGGATTTCCTTTAGCCGTTTCTTCAACGCCCAGGTTAATATAAGGTTGCCAAAGTGCACCAACAAATACACCAACTTTTTTTGATTGTGCAGCTACCTTTTCACGGGTAATACCTGCATCTTCCAGCGTTGCCCAAACTACCTCCAGAAACAATCTTTCCTGAGGATCTATCTGTTCAGCTTCTCTTGGAGATATATTAAAGAATAAGGGATCAAACTTATCTACATCATTGATAAACCCTCCCCAACGGGCATATAATAGCCCTTTATCTTTATCCGCATCAAAATGAGCTTTATAATCAAATCTATCTTCAGGGATTTCAACAATACAATCCTCGCCCTGCTTTAATACTTTCCAGAATTCAGCAAGGTTATCAGCTTTCGGATATTTACCGCCTATACCTACAATCGCAATATCTTTTGATACCGGAGCTTTTGCTAACTGATTGATGGTTGCTGGTTGATTACTAGTTACTAGCTGATTACTGATTGCCTGTTGATCTGTTGCTAATGAAATTTGGCCAGCAAATATTTGTTCAGCAGTTAAGCCTGCAACATTTCCTTCCTCTTCCAGCTGCTCCGAAGCAAGCAATTCCTGTAATACTGCAGCATGTTTTTTCTGAAAATACTCTGCCAGTTCGCTGATATTCCGATACTCGAAGAAAAGAGTTTTTGATAAGTTACCGAAGGTTTTTGCCAGCAATCTGTTCAGATCGATAATCATCCTGGAATTGATACCCAACTCTTCAAAAGAGATTTCAGCATCCATCTCTTCGATCTCCAGCCCCACACCATCGTGCAGCAATGTTTTTAACAAATGCGCTACGCTTTCAATTGCCGGGCCTGTTATGCTGCCCAATCTGGCTTTCTGAGCAAGCTGTGGTGAAGAAGCTGAAACATGCTGTGCATTTGTAATTTCTTTGATTGCAAAACCACTGAGGCGTGCAATAATATTTCCGGCCAGATCAGCAACTACTGCATCAAATTTCTTAATCCCACTTCTGTTTGAATTCTCTTCATGCGCAACTGTATGTACAAAACATTCGGCAGGAAGCTGACCAGTAAATAAGATTTCATCGATAGCTACCGGTATATATTTGGTAGCATCCATGCCATTCGGTTTATTATTAATAATAGCGGTCTGGAATACACCAGTCAGCATACTTGGGTGCAAAATATAATCAGGCAAAGTTTCCGCAACATGTAATGGCAAAATCAAATGCCCCAGCGCTTCTTCCTGGTTAGTCCATAACTCTTTCATCGGCATAAAAGAAGGCCCTACATGCAGACCTTCCGCGATAATTTGCTCATATACCGTATCCCTGGTTATTGTTTTGGTTAGCTTTTCGCGCAGCGACTGAAGGTTAATCACCCCTAACTCACCAGGCTCAATGACAGTTTCCAAATTCACATCACCCATCGCATGCACAACTTTGCGCCCTGTTATTTCCTGACTAAAGATCTCATAGCTATACAATGATCCTTTTTGTATCAATTGAATATTAGCATTGATCGGCGCACCTGCAGAGGATAATACTTCAGGCCAGTAGTTATTTGATAAGCTGTATACTTTTTTGCCCAGCAAGGAAACAGCCTGTCTGCCCATTTCAATATAACAAGCTCCTGGAACATTGTATTTATTGTCGACCACATGATCCTGCATATAAAACTCTTCATTGCTGAAGCGCTTTCTAAATAACAAACTTGACTGATCTGAACGATCTGCATCCACTAAGGAAGTTTTACCGCCATATCCATGATGGTCTTTGCGTTCGTTTTCAAATATTAATTGTCCTGCTGCTTTTGCGGCGGCCGTGACTACTGCTGCTGGTATTTCATTGTTGACATAAGCGGTCAGCTCCTGAATAGTATTGTATTCAATTAATAAGATAGGATTGATCGCTGTATCAAGATATTCCGTCAAAAGAGCGGATAGTTTAACCAGTGCAGAAGAACTAAGCCCCATTTTATTGAAACTGTCTGTATCAGTAATCACTTTTATTTCTGGCAAAACAGCCGTAATCATATGACGTAGTACAGCAGAAAAATCACCGCTAGCAGGAACTTCTTTCTGTTTATTACTCAAGGTCCGTTCAACATTCAGGTGCATTTCTATCTTGTCTGCTATCCCTTCAATTAGTACGGCCTGACAAGGAGTTGAAGTGTTACTGGTGCTCAATAATTTTATAAACCCTTTTAGCGCATCTTCATTCAGCATTGGCTTCATTCCAAATACCTGCCATAAATGCTCACGTTCTTCAGCAGAGATTGTTATCCCTCCGTTCTCCCAAAGCGGCCAGTTAATAGCAAGACTGATTCCATGACGCCCTTTTCCAATTTCTCTCTGGTTCCTGCTATACATCAAATGATCCAGGAAATTATTAGCGGCAGCGTAATCACACTGCCCCTGATTAGGCATTAATGAAGCGATGGATGAAAATGCAATAAAGAAATCGAGCGCTTCATTTTGGAGACATTCCTCTAAATTAATAGCGCCATAGATTTTAGGGGTGATTACCCTTTCAAATGAATCTGGTTTTTTATTAATGATAAACGAGTCTTCGATCAGTCCCGCAGCATGAATGACCCCATTAACCTTTTTATATTTTTTCTTAACCTTAGCGATGATTGAAGCAATTGCTTTTTTATCGGCAACGTTTGCAGTATAATAGACCGCATCCCCGCCCAGCTGCTGCAATTGCAACAATTTCTCTTCAATTACTTCATTCTTTGCACTGCGGCCAATTAATACGATTTTTGCTTTATACTGCTCGGCCAGATAAGCTGAGAATACCATTCCTAAGCCTCCGCTACCACCAGTAATAATATAACAGCCGTTTTCTTTTAGCAAAACCTGCTCCGGAAGGCCATAAAAATCCTTCCCTGGTACAACGGTTCTTTCTTCTCTGCGTCCCTGACGATAAATTACTTCTAACAATGGAGCCATTACATAATGCGTAATTTCCTGCAGAATGATCTCCTGGTAGTTTACAGTTTCATCTTCCGTAATCCCAACACTTAAAATAGAAATACGCGGATTCTCATACGCTAGTGTTCTTGCAAACCCACCAGCCATCTGGTGAACCGCAGCAGTTACCGTGTCGCTATGATTGTAGACAAATAATAATTTGATGCGTTCAGCATAAGCAGCAGTGATTAAAGCTTGCGATAAATATAATAAGGCATAAATATCCTGTAAATGCGCGCTTACTTTTTGATCACGGCCCATACTCCACCGGTAAATCCAATTGTCGGTAACGATCCCGTCCTGTGCTAAATCCTTAGTCAGCCTTTTAAAAGATGTAGCATCTGCAACGTCGAGCTGATAAGTATGTTTATCTTTTTTCTGGTAAGTATAACCCGGCAATACAATTACCGCAGTTGTAAAAGGCAGTTTCTTTTGAATACTTTCATATAAAACAGTATTTGTATCAAATACAATAACAGCATTTGGCCGCTCATTTAATACGCCCAATGGTCTTTCCAGCCAATCTGCAGTATAGTGCAGGCTTTCTATTAAGACTGCTGCAGGCTCTTTAAGCGCAACCGGACCTGATTTATAAGCCCTTTTAACGAACTCACTGAATGACAGGATTACGTTTCCATTTTCATCGCACAAGAACATATCAAATGAGAACTTTTCCCCTTCCTGATAAGCACTTGATTTTTTAACATAAGCATAACGTGCCTCGCCAAGCTGGCCATAACAGCGCACCGATTTAAGATAAAATGGCAGTAATTGATAAGTATGTTCTACATTACCCCAAATACACAAACCCACTACAGTTTGGAAAACACCGTCCAGTAAAGAAGGCTCCCATACTTTTGAAGAGACTGACTGGTCTTTGTCAGTTGGTTGTAAGCTGCATAATGCTTCATCAGCGGTAAAGTAACCTGCTGTTATAGTTTGAAAGGTTTTTTGATAAGCTAATCCTTCTTTTGATAGTGCCTGGTAAATTTCGTCTGCTGTTTTATGAATAACACAGCGTTCTTTTATATTTTGCAAATCAATGACCGCAGGGGTATTGATTTTATTTTTTAATAAGATATTTCCATTGGCATGCACCCCGCCGGCCGTTGTGATTTCGAAAGAAAAACCTGTATTTACAGGTGCCAGTTTAAGCTGTAAAGGCACATTTTCCGCATACACTTTCACAGATTGCATCCAGCATACTTCAGTTAATTCAGCAACAGGTCGTCCACAAGCTTGTTCCGCTACAGCTCTCGCTATTTCCAGGTAAGCCACACCAGGCATCATACATTCACCCTGCACAATATGATCGCGAATGAAATAATCTGCTGGTTTTAACAAAGTTTCATAGGCCCATTGTTGTTCCTGATCGTTGTTGGAAAATGTCAATAAAGGATGGGCTATTTCTACAACAGCAGCAGAAACCGAAGCCGCATCCATCCAACACCTGCGTCTTTCAAATGGATATCCCGGTAAGGCAATTCTTACGCCATCTGCTGCAATCAGCTGTTCGTTTGGCTTAAGTTGATTTGGAGTGATGTTCCCGGTCGCAGCATATTCATCCAGCTGTGCAATGAAATCCGTTAAATCAGTAGTTAAAAAAACTGCTTTACTAGCCATTACATCTCTGCCGTTTTGCAGCGTAAATGCGATATCCTGTAAATGCAATTTGTGACCATCTGCTTTTAAAAAGTCAGCAATAGTCTGTGCATATGATTTTAATTGTTTTTGTGTTTTTGCGCTCACAGGAATACGATAAGGACCTGCGGTTTTAGTTACAACGCTGCGCTGAGTTCCGTTGTAGGCTTGCAAGATTACATGTGCGTTTACCCCACCCATTCCGAAAGAACTCACTCCGGCAGTAAGCGGCCCGCTTTGAAGACCTTTTACAGCCGGTTTCCATGGGCTCAGCTCACCAGAAATAACAAATGGACTATGCGTTAAATCAATATATGGGTTTAGTTTTTTATGATGCAATAGCCCAGGAAGTTGACCATGGCGCATACAAAGCAATACTTTAATGAGGCCTGCGATCCCTGCTGCACTTTCCAGATGTCCTATATTTGTTTTCAATGCCCCTAAATTGCATTGCACATTTTTGTCTTCACCGTATTTACTAAATACCTTTTTTAAGGCACTAATCTCAATAGGATCACCTAAAGGAGTAGCTGTACCATGTGCTTCAATATAACTCACCTGCCCGGCGTCAACACCAGCATCTTCAAGCGCGGCGTTAATCACCTCTGCTTGTGCACGTACACTAGGTGAAGTCAAGGAATTGGAGCGGCCATTGTGATTCACCGCGGTTCCTTTGATTATACCAATAATAGAATCATTATCTGCTATTGCTCTTGCTAAGGGCTTGATGAAAATACACCCCACCCCTTCTCCGCGCACATAACCGTCAGAACTCTCATCAAAAGTCTTACATTTTCCTTCTGAAGATAACATCCCTGATTTACCATGTGATAAGTACATGGTAGGCGTAATCAGTGCATTCACACCACCAACCAATGCGGAGTCACAATTTCCTGCCCGCATATCACGGATTGCATTGTGCAAGGCAACCAGTGAACTGGAACAAGCGGTATCCACCACTTCACTTTTCCCCCTGATATCCATCAGAAACGAAACCCGGTTAGCCAAAATAGAATGTACCGTACCCGTAGAAATAAAAGAGCTGATTTCCTGATGCGTAGACTGCAGCATCTCGGCATAGTCATTTTTAGAAACGCCTACGTAAACACCAACCTTTTTGCCTGATAAACTTTCTGTACTATACCCTGCATCTTCTACCGCATGCCAGGCCGCTTCCAGAAAAATCCGATGCTGCGGATCAATATACCTGGCTTCTTTTGGTGAGATATTAAAGAATAACGGATCAAACTTATCCATGTCTTCGATAAATCCACCCCATTTACTGTTAGTCTTATTGGTATCCTGTGCAGGATCGCCATAATAGTCACGCCAGTTCCATCGGGTGTCGGGAATTTCCGTCACACTGAAGGCTCCATTGACAAGATTATTCCAAAAATCCCGGTAGTTGCCTGCTCCGGGGAATCTGCATGACATACCTATCACAGCGATATCATTATTATTTTGTTGGCTATCCAACGGGATTGCATTTTTTGATGTGTCTTCCATCTCAATTTTTTTAACAAAGCAGGTACAGCTGGTCCTCCACACATCGTGAAACAACCATTAAGTTTGGGCAAAAAAATGCCACCTACAGTATTTTTATACTGTATTTACAAAGCAAATAAGGTGAATAACTTTACGTCAGCACGCTGTTTGTCTGGAGTACGCTGGAAGATTTAAATCGATAGATAATCTGCATGGATTGCAGACTGATATTAAACATCACCGAAAGGTGTTTAATACCGTTGAGGTTAGACATGTTTTTCATAGGGAATTGTGTTTTGTTTTATTGTAGGTATTTTGGTTGGTAGATAGATGATGCGAAGGTTTAGTTCTTTGTTTTTATACTTATATTTTGTTTTTGGTTAACTATGCTAAATTATTTCATTGTTGTAAATACTGACCTTTACCCGTGTTATCAAAGTGTTAAATATTGTTCAAACATCTATATTCAAATGCCCTTATTTATCAAAATACTAAGTGTATTTATAACGTAATGATAATAAGTGCTTTAAAATGGCTTTTTAACGGGTTTTAACAACGTATTTATGCTAATGTAACTTTTAATTCTCAATAAACAAAGGGGACAATTATTATTTGATACTTTATTTTTTTTCAAAAAAACGCTCAAATAAATTCAGCTTACTACTGTAAAGCGTAAAATATTTTTTTCAGAAACTACAGATAAATTCTATGGAAATAATCTACTATTAAAATGTTAACCAGTTAGTTAAGTCAGTAATCAGAAAAAAAATTACGACTAATCTGCCAGTTAACGTAAGCATAGAAACTCTTCACCCCATGAAAGAACAGTTTGGTCACATTTCTTTCAAAGCTATATTGAAGTGCCGTATCCTTGCTGGATGCTAAATACGAAAAAAATTTTCTTAATTATAGTCTTCGCTTTGAGTTCAATGTATGTAAACGCTCAACAGCAACTATCTCTTTCTACAGGTCATACAGATACTTTACATTCCGTTATATTAAATGAAAAAAGGTCTTTATGGATTTATACTCCACCCCTTGATACGCGTGTTTTTTCCAAACCTGGTTATCCGGTAATGTACATTTTAGATGGTGAAAATAATTTCCTGACCTTAACAGCCATGATCAACCAGCTGAGCATAATTAATGGCAATAAAGTTTTCCCTGAAATGATCATTGTCGGCATTATTAATACACCTGGAAACCGGACAAGAGATTTGACGCCTTCCAAAAGCCCAATCTTCGGGGATTCAGGTGGCGGAGATAATTTCACCTCATTCCTTGAAAAGGAACTTATCCCTTATGTGGATAAAAATTATCCGGCTGCACCCTACCGGACGCTGATAGGACATTCTTTAGGAGGATTGACCGTGATGAACACCCTAATCCACCATACCTCATTATTTAATGCATATGTTGCAATTGATCCAAGTATGTCTTATGATCAGGGTAAACTACTCATCAATTCTAAGCCTATACTCCAGGAAAAAGAGTTTTTAAAAAAATCACTCTTTCTGGGAGCAGCAAATACTATAAATCCCGGAATGGATACTGCTGCGGCCAGACAAGATACTACGCAGGTTACGCAACATCTAAGATCTATTCTAGCGCTTTCAGATCAACTGCGTTCAGTCCAGGGCTTGAGGTGGAACTTTAAATATTATCCTGATGAAGATCATACTTCCGTTCCTTTAATTGCTGAATATGATGCCTTAAAGTTTATTTTCAGACACTATAAATTCCCACAAACTCAACCTGTAAATCAGTTTTTCGACAAGAAATCAACTGCAGCAGAGTTGGAAAAACTAATCAGTTCGCACTACCAATCCTTGTCGGATGAAATGGATTATATCGTCCGTCCTTCAGAACAGGATATGAATAGATTGGGCTATATATTTCTTCAGCAAAAAGACAATAGCAAAGCTGAAATGTTCTTTCAGCTCAATATTCGTTATTATCCTGAGAGTTTTAATGCTTATGATAGTATGGGCGATTATTATTTATCAAAAGATAATAAGCCAGCCGCAGTTAAATATTTTGAAAAAGCACTGGCTTTAAAATACAGATCTGATATTAAACTAAAACTGGAAAAACTGAAGTAATAATATTAAATCACAGTAGTTATCAATTGTTTAATGGATCCATCAAATCTGGCTGAGCGCATATGATTTAAGGCTTCATTCAGCATGAGCGACCATTTATTAAAAAGATACTGGACTTTGATCAGATAGCTACTGCATCTTGATCAAAACAGATCTCTCAGAGACAGGCTTGTTCTTTCTATATCTCCCCCATCCGGATGAAAAACAAATAAAGTATCCTGATCTCTGCAATCAATAAATAAAAGCCGGGTACCAGCCTGGCCAATAACTATACTGTCAGCCAGTTCATCGAGTGTGAAAAAATAATTCTCTTTTCCATAAGCTGAGCTCACACCGGTTTCCTGTATTGGTTCATTTTCCGATATCAGTTCGCTTAAAGACAATGCGAATCCTTTAAGCTGCCTGGCATTTACATAGTCTTTTCCATCAATATTGACTACTTCGCGCAGGGAATCGTAACTCAAAATTTCAAATGGATCCTGATCTTTAAATACTTGCAATTGAGTCTTGAATTTCGCACTTTTTAAATAATCAAGATATGCTGGAAGAAGCTCTATTTTATCTTTTTTTAACAACGCATTAAATTCTTTCAAAGTTTTACGTACAGGCCCTTTTTTCTCTTTTTGATCAGGATTGATCATTTCGGATGCTGTACTTGTATTACTGGATGGATTATAAGAGAAAGTGACTTTACAAACAGGACAATCAATAAATATTAACTTCATCTTCTTAGCTACAGCGCTAATTACAAAATCCTTGTCATGAGCGCTCAACTCGTCTATAGTAAATTCCTGTCCACAAACCCAGTCATAAGGACAACTTATCTTTATCATATTTTTTAAATATACTATAATGTCTTAAATAATTTAACTGCTGTTTCTATATGGTTGCCATTGATAGTAATTAACCTGTAGCCAAATGTCAAAGTATCAATCTCAATTTTTTCTGATAATTTCACTATCTGGTAAGAACATGCCGGTGAGGAGTATTGCCGTATATTTCCAACAGTCAATTCATCAGTCATATGATAATGCCCGCAAAAAACCAGCACTTCTTTTTGAAGCGCCGATAGCAATAACTTAATTTCGTCCCTTCCTTTTAAAGCAGCGCCTATTTTATCAAGGGGAGTTTTGATTTCCAAAACAGGATGATGTATAAAAAGTAATATTTTCTTATCCGTGTTTAACTCCTGCCCAAGCCAGTTCAGCTGGGCCGGACTAAAGCTATTGGAAGAAGAATCTAAATAAATAAATTTAAAGTTTCCTTCTTCATAGGCATAGTTCAGTTCATTTCCAGGTTTAGCATCTTGTTTATTGCCGCTTTCATCACCATATTTATCGGGATGTGTATGGTATTGATCCTTTTTATAGTCCTGATTCACCTGCATATAGTACTGATTCGACTGTTTATAATATCGGTCCACCGGTTTATAGTACCGGTCCACCTGCGGATAGGTATCATGATTACCAAGCACCATTAAAAGCTTGAAATTAAATTCATCCATAGTTTCAAAGAACCATTGATTAGCTTCCTGAGTACCAATATCACCGCCGAATATGATTTCAGTAATGCCAACCGAACGGATATCTTCCAGAATAAATTTCAGGTTATCCTTATGTTCTTCTGTATTTTCCACATATCGCATGTGACCAGTCTCTTCATCAAGTATAATTTTCTGACCTAAATGTGCATCCGTCAGGTAAGCAATAGTTTGAATAGCCATACAGGTTAAATTTTAACGCCTAATAAATCATATAAGTTCGACTGACCCTTAGCAGTAATCATTAAAGTTCTGGAATCATGAATTTTTCTCATCCAGTCTTCTGCAATCATTTTTTTTAGGATGACCATGGCCAGCGAACCTGCCAGATGCGGCCGTCTCTCGCTCCAGTCAAGGCAAGGTCTGGCGAAAGGACGTTTTTGCTTTAATAAACTGTCCGTGTCAATTCCGAAATTTTTTAAAAAAACCTCCCCTTTGGCAGTCATTTCGTAACGCTGGTCTTTCTCTATCAAGTATTCCATTGCGAGTAACCTTTCGTTAATGATTACCCCTGCCCTGCCAGCAATATGATCATAACAGGTTCTGCAATATTCAAAAGGGATATCTTTAGTGACCGGAACAATCTCCTGTTTTTGATGCGGAACCAAGTTTGACAATGCTTCAATAGCATAAGCAACTTCGGGTCTTGCATAACTAAAATACCGGTGACGCCCCTGATTACTCACTTTTAATAAATCGGCCAACACCATTTTTCCAAGATGCATACTTGCACTTTGCGGGGATACACCGGCTACTAAAGCCAGTTCGGTTGCCGTATAAGCTTTACCATCCATCAATGCCCATAACATTTTAATACGTGCTGGTTCACCAATCAATCCTGCCACACTGGCTAAATTTTCAAGTTCCATTTTTCAAATATAGCCTATTGCCAAAACACATACTTCATCCTGGAATGAAATGTTCATTTTAACAAAAACCATCATTCTACGATAAAAGAACAGGAAGCTACATTAAATAATTACCTTTGGTATTTATAAATTTCCATAATGAATAAGCTTGTAGCCCTATTATTAATTTGTTTCTTATTTAGTTCTTGTGTTAAAACGAATGACGGACCTTATTCCGACTACAGATTTGAAGTATCCTGCGACAATTGTGTAATCTCCATTAAAAATGGCTTTGATGTCCAGACTTACAACGTTTATGGCTACCGTTCCATTCCCTTCAATCATAATCTGCCTGTTATAAATGTATCATTGTATACTAATAACAATAGAGATTATACGACAGTTAAATTTCTTGGCAGCGGTTATAACCGGATATTATTTGATGATGATCTTTATTACGATGATCCAACAACTTATATCGACTTCAATTTATAATATACTATTTAAGCAGCTGCCAGCGGTTAAGTTCATCCTTAATTGTTGCCAGCATGGCTTTGGTAATCATCCCCCGCAATAAAATCCGGGTTCCAATCCATAAAAAGAACTTTTGTACTGGCTTATATTTCACCAGATTAAGAATCAGTGCTTGTACACGTCTTTTCAGTACACCATTATATTGGCTGATCGCTTCCCAGCTTTGCACTGGCCAGTTGCTGCCAGAACTAAAAGCTAATTGAGGAAACGTATAATCAACATCACCTACTATCGGAATAATCTGCCAGTTGCCATCTACCTTTGAACGATATTTATCGGAATCAATTCCATGATATCCGGCTTTAAAAATTGGATTTTCATTTTTGGCCAGCTCAGGAATTGTAAAATAATCGCGCAAAAATATTTTACAGTTATGCCTGCCCAGGAAATAATCGTGCACCCTGAATTCTTTGTTCAAAAAGCCACTAAAGCCTCCCAATGCACCGCATGCAATAGCACGCTCTCCTTGAAGATCAACTTTAGTACCGTCCGTTTTTCTTAATTCCCTGGAAGGGTCAATCAGAAACTGACCAGCGCAACTTTCATTCATTGCATCTACAACTTGTGTGGCTTTCGATCGCATCTGGCTCACCATCGCTGATAAAGTGAGTCCCATCACATGCATTAATTTATCAAACAGCTTAATGTCAACTGGCTTTGTACTGGGAAACGGTGCAATCATTAATACTGTGGAATTGAAAGTATTGTAATCATTGTATAGTGCTGGGGCCTGCTGCCCGCAAACCGCACTTAATACTTCCCTTACTTTATCAAAAGGTTCATTATTAATCATGCCTCCATCAACATTCAGCGATTGATAAGGATCAGTAGTAATCTGAATTGCCCGAAGCATTTTTTCATCAAACAACGGATTATTATTGACGACATCTTTAGAACGGGTAATTTTTCTCGCTTTGAATCCGACTGGAAATGCGCCTGTAGCCAGCGCAGCATCAACTGCGATTTGAGCATTAGTTCCGGTCCTGAAATTAAGCGGCATCCAGCCTGAAGAATGGTTAACTGACTGCTCTTCTGAAGTCAGTTCAAAACAAGCATAATCCTGGTGGACTTTCATATAATAAGGGCGTCTTGTGCCACTCGCATTAAAGTTCACATTATAGGTAAACCCGCCAAGATTGCTTAGTGTAGTAAATAGTTTTAGTTTACGAGGGAAAAAAGAGGGTAAAGGTTTCCAGCTAACAGACTCAGGATCTTTAGGTTTCAACACCCGGTCAGCGATTTCATCAATAAAAATGCAATTAAGTGCAGAGACGATTGTTCCTTCAATATCATCGTTCCTGAGCATTCTGTCAAACATATCTTTGTCAGTGAGGTCTACCCACGAATGATATAAAATATGATCTTTATGCTCCGCTAAGATATCATGCCCAGGATGTTCAATCGGATGCATTTCACGCTGTAAAGCCGCAGCAGTAAGCATAGCGGTCATCCCTCCTGCCGAAGCACCGCCCATTACTGGTATTTCGATTTGATGCTGGGGTATACCTGGCTGCCCTCTTACTTTTTCATAAGCTTCCAAAGCCTCCAGCAGATAATCCATCACACCCGCCGTATAAGCCCCGGCAGATACTGCACCAGCCATACAAATTCCCAGATGGAATTTTCCAGGTTCAGCCGCAGGAGATTTCTCCTGTTCATTAGTTGGATCAGGTATACCGTTCATCATTGAAAATTATCCCTTAAGATACAAAAATTACCAGCCTATGCTATAAAATTACCAGCCTATGCCATAATCTTCGCCATGATTACTGGATCCTCCCCAAAGGCCGCCATGTTTCCAGTCAAAATAAACTGCATTCACCGGGCCACTTGTTCTAGCTCCAAAACTTAAGGTGTAGCCCATTTTCTTTAATTCGTCCCTGACCACTTGTGTGGTGTTATCATTTAATAAGATCTGTCCGGGCTTAGGCTGACGGTCTGTTGTTTTCGTACCGCCCAGCGAAAGCCAGAGTTGATTGGTATTGAAGTTTGCAGCTTCTGTAGCTTGCTGTACATTCATTCCGAATTCTGTTACATTTAAAAAGAACTGCAACAGGTTCTGATCCTGCGTATCCCCACCCTGAACGGCAGAAGCTAAAAATGGTTTTCCATCTTTTAAGGCCATAGAAGGAGATAAAGTTACCCTCGGTCTTTTACCTGGCCCCACTACATTGAAAGGATTTAAGGTAGAGTCCAACACAAAACTTTGCATCCGCTGACTCATCCCCATCCCTGTTTTCCCGGCAATACAAGCTGGCAGCCACCCACCGCTAGGAGTCATCGAAACCACCCAGCCTTCTTTATCAGCGGCTTCTACAGAAGTAGTACCTAACCATAGTCTGTCCTGATAAGCTGCATCGGGCATATTATTGGTCATATCATGTGCAGGTGCAAAGTTCCGTTTTGTCGTATCCAGTTCATAGCCCCTGTCTTTCAGCAGTTTGATATAAGGGTTTTTTCTTCCCTCAAAAGGATATGGATTACCAGGGCCTATAGCCACATCATTTCTATCATATTGTATAAGTTTTGCTCTTTCTTTTGCATATTCCTTGCTTAATAAGCCTTTCATAGGCCCCTTTGGCCCATTGGCAGGATCACCGTAATAAAAGTCACGGTCTGCAAATGCAAGATTCATCGCTTGATATAAGGTATGAATATACTTTGTACTATTATATCCCATGCCTTTCAAGTCAAAATTTTCCAGGATATTTAGTGCTTGCAAAAGCATTGGGCCCTGCGTCCATTGTTGTAATTTATAAACATCAACTCCTTTGTAGTTGACCATTAGCGGCTCTTCTTCCAAAGGTTTCCATTTGGCCAGATCCTCCATTGTAATCAACCCGCCTTGTTCCTGACTGCTGCGTACAAATTCCCGGGCAATATCTCCCTTATAAACACGATCATAAGCAGCCATAATTGCTTGTTTCCTATTCTTTCCCTGCTTCAAGGCTGTTTTTTCTGCTGCTACCATTTTCTGAAGTGTAGCCAGTAAATCTTTTTGAACAAAGATTTCTCCCGCTTCAGGTGCCTCTCTTTTTTCACCAGGATGTGTCAGAAAAACTTCCTTGCTGTAAGGCCATTCCTTAATCTTATCTTTTCCACGTTCAATACTATTGGCTGCCTGCGCTTCTATCGGGTAACCTGCTGCCATTTCCATAGCCGGAGAAAGTACTTGTTCCAAACTTAACGTCCCATAATTGGCCAGCATATACAAAAGACCGCCGGGCGTACCGGGAGTAGTTGCGGCCAGAGGGCCATATTCAGGAGGAAAATTATAGCCTTTATTTTTAAAGAAATCTACAGTCGCTCCGCTGGGTGCTACACCCATTGCATTAATTGCGATTACTTTTTTAGTTTTTGGATTATAGATCAATGCCTGGGTTTCGCCTCCCCAGCTTAAAGTATCCCACATGGTACAAGTTGCAGCCAGCATCGCACAAGCTGCATCTACTGCATTTCCGCCTTTTTGAAAGGTCATAGCCCCTGCTGTAGCGGCCAGCGGTTTACCCGTAATCGCCATCCAGTTCTTACCATGTAATACTGGTTTCTGGGTTTGCTGCGCGGCAGCAGGAAAGATGGAAACTGCGGAAATAAATAATGCGGATACAAGTTGTTTCATAAAACCCAAAATAAGAAAAAATAGCAGACCTCTCCGGGGTATTTTAAACGATTTTGTCACAATGTGGATACTGCCTTCTGACCTTGAAGAATACTGACTTCTGACCTTGAAAAATACTGACTTCTGACCTTGAAGGATACTGCCTTCTGAACTTGAAAAACACCATTAAAAGTAGAAAACCTTATTTCCGGCTAAAATAATTATCTTCGCGCTCTTTATTTTAACAGAAGGATATGAAATTGGAAGAACAATTGCTGAAAAGAAGCGAAAATCAATGTGAGTTATGCGGATCCGGAGAAACTCTTAAATTATATGAGGTCCCACCACAGTCAAGCAGCAATGAAGATAATTGCATCATCATCTGTGAGAAATGTCTTGCACAAATTGACAGAAAAGAAGAACTGGATAGCAAACACTGGAGTTGTTTAACGACAAGCATGTGGAGTGAAACACCTGGAGTACAAGTAGTTTCATGGCGTATGCTTAACCGTCTGAGCAATGAAAGCTGGGCAATGGATAATCTGGACATGATGTATCTTGATGACGAGAGATTAGCCTGGGCAAAAGCTGCTGGCGGATTAGACAACGATACCAGTGTGGTGGAAGTACACAAAGATAGTTTGGGTGCAGTATTGCAAACTGGTGATACTGTAGTATTAACCAAGTCTCTGGACGTAAAAGGTTCTCAGTTAAACGCTAAAATGGGTACGGTGGTCAAAAACATCCGATTAGTAGATAATAATACCGATCAGATAGAAGGTAAAATCGAAGGGCAGGTCATTGTGATCCTGACTAAATATGTCAGAAAACAAGGATAAAATATACAATTAACGCAAAAAGCCTCATTAATCATGAGGCTTTTTGCATTTAATCAATAGCTCAGGGATGCGCTACTTTCAAAAGCTCCACTTCATAAATTAAAGCCGCACCAGGTGGGACTTCTTGTGTCCCTGTATCTCCAAAAGCCAGTTTAGCAGGAATATAAAGCATCCATTTAGAGCCTTCGGGCATCATCAGCACGGCTTCTCCCAAACCGTCGAAAGCCTTATCTAAATGGTGTACCCAAGGTTTTTTCTCGTCATAGGTGCTCCATATCTTTTTACCATTAACCAGCGTAGCAGTAAAATTGAGACTTACCCTATCTTCCATGGCCGGTTTTTCACCATTCCCCTGTTTTATAATTTTATACTGCAAACCTGATGGGGTAACTCTTACGCCAGGCCTGGTCTTATTTTTCGCCAAAAAGTCTTCGCTTTCTTTATAGATCCCTGCTTTTTTCGGTTCGGCAGGAAAAGCATCGCGATAAGCTTTATTAGGCTTTAAATAGATTTTTTTCTGCATATAATCCAGAATAACATCAAAACGTTTGATCACTTCCATGCCTAAAATCCCTAAATAACCATCTTTAGGTTCAGCCTGATCATTAATCGTCAGCCTGATGCCCATCTTACCAAAATTAAACCCATTAAATGATATAGAATTAATGGTTGCCAGCTGATCTTGTGTGGTCGCATTTAAGCCTCTGCCCGTTTGTACACTGGTTTCTCCTAACTTGCTCTCGAAGTTATGATACTTACTAAAAGGAGTACTCACAATCAGCGTAAAAACATTGCCGGTATCAAACATGACCCTGCCCGTAAAAGTCTCCCCGTTTGCTAAAGTAACAGAAATCGGAAAGCGAGGGATGAGTATGTTTTTATTAAATTCAAAAGGAATCACGGTATAACCTGTTGTATCAACTGATTTAATCCGATCATAAAATGATATATTTTTACGTTCAAAGTCGAGCTTTGTTACATATTTGCTCAACACTTCATATCCGATAATACCATCCAGTTTTACGCCGATCGCTTCAGAAAGCGAAGCGAAATTTATCAAGACCATATTGACATCTTTAATTTCAAGGTTTCCTATTTTTAAGTTCTGATGTAAAGCCATTTTATAGTTCTGGGTTCCTCCGGATCCGCCAACTGCAACTGTTTCGCGGTTCTCTTTACTAATACCAACACGCTCTGCGGTCAGTGAATCTATTGATATATTGGTTGCACCGGAATCAAAAATAAAGTTTAATGAATCACTATGATTGGTTTGTACTTTGACGATCAGATGCGATCCGCGGGTTTCATATGGAATCTGTGCCAGCTGTGCTTTCAATTCTGTTTGACTCATGAGCATGGCCCCTGCTATCCATAAATACTTCGCTACTTTCATGCATATGTTTTTTAGTGAACACGAAGGTATAGAAGGTCACGCAACCCGCTGTCCTCTACTGTCTGTATGGAATTACCGTATATAGTCTAACCATTCCCCTGATTTGGTTGGTAAATGCTGTTATTTTATGCCAGAGTTTTGTCTTAATATCAAATGATACAAATACAATGAATGAAAAACCTGATAAAATAGATATTGCGATCATCGGAGCTGGCCTGGGTGGGCTTACTTTAGCACAGGGCCTGAGAAAAAATAACATTTCTTTTCAAGTATTCGAAAAAGATAAGGCAGTGAACAGCAGAACTCAGGGTTACCGGATCAGAATTGACGAAACTGGGCAAAAGGCTTTGGCCAATTGTCTTTCAAAAGAACTTTATGACGCATTTGCTGAGAGTTGCGCACTACCGTCGCTGGGTGTACGCACCTTGAATCCACAATATGAAAAACTAACTGATAAATGGGTTGATTCCTGGAGTGACAATGCAAATGATAAACTACCAGACTTAAAAGCTAACCGACTTACTATGAGAGAAGTACTCTTATCAGATTTAGGTGAACAAATTAGTTTCAATAAGGAATTTGTAAACTATGAGGAATTAGCAAACGGCAAAATCTGCCTGTATTTTAAAGACGGAACAACTATACAGGCAGATCTGGTAGTCGCTGCCGACGGTGTCCATTCCAAATTATGTGCCTTAAGATTCCCTGAGAATCACCTATTTGATACAGGCAACATTAATATTTACGGAAAAACATTTTATACAGCTGAAGTCCAAAAATTAGTAGCTGCAGAATTACAAACTGGTACCTCTGTTATTTTCGGAGAGGAAATAGCCTTGGTTATGGATGCGATGCAGTTTAAAGAACACCCAGCCGGTTTACAGCTTAGTTTTCAGCAAGACTATATTTACTGGGCATTTATTGGTAACCGTCACCGTTTCGGCCTAAGCATGGAAGAAAAACTGCTGTTTTCCCCGGCAGAAATTCTGTTACGTATTCAAAAGGTAACCAGCTCGTGGGCTCCCACATTTCAAGCCTTATTTGAGCTCGCTGACCCGGCCACACTCACGTTAACCCCAGTAAAAATAGCTTTACCCGAAAAAACCTGGCGCAGCAACAAGATCACAGCATTGGGAGATGCGATACATGCCATGAGTCCCGCTGGTGGATTAGGCGCTAACTCAGCACTTTATGATGCTGCTCTGCTGACCGGAAACTTAGTCAAAGCAGCTCGGAAAAAGATTGATTTAGCCTATGCTATTTCCGATTACGAAACAACTATGCTGAACCACAGCATCAATGCAGTAAATGCTTCAAATCAAGGCGGGCAAATACTTTATGCAAAACAGCAAAGCGTGAACAATTAAGAATATCTCAGCTGTAAACCGTAAATTTGTTCCATATTAATGAACTCATGATTCAATCTGTTAAAAGAACGTTTGATATTCTGGAGTATATCGCTAAGAATGGTAATATCGTCCGGCTGAATGATATTGCACAAGCCTTAGCGCTCAATAAAACTACAGTACATAATTTTCTGGATTCGCTTAAACAGTTGGGTTATCTGGAACAAGATGACCTGAGTCCAAGGTATCAGATTACGCCAAAATTGCAATGTCTTTATGCGCCGGATATTTCGGCTGTTCTGCTAAAAAAAGAATTACGTCCGGTATTGGAGAGGATCACTGAGGGTACTAAAGAATCTTCTTATCTGGCTGTTCAGATGGGTGCATTTTATCGCCATGAGCTGAAATGTGAACCCAACAGGGCTGTGAAAATTTCATTAAAAATGGGTAAGCCGTTTGAAATGACAACTACAGCGATCGGAAAAGTCTTTCTTACGTACTCTGCTTATTTGCAGACTAACCAAATCAAGTATCATGGGGAGGAATATTTTTCAGGAATGCTGAACGAAATTAAGGAAATCGAATCTTGCGGCTATGCTTTAGATGTCCAACAGTATGATCCGGATTTAAATTGTGTTGCCGTTCCTTTATTTTATCAGCGGAAAATTATTGCGGTGCTTTGTGTATCCGGCCCCTCCTACCGGTTTGGCAAGCCGCAATTTGCTGAAGCGATCCAGGTGATCAATGCAGCTTTAAAGGATCTTCCCAAATATAGCACACAACTGCTTCCTTAAAGGAGTATATTTAAAAGCAAAGCCCTTTCTCTTTTTGAAAGAGAAAGGGCTTTGTTGATTTCAGCTAAAAACTTACAGTGCACTCGCTGTATTTAAAAGTACAACGGACTCCTGATCCAGGTTCAATTGTGTCGCTCTGATTAAATCGTCTAATTGCGAAATATTCGTTGCACTTGCAATTGGGGCCGTTACTGCCGGATTTGCCAGCAACCAGGCAATAGCTACTGCTGCCGGATTCGTATTGTATTTTGAAGAAACTTCGTCTAATGCATTCAAGATCCCGAAGCCTCTGCTCGTCATATATTTCTCTACAAAAGCGCTTCTTTTACTGTCCTGCAAATCTTCGACCTTTCTGTATTTGCCAGTTAAGAATCCGCTGGCCAATGAAAAGTAGTTAATTACACTGATTCCATTGGCTGTTGTAACGGGCTTAATATTTTTCTCAAAATCGGCTCTATCAAAGAGGTTATACTCTGGTTGGAAAGTTTGATATTGAGGTAAACCATTTGCTTTACTCACTTCAAGAGCGGCAGTTAACCGTTCTGCTGTGAAATTTGAAGCACCGATAATCCGGACTTTACCTGCTTTAATCAAAATATCATAAGCTTCCAGGGTCTCTTCAATTGGCGTATCAAGATCATCATAATGAGATTGATACAAATCAATATAGTCAGTTTGCAAGCGGTTCAGGGAAGCTTCCACAGCCGAAATGATATAAGCTTTGCTAAGCCCTTTTTTAGTGGCACTTAGTTCTGCTCCAACTTTGGTAGCCAATACAATCTGACTCCTTTTATTCGATTTTTTCAACCATCTCCCAATTGCCTTTTCCGACTCCCCGCCTTCCAGACCATCAACCCATGCAGAATAAACATCTGCGGTATCAATTGCATTGAAGCCATTAGCTGTAAAATGATCCAGCAATTTGAACGTCATCTGGTCATCAGTGGTCCAGCCAAATACATTAGTTCCAAATACTAAAGGTGCAATGCTTATAGATGAAGTACCTAAGTTTCTTTTTTGTATCATGATTGTTTATTTTAAATTCAGTTCTCAAAAGTACATCATTAGTAAATAACCAGAGACACAATAAATATAAAATGACAGTTTGTTCCGTATGATTGAACTTATACTAGATTCCAGTTTCACCTCTCGATTTCTTCCTGATATCTTTGGGATTAACACCACCCTGATTTCTCAGAAATTTATTGAAATGGCTTAAGTCTGCAAAACCGAATTCGTTGCTGATTTCTTTAATCATAGAATCCCCGAATTTTAACCGGTTTTCAATCAGTTTGAACTTATAATCACTAATGTATTTTTTAATGGAAATACCCATTTGCCGTTTGAACAAAGTGCTTAAATGGTTCGGGGATAGATTAAATTGGTGAGACAAAGTATTTAAGTTCAAACTTTCCGGATGGTGAATGTGGATATGAATATGATTCATAATCCCGATGAATAAGTTTCCGTTTGGCAGGTGATCTGGAATTGCCTGATGAAGGGCATTTCGTTTAATTAAAGCAAAAACACTTCTGATCAGATAAAAGATAACTTCATTTGATGTGTTTTTTTCTTGCCATTCCCGGACGATCATCCGCATAATATGATCAATTTTATCCAGTTCATCTTCCGATTTCACCAGGCAGGAGTCGTAAGCATTACTCACCACAAGCAGATGATCAATCAGCTTATTCCATTCATTTTTAGCAGATTCATTTGCTGCACCATCCAGATAGACATTGTTGAATTTCAACACACTGAATTGCGTTTCCTCCTGGATAACCAAAGTATGATAATCTGCTGGTGCTAATAAAAACATACATTTCCCCCGGTAAGCGCTCGTCGCGCCATTTAGTTCGTGATATCCACTCCCGCAATGGATAAACATCAGTTCAAAATGGTTATGGTTATGTACAGGGTACGGCCATATGCTAGTCGTAAAATGCCTGATAAAAAGAGGCTCGTGCTGAATAAATCGCTCCAATTAATAAGTTTTGACAAATATACCGTTTAAATGTACAATTTGTAAGCTTTTTACAAAGGTAGGTTTGTAGCCAGAATTAGAAGAGCGCATGACATCAGAAAAATCAAACTTACATCCTGCAATTATCCCTTTAATGGCAGTCTCAGCCGGGGTTATTGTGGCAAATATTTATTATAACCAACCTATATTAAACGAAATTGGACAAGCGCTGCAGGTGAGTGAAAGCCAGATTGGAAAGGTTTCGATGCTTTC
Source organism: Pedobacter sp. UYP1 (assembly GCF_040547305.1). Lineage (NCBI taxonomy): Bacteria > Pseudomonadati > Bacteroidota > Sphingobacteriia > Sphingobacteriales > Sphingobacteriaceae > Pedobacter > Pedobacter sp. UYP1. Next base: position 76,466 of record NZ_JBEPPL010000010.1, on the reverse strand, counting down.
GCAATTAGGCTATGGCTTAGGCATGTTTTTTTTATTGCCGCTGGGCGATAAACTGAACCGCAAAAACCTGATCCTTCTGCTTTGCGGCCTGCTCATCGTGACATTGACCCTTTTTGCTTTTTCTTCTACCTTAACGGGAATCTGTATCCTGAGTTTTTTTGTAGGCCTTTTCTCTACACCAGCACAAATTATCTTACCGATGGCTGCGACTTTGGGCAAACATAACAGGGGTAAAAATGTTGGACAGGTTTTTAGCGGGATACTGGTTGGTATTCTGGGAGCCAGGGTATTGAGTGGATTAATTACAGAATGGTTGGGATGGCGCTATGTTTATGGGATTTCGGCGTTCATGGTTTTGACCATGACTATTTTGCTTAAATTATATCTGCCAGAAGTCACTCCCAAATTTAAAGGAAGTTACCTGAACCTTTTGAAATCCACACTGGCTTTGGTTAAGGAATACCGCGTTTTAAGACAGGCAGCTTTATTAGGTGCTTTCACTTTTGGTGTGTTCTGCTCGTTCTGGACGACATTGACTTTCCATTTAAGCAGTGCCCCACTGAATTACCATACCGGAACAATTGGTCTGTTTGGCCTGATTGCTATTGGCGGGGCTTTAGTTGCCCCCTATTTTGGGAAACTAGCCGACAAGGGTGATGTTTACAATTCTTTGCTGCTCACAGTTTCTATGATCATCGGTAGTATCCTGTTAATTAAGGTGTTCCCTTATTCGATACCTGTATTAATTATCAGCGTTTTCTTTTTGGATATTGGTGTACAAGCCACCCAAATTACCAATTTTACCCGTATTTACAGTTTGCATGAAGATGCACATAGCCGGTTAAATACGATTTATATGACCACTTATTTTATCGGTGCAGCGGTAGGTACCTATTTTGGTCTGCTGAGCTGGAAATTAGGGCAATGGGGGCTTTCGACTTCTCAAATGTTATTATGGAGTGGTATCGCTTTATTAATTGTCATCATTTCAAAGCGTTACAAATCATGAGCCTGATAGCGATATTTAGTGATGTGCATGGAAATTTACCTGCACTTCAAACTGTTTTGGAAGATATTGAAAAACGAAAAGCGGATCAGGTATATTGTCTGGGCGACCTGGTAGATTTTGCGCCCTGGACAAATGAAGTGATCGAAACGATCAGGGATCTGCAGATTCCTTGTCTGCTGGGGAATCATGATGAACGGATCGCTTTTAATCACGAAGTTATTCCGCTTGCAAAACACAATCAGGAAGAAACCCGGGCAAGGATAGCTGCAATCAATTTTACAAAAAACACGATTAAAGAAGATTGCAAAACATATTTGGCCGGAATGCCTTCTCAATTAAAAATCACTTTTAAGTTGAAAGGAAAGCCTTTTCGTATTTTACTAGTGCATGGCAGTACCAGGAGTAATGAGGAATATATTTATGAGGACCACGAATTAAACGATGTTCGCGGAATGCTGGATCAGGAACGAGCAGATATATTGGTGATGGGACATACACATGAATCGTATATCAGGGCTATTCCTTCTGAGGGTAAGGATCAGATGGTGATCAACTGTGGTTCTGTTGGCCGGTCAAAAGAAGGAAAGCCAATGGCGGTCTATCTTTTGATAGCAATTAATGAACATAGTGTACAGGCCGAACTTATTAAATTAGCTTATCCTGTAGAAAAAGTGGTGAAGGCAATTCACGAAAGTAATATCCCCGATTTTTATGCCCGTTTTCTGGGGTCAGTTTAAGACAGGTACTCAATATAATATTGTGTAATTAAACAATATATTTAATTTAGTGAGGTTGACACTAATACGCGCTAAATGGATAGTAAAAGTTTGATAAGCATTATCAGTCTGATTGCAGTTTTTGTTTCTGTCCTTTTATCATTTTTTCTGCTCACTGTAAATAGTGAAAGAAAGTTAGGGAATGTTCTGCTGGCTGGCTTTATTCTACTGAATGCAATTGATCTGAGCGCCTGGTTCATTTACGATTTCACCAAACTTCATCCCGATCTGGAGCTATTCAGACGTTCTACTTCCTGGTTGATCAATCCTGTGTTTTATTTGTATGCCTTATCCATTTGTTTTTCTGATTTCAGGTTAAAAGCTAAACATTTGCTGCATGCGCTTCCTTTTATAGGCTATAACCTGTTACTATTGCCGAAGTTTTATCTGACGGATATAAAGCAAAAATCATTTTTTCTTGAACATTATGGAGATGGGTCAGCAGCAAAAATCATGTTGCTGGCAGGGCATTTGCAGTTTGCATGCTATTTTATTGGTGTTTTCCTGGTTTTAAGAAAATACAGGAAGATTTACCTGGAAAACTATGCAGATAGCAGGACAATCACTTATAAATGGCTATTTCAACTTACGGTTGTGATCACGGTTGTACATTCTATAGTTACGTTAAAAGATATTTTAAAGTTTACTGTCAGTACAGATGTGTTTAACGGTGCACAAATTATTGTTGGAATCAATGCGGTATTCATCTTATGCTGGTTCATATTGAAGGCTTTATATTATCCAGACCTTTTTAGAGGGATAGACTCTACAATTCAGCCTGCGGAAAATCTAGTGCTGGAAGATCATTTAGCCAACCAGCCGATTAAAGGGGTTTTAAGCCTGCAGGATCAAAAAGAGCTTCAACGCATCAGGGACTATATGGTTCAAAAAGAGCCGTATCTTGAACCTGCACTGACGATACAGGACCTTGCCAATCAGATCAATATGCCTGTAAAGGATTTGTCTATTCTGATTAACAATCACCTGGACCAGCATTTCTTTGATTTTGTAAATGTATACAGGATTGAAAAGGCAATGAAAATTCTGAAAGACCCGGCAAAGGCTAAATTGACTATCCTTGAAATTTTATATGAGATAGGATTTAATTCTAAATCATCTTTTAATACTTCGTTTAAAAAACATACTGACCTCACGCCTACTGAATACCGAAAAAAGTATACACAATAGCCTACTTTACAGACAGATCACAGTTAAATCAAAACGATACAATTACAGTACTATTTACACGAATTAATAAGGCATTACTTTGCTCCTGAAAACCAGCAACACCTGTTTGACTCCTGGTAAAAAAATGATAAGAATTATAATCACACTAATCATCAGGATCATTAAAGAATAATAATCCATAGCTGATCTCAAAAACACCTGATTTGCAATAGATTTATTAAGTAATGCAGCAGCAGTTTCCTGAGTATTTCCAATACCATTTCCACTGTAAGCTACTCCTGATTGTAAGTCACTTATTTTCTCAGTGTATAAAGGGTTTAATGCCGTAACATACTGACGAAAATCATTAAAGTGTATACTTTTATAGTATAGCTGGAAATAGTTTGCGATTGCAAGACCGATAGATAAGCCAAGAAATCTGCTCGCAACACCAATAAACGGCGTAGATCCGACCATAGAGATTGGTGCTGCTGAAGACATAAATACAACAAGAGGAACCATCAGCCAGCCCGTTCCAAATCCCTGTAGAAAAAGAGGCAGATATAATTGATTATCCTCCACATTTGCTGAAAAGAGAAAGTACATCAAAAGATGAAAAACCAGCAGCGCAGCAAAGCCTGTAATCCACAACACTTTGGCTTCCGTCTTGAGCAGTACAAACCGGACTGAAATAGCCATACCCAGTACAATCCCGGCAATATTCGCTCCCCAAAATGGAATAAGATGTATAGCATCCAATCCGAGAATCTGCTGTGCAAAAATATAGGTAAAGCCCGTTGTGCCTTTACAGATATAATATAAGGCAAGTAACAATAATCCATTCCGGACATTCGCAAACCGAAGCAACCTGAGTTGTAGTAAAGGGCGCTTCAAATGCAATTGCCGGTAACTAAACAGCCCGGCTGAAATGACAATTCCCAGCGATAACAGCTTTATTTTCTGTGCTGAAAACCAGTTTAACTGCTGTCCATATACCAGAATATACCCTGCTGAACAAAGTATAAATGTATAAAAAACATAACTTATCCAGTCTAATTGATAAAGCGGAAACTTCTTTTTGATCCTGATATTTTTCATAATCAAGAGCATTAATACCACTCCCGGAATTTGCATAAGTATCAATAAATAGAATAAATGATTGAATTCATAACGATAAAGTATCCAACTGCAAAAAATGGCACAAACCGGAATCGAGGCTTGTATGACGCCATAAAAAACACCATATCCCAGGGCTCTTGCTCGTTGTTGTGGTAACTTATAAAAGATAAGATTCAAACAAAAATTACATAACATACTACAGGATAAACCCTGAATAAAACGACAGATCATCAGTGTAGCCACGTCGCGGGTTATTGCACAAATATAATAGCTCACGATATTGATCAATGTGGCTGTAATAAAATAAGGCTTCGGTTTTAAATACTTAAAAAACCGATCATCAACGGGAAAAAAGCTAACTAGTGCGGCATACATTAATACGATTGAAAATTGTACATCAGCAGGTTCTATTCCATAATAACCACTGGCTTCAGAAATATTACTGAAGTAGAGTGCAAAAACCAGCAGACCAGGAAGTAAAACCAAGAATATTGTTAATCTGATCAGCCAGTCTGGAGCCCATTCTTTAAAAAAACTATCCATATTTTAATGATTAATAGAAACATTAGCATTCATTCCGGCTTTTAATCCTGCAGTTTTCTCCGGAATATCAGTCAGCCGGATACGAACTGGAATACGCTGAATGGTTTTCACAAAGTTCCCTGTTGCATTGTCGGGTGGTAATAGTGAAAAACGGGAACCTGTGGCAGGAGACTGTGATTCGATCACACCATGAAAAGTATATCCGGGATAAGCATCAACAGTAATCAAAGCAGGTTGATTGCGCTTGAATTTTCCGGTCTGGGTTTCTTTGAAGTTAGCAATGACCCATTTGCCAGCGTCCTGGTTTACAATGAAAGTGAGTACCTGTCCTGCTTGCACCAGCTGCCCAACCTGGATGTTTTTCTTCCCTACCCGGCCTCTATAAGGAGCCAAAATCACCGTATAATTGAGATTCAATCTTTTTAACCCCAGCATTGCATCTCTTTTTTTGATTTCTGCCTCGATGGATGCTTTTCGGGATTGTGCTTCTTTAACCTTTGAAAGCGATGCTTGATAATTGCTAAGGGTAGTCTGGTATTCAGATTTAGCGATTTCAAAAGCTGCCTTTATGTTATCAAATTGTTGTTGTGTTGCAGATTCACCAGTTAACAATTTTTGATAACGGCTATATTCTTGTTCTTGTCTTATTAGTTTAGCTTTGGCTGCACTGATTTGTGATTGCGTTACCTTCGCTGTATTTTGAAGTACTACTATGCTGCTTTCCAAAACATTAATCTCTGCTGCTGCATTGGCAAGGGAAGCTTCAGCTTCTTGCTGTTGAATTTGATATTCATTATTATCAATGATAACCAGCGTGTCTCCTTTACTGACTTGCTGATTTTCTTCAAAATTGACTTTTTTGATATAACCGTTTACCCGTGTACTCACTGGATTTACATACTCTTCAATCTGTGCATCATTTGTTTCTTCATAATGATAACTGCCCCAGACGTATTTTCCTCCCCATAGTATCAATCCCGCAAGCAGGATAATTGCCGAACATTTAGTAAAAAAAGTGACCAGCTGATCGGTACGATTGACTTTATTTTCCATATTATAGTTTTCCAACTGTTTTAAGTAATTGATAGTATTGAATGATAGCGGTAACCTTTGCGTCTTCCAGGTCAAATTTTGATTGCAATAACTGTGTATCTGCATCCAGTAAATCTGTTAGCAAAGCCAGCTGATTAAAATAGCCTTGCCGAACAATCCGGTAATTTTCTGTAGCGAGCCTGATGTTTTCTTCTGCAACCTCCACCCTTTTTAAGGCTTCGTTGAATCTGATATATACATCCATAGTTAATTGTCCTGTTTTATCCTCCTGGTCAGCCAGCAAAATCTTTTGTTTAGCGGATTCCAGGTTCGCAATGGCGAACCGGTGCTTATTTTGATACAATGCTGATAGTGGCATGGCTATTCTGATTCCAGCAGATCCTAATCCATATACCCTTTTGATGGTTGGATAGAAAATATTGTCGGGAAAAGCATAGCCGTAGTTTGCCAACAACTCTACTTTAGGCATAAAAGCTGCTTGAACCTGTTTCTGTCTGAATAAAGCAATGCGCGTTCTTTGGGTAGCAATTTTAATTTCATAACCCTCAGTTTGTGCAGTACTCATCAACAATGCTAAATTTTCTTCCTTCTGTAATTGTGGTTTTACAATGGAATCTGTTAAGGTGAATTCTTGCGGTCTGGGTATCCCTAATAATAATTTCAATTCATTTTCAGCGAGCAGAATAGTATTGTTAACCTCAATCAGTTTCATTTGCTGTCTGGAAATCTGTAATTCTGCTCTTAACAAATCGCTCCGTAAAACCACCCCGTTTTTAAACAGCACTTTCATTTGCAGCTGTCTCTTTTCTTCTTCTTTCAAATTGGCTAAAAGCAAGTTTCTGAATTGCTGACTGCGTTGTACATGGTAATAAGTCGCAGCTACTTTTAACTTCTGTTCTGCCAATTGTTGCTTTTGCTGCTCAATAGACATGTATTTTGCCTCTTCCTTTTCTTTAATATAATTATTAAGTTGTTTTCCCTGGTATAGCATCAGGGATGCGCTGGCATCCAGATTAACATTATCGGGAGTAAGATGAATCTTCTTTGATTTGGAGAGCCCATCCTCAAAGGCTGTCATAGTTGTAAAACGAGTATAACTTGTGCCCGCTTGTATGGAAGGCAACCTTTTAGCTTTTGCGTCTTTAAATTCTTCATCTCCCTGTTTAGTGTTTATTAGCTGCGCTGCAACTTCCTTGTTATAGGCGGATGCTCTTTCCCAAGCCTGGTTCAGACTGAGTCTTATAGGCTCATGTTCAATATCCTGACCAAACACAGCAGGCCCCTGCAATAAAAACACAATACAGAAGATTGAATAACTGATTTTAATTTCCTGTTGTTTCATCTTACAAAATTCACCAATCACAGTTCGATTAATTTTATATAATTGGCCATATATTTATTAATTTTGGCCATATAGATTTACTAGCGCAAATCAGCAAAGAAATTAATTTCCTTCCGCGAATAGTCCAATCATTGCCACCGATCTGCCATTGTACAGCAGTTTATCCATGATAATTTTGTAGTCAAATAATATAGAGATGATAGATTATAAATCGCGTTTGAAAGAGGTGTTTTCAGAAGTACTTGAAAACCCTGTTTACAATGAAGAGCTTGTTGGTAAATATTTCAGTCCAAATTATGTGCAGCATGTAGATGGTAAGATGCTGAATTTTGAGGGCTTCAATCAGCATATGAAAACGCTGAAAAAAGATATGCCTGAGATTCAAATTGATATCAAAACATTAGTTCAGGAAGGCTACACTGTTTTCTCCAATCATATCGTTAGTAAAAAATCGGCCGGGGATATGAAAATACAGGTTATCGGAGAATTCCGTTTTCAGGGTGATCAAATATGCTACTGTGATGAACTGACTTATTTAATTAGCGGGGACCCGAAAGACAGAGATCTGGGCTCCAGAATTTAGCAATAAGGAGCAGCAAGTTCTGTAAGCTGCTCCTTAAAAACTAATTTTCTTTAATCAGATAACGCATCGGGATGTTTGGATGAATAAGTTCATTCCTTTCTGTTATAGGATGAAGTCCATGGGCTTCAAAAAAAGATATCAACGGACTATCAACTTGTTCTGTCAACCATATTGATTCATAGCCCTTACCAATAGTTAAGCATTTATCGAGCAAAGATTGTTTAGCCTCGCCAGGTAAATATTCCTCTAAAACACAGAAATCAGCAATAGAGACTGCTTTTTTACCTTCCAATAATCCAGGTCTTTTGCCCTGAGTAGTTATAAATGCATAACCAGCTGCTTTTTCATCCACATAGACAACGAGCCACTGGTTACCAAAACTATTCATTTCATCAATTATTTGTTTATCATTATAATGAAGAGAAATATATGCTTCAATAATTTCTTCATTTACTAAATGGGCATATTTTTCTAAAGCGATAGTCCTGGTCAGGTACAATAATTCAGAAATCGCATCTTCTGTTGCTACTTTGAATTTCGTGATAACTTTTTGATCCATGATTTTAATTTTATAGGATCAAAGGTAAACAGGATCATCAATCGATACAGATACACATTGCAGCTAAATGACCGATACAGTAAGCACCTGATATCATTTATTAGCATACCCGTATTATTATCCGTAGATTTCTGTATTATTGGCCTCGTAGATTTATGCATTATTGGCGTCCGTAGATTTCTGAATTTACAACATGGTTTTACCTGCAAGCTTCAACCCTTCAATACGCTTTGCAGAATACTGATCAGCAAATACTATTCTGAAAAACTGTTTAAAATCACTGGAGAAAGAAAAGGTCTCTCCCGGTGTAAATTTTACGCCAACTTTTTCGCAATGCAGATAAAAATCTTTGATGTCAATCTCATCCGCAAGCTTCACCCATAAATTATATCCGCCTTCGGGCATAGTCACTTGCGTACCTTTTGGAAAATAAGTACTCAGCAAATTAAGTGTATGGTAAGCATTTTTTGATAACTGGGTTCTGAAAGTTCGGATATGCCTGTCATAACTATTCGAATTCAGCAATTTACTTACGGTTTCCTGGTAGACAGGAGCAACCGTGCTGCCGGTCGAAAATTTCACTTGTTCTGCTTGTTGAAAAAACTGTCCTGCAGACAGCCAACCCAGCCGGATTCCCGCAGCGAGTGTCTTAGCGTACGAAGAATAGGTCATCACCAGCCCGCTTTCGTCAAATGATTTAAGGTTAGCTGGTCTTTGCCCGGTGAAATTTAAATCTCCATACACGTCATTTTCAATGATAGCTATCCCCTGATATTGTGCAACGGCCAGTAATTGTTTTTTCTGTTCGTCAGTAAGTAATATCCCTGTAGGGTTTTGAAAATTCGGGGTCACTACAATCGCCTTTATTTTTGTAGCAGAAACTGCCTTTTTTAAATGCCCGATATCAAATCCAGTCTGGAAGTCCATTGGAATCTCTACAACTTTTAGCCGTAAGGTATTAATTACCTGGAGAATGGAAAACACACAAGGACTTTCTACAGCAACTACATCACCGGGAGAACAAATGGAAACCAGGGCAATGTATAACGCCTGCAGTGCACCATCGGTAATGATCAGCTCATCTGCATTAAGCCTTGGATTGTAATGTGCAGCATGCTTGCAAATATTATGTTTTAATTCTTCGGATCCTGTTGAAGGATAGTATCTTAATAGCCCTGCACCTTGTTCTCTGATTACTTGTTGCATAGTTCTCAAAATCATTTTTTGAGGGACTAACAAATCTCCCGGAGCAGCTACATTAAACTCGGTTAAAGAATTCCGGCCGGTACGCAAAGAAGTTGTTTGTGAGAGTTTATGCTTAAACACAGCATCTCTGACTACCGGCATCCGTTTCACACCACCTATACCGACCTGATTTTCAGGCAAATTAGAAACATAATAACCAGATTTTTGAATACTTTCTACCAGACCTTTACTTACTAAATAGTCAAAGCCTTGCTGTACTGCCCCCGTACTCATTGCATATTTTCTCATTAAAGCTCTCACCGACGGTAATTTATGTCCCGGTTTATAGACTCCTTCTTTGATCTGGGCTTCAATAATTATTGTAAATTCTTCATATCGGTATTGTTTCATAGCCAAACTGTATTGGTATATTTTAATAAAATAACACCTGTATCCCAAAGGTAACAAATAACAACCAGCAGAAATATTAAGTATTTTAATAAAAAAATAAACAATACGGCACGGCATTTGGTTAAGCTGTAATTATACACCAACTATCATCTTGCCTAATGCAAAAAACTATCTTTCTGTTCTCCTTTTTATTTATTACTTACAGTGCCAGTGCACAAAATGCAGCTGACGCTATTTCCGCAAATAATCAAGTCCGTGATACTTCGAATAAACGGGATTTGATTGATTATGCCAAAATATTATTTAAAATAAAACCGGGTATAAAAACTGGAGATCAGCCTAGAAAAGTTTTCTTTTCACTCTTACCTATCGGAGGTAACGTACCAGGAGGAGGAACGGCATTGATTACTTCAACCAGTGCAGGTTTTTATTTAGGTGACCGCAAGACAACGAATATATCGAACGTTACATTTACGCCTTACTGGAATTTGAAAAGCCGGTTCGGGTTGCCTCTGCGTTCAAATATCTGGTTAGCAGACAATACCTGGAATATCCAGGGAGATACACGTTTCCTTGTTTATCCACAGTATACCTGGGGTTTGGGAAGTGGAAGTGAAGATCAGAAGTTATTAGTAGATTATAAATATATCAGATTTTATCAAAGTGCATTAAAGCGGATCAGACCCTATTTTTATGCCGGTTTCGGTTATACACTGGATTATTTTGTAAATGTCAGAGCTGCCGATCCGGGTCTTCAGAAATTTACTGGCTATAATTCAGGAACTGAAGAGGGAAGTAATTCTTTTTCTTCAGGTATATCTTTCAACTTATTATATGATACAAGAAATAATTCTATCAATCCGCTGCCGGGAAGTTATCTAAACCTTGTTTTACGAACCAACCCTAAATTTTTGGGAAGTCAAACCAGCTGGAAATCGCTTTATATAGATGCAAGAAAATACATCTCACTAAATACCAAACCGCATCAACAGAATACATTGGCTTTATGGTCTTATTTCTGGACAGGTTTAAACAATGGCATTCCTTACCTGAATTTACCAAGTATTGGCTGGGATCCTTACAACAAGTCTGGTAGAGGTATGGACCAAAACAGATACAGAGGGAAAGCTCTGTTTTATGTGGAGAGTGAGTACAGAAGGGATATTACAGAAAATGGTTTGCTGGGATTTGTAGTTTTTGCCAACGCAACTTCAGTCGCTGAACCAGAAACCAATTCGTTCAAGAAAATCCATCCTGCAGTTGGAGGTGGTATGCGGATCAAATTTAACAAAGGTTCTAACACCAATATAGCAGTTGATTATGGAGTAAGTAAGGGATTCTCCGGCTTCTCTATCGGTCTTGGAGAAGCTTTCTAAGGCTGTTGATTCGGCATGACCATTATTGTATAACTATCATTACCTACTATCGTCTGGAAAATATAATCAGTTGATATATAGTAGGTACTGATTTGTTGCGCTTCTATATCCTGTATATCTTTTTTCTCTGCTCCTGTCTGCTTGATTTCTTCCAGAATCAACTGATAGGCTTCTGCACCACTAAGTTGATAGTAAAGTTGATTGGTAACCTCGTTATCTGCCTGAATCCTGAACCAGGATAAGGCTTTACCCTGTTCGGAGGCATGGTTTCCGAAAGAGAAAGTTTTATACAATTGATGCCCTTGTTTTCCCGACAACTCAGGTCTTACTTCCCATTTATGCTGCACGAGACTATCAGTAACAGCTGAAACTGGCTGACCTATAAGTGATTCAAGCTGGTTTAGTTTAAAGTGCTGAGCACTGCTGAACAACCCGAAAAGACAAAGCAAGAATGTTAACGCATATTTCATGAAAGCAAAGGTAATAAAATGTAAAAAGTAGAACCCTTATTAATTCTGCTTTGAACACCTATTGTACCTTTGTGGTTTTTGATAATTTCCATAGAGATATATAATCCCATTCCCAATCCGCCTGCCATTGTGTTTTTAACGTCAACACGATAAAATCTTTCAAAGATCTTATCCAGCTGACTTGTGGATAACCCGATCCCGTAATCGGTTACAGAAATCCGGACCTGATGACCTTCTTTCTTAACTGATAAAATAATATCCTTATGCAGCGGAGAGTATTTTACTGCATTATTAATCAGGTTCATCAGTACCTGCTCCAGACGCTCTGGATTTCCTTTAATCCTGACCTCTGCGGCGGGGTTAAAAATAATATTATAATCAGGAAATATATAGCCTGCATTCTCTGCGCAGGTGGTGATCAGCTCTTTAACGCTCATCGGTGATTGAACAAAATCCAATTTTCCGGCTTGTATCTTGCTGACATCCAACAGGTCATTAACCAAATTTTGCAACTTGCAGATGGAGCTTTCAGCTTTGACAATAAAGGTTTTAACCTGACCAGGAACAACCTCTTTTTTATAGTTGGAGATCAGCTGTAAATAAGCTTTTAAACTGGTTAATGGTGTCTTTAATTCATGACTGGCTATCCCTATAAATTCATCTTTCTTTTCAATAGATCTACGCTGATCGTCAATATCAGTTGCGGTACCCACCCAAAACAAGAGTTCATTATTTTCATTTCTTAAAGGGATATTCCGGTTAAGATGCCATCTGTAAATACCGTCATTCCGTTTATACCGGTTTTCAATTTCAAAGACCTCTCCTGTTTTTATACAGCGGTTGAATTCCTCCCTGGTTGCTGGCAGATCATCCGGATGAATAATATTGTCCCATGATTCTTCAAATGTGGCATCAAATGATAAGCCTGTATAATCATACCAGCGCTCATTAAAGAAATTAAATTGCCCTGACGACAAATTAGTCCAGGTAATCTGGGGAATATTATTGGCCAGCAGTATAAAATGTTCCTGATTTACTGGAAGATCTTTGCCTGTTTTGATAGCTTCAATAGTATCATTAGCTGCTTCAAGTTGAATTTTCAATTCCTTTATTTCAGCCAGCAGCTGTTCTTGTGTGTTTTGAGCGCTCATAATTTATCATTAAAATTAATCCCAAGTCCTCTTCATACCCGGAGGGTATCAGATAGATCACCAACTAATCTTTGATGTGGCTCAGTACCTTTGTTAATCAAGGCAGGTAATATAGTCAGGTTAAAAAATTATATAATTAAAAATTTTCCTGAGTCTATACTATACGTTAACAAAAAAACGACCAAGAATATATTTAGTTTATCGTAAAATACCTGTCTGGCTTTTCTAGAATTAAGAAAAGAGCGCACAACACATATAGATGGGTTTAAAGAGAGAATCACGGTATCAAAATATTCCTGAAACTATTAAAAAAAAGATTTCGATGAATGCTTGGCTTAACCATAATCCCTTGTTATTAGTTTATATATTGATAGTTTTACTTGAAATAATACATTAATATTCAAAACAAGCATGCTTACTGACTTCAAATATATTTATCCTGCTGTATTAACAATTGCCGGTTCTGATAGTGGTGGTGGCGCAGGTATTCAAGCCGATCTGAAGACCATCTCGGCTTTAGGTTGTTATGGGACTTCTGCAATTACAGCGATTACCGCACAAAACACAATGGGAATTACTAATCTCTTTGAGTTGCCTGTAACTGTAGTTATTGATCAGATTAAAGCTGTAATAGAAGATATCAGGCCTCATGCTATCAAAATAGGGATGATCCCAAATTCAGCCTTATTAAAGGCCATAACTGATATCTTAAAGCTGTATCCTGAAATTCCTGTGCTTCTGGACCCGGTTATGATTGCGACAAGCGGGCATCGTTTAGTAGAAGAAGATACTATTGAATTAATGAAAGCTTTATTGATTCCGCTGACCAACCTGGTTACCCCAAATCTGGATGAGGCCGCTATTTTAACAGCCATGGAAATTTCTACCGTAGAACACATGAAAATTGCGGCACATCAGCTCCTTAAATTTGGTGGGCAGGCTATACTGATTAAAGGTGGGCATTTGAAAGGAAACAAGCATTATGATGTTTACCTGGATAAAAAAGGAAGAGAGTTCATATTTGAAAATGATAGTATTCCAAGTCAGAATACGCATGGTACAGGCTGTACCTTATCTTCTGCGATTGCTTGTTTTACGGCAAGAAATATGGAAATGCCAGAGGCTATTAAAAATGCAGAATCTTATGTTCATCGTGCTATTGCTGAGGGTATTGAGGTAAAAACAGGAAAAGGTAAAGGACCATTGAATCACTTTTACGCTCCTGTTCCCCTCATTAAGCTGGATCTGGATGTTAAAAATTAATATATTTGAACCATGGCAGATTTAAAAACAGAATTCTCAGTAGAATTTGAAGGTGAAACAATTCCCGTGATCATTACTGAAGTTGAAAATGACGACGATTCAATTTTTATGGTGGACATACCTGGTCAGGAAAACTTTGAAATCTTTCTCTCTGAGGATGATATGTGGGTGACCAATGATGAGGTAACTGCAGATGAAGATCTTATCTTTTTGATCGGAGATAAATTTGAAAGCTTACAGCCTTAACTGTCTTTATCTTTTTTCCCAACCAGCTTAAATTTGATCTTACCGTCCTCTCCGTCCGTGGCGAGGATGTGTATGACAATACCTTTCATCCTCCGCTCCTTAAGCTCTTGCTTATCCGTAATATCCTCATCTTTCTTTGGGTTTCGGAGCGGCACATCAAGCAGGATGTTAGTCCCCTTGCCGGTAGTCGCATAAACACCTGCTAAATTCATATTCAATAAGCTGGAATTGATCATCATCGGTTTGATAGTAACAAGCCTTCCTTTAATATCAAAATTACCATTAAGGTTATCAAATGTAATATTATCCAGATTCCGGAACGGAAAAGCAAACTTACCGATACTTTTCACCGCATTATAATTCACAAGAGCCCCTTTCTTAAGATCAAAACTAACGTTTCCATTCATTGATCTCGGAATAAGTTTACCTTGACCATCTACACTCCCGGTAATATTGGTTTTCGTAAAGAAGCTCCCTTTTAAATTTTTATAAGTCGGGCTTTCCAAACCGAAATTATCAAATGAATAGAAGAAATCACTGATATTAACATTAGAGACCACTGTGTTTAATGCAAAGTTGTTTAAACGGCCATTTTGCTGTAATTTCCCATTCAGTTTAATCAAACCTCCACCATGTTTCAGACTTACATTTTTTAAGTTGAGTCCATTTTCAGAAAGGAAAACATCTGCAGTCGCATTTGTTCCTGTAAACTTACTGTAGTGAACTTTATCAACCCGTAAATTAATTTCAGCATTACCTTTTTCCAGCATGGTATTCATCTGGGTAGCGAAACTATTGCTTTTATTCTTCGATTTAACAGGGACACTGTTCTTTCTGGTTCCCAGAAAAGCAAGAAAGTCGCCTAAATAGAGATCAGGGCTATGCATCCTCCAGTTCAATAGGATTTTCTCCGGAGAATTATAATATAGGTTCAGGAAGTTTTTGACACTTCCATCCATAAAAACTACGCTTTTACCACTTTGAAGCCTGATGTCATGAATCAAAAGATCAGGCCCTTTAAAGTCAAGGGAAATAGAAGTGTTTTTAAAATTCACATTTCTAGGCACGTAACTTACATCTGCATTTTTCACGTTGATTGTTCCCGTTAACATCGGTTTATTCAACTTAAAATCTACAATATCTGCACTATAGTTCAGTTTTACATCGGCCGTTCCTTTAGTAAAGTTTAAGACGTCGGTTCCCAAAACAGTTCCCAGTTTAGCGACATCAAATTGAGATTTAAAAATACCGGTCGCCACTGGCTTATCCAGATTATGAATAAAAACTGTATCAATTGTAAAGGGAAGTTCTTTATAGCTACCAGAGAAATGATAAAGTTTAAT
The DNA here is from genome assembly GCF_040547305.1 of Pedobacter sp. UYP1. NCBI lineage: Bacteria > Pseudomonadati > Bacteroidota > Sphingobacteriia > Sphingobacteriales > Sphingobacteriaceae > Pedobacter > Pedobacter sp. UYP1. The sequence continues at coordinate 60,870 of NZ_JBEPPL010000010.1, read as the reverse complement.
CGCAGAATTCTCATCGGTATAACCTTTTCCATTGATAAAGTTGTTGGTATAAACTCCACCGAAATTGCAATTATCAACTACTCCACCAAAGCCAGTCAGCGTATTATCCTTTACTCTTGCTTTCACGAAAATTGAGGGATCACCTCCTGCACCCATATTTCCTTCTATAATAGCCTTGGCAAAAATTGGTTTGTCAAGGTTAAACATATCCAGTCTTGAGGTAATATTTGGAGCAAGCAAGGCAGAAGCATTTTTCCAGAGTATATGAGGAGCTTCTACACGGATAGAAAATTCAACAGGATCTTTTGATATCTTAAATTTTGCCCCCAGAATGAAGGGGTCAGTCCCTATATTTAAAGTATTAGGTTTGACTTCAATAATACCTGCTTTTTCATTGTAAGAGATATCCATTTTTCCTTCCAGCAGCTTATCTTTCACAAAACTCCCCCTTTTTGTATTAAAGGCCAGGCTGCGTACTAAAGTTTTTAAATTTATGTCTGCTTTCCAGCCTGAGGATGGATAATCGACTTTACCACTGAAGTCTTGTATAGCAAACAAGAACAGTTTATTACCTTTTCTATTATCCAGGATAAACCGAACGGCATTCAGATCAAAACGTCTGATTTGAGTAGAGGATGAGCTCTCCTGTTTCACTGCTGGTTCTTTCTCTGGTTTTTTCTTAAAAACTGAAGTATTACTATAGCCATTACTATCAGTATATAAGTAAATTGAGGCATCGTTGATCGTAACTTTCCTGATCTCTATAGTTCCTTTTAAGAGCGCCATTGTATTAACAGAAATATCCAGATCTCCTGCGGTAAGCAGCGAATGGTGGTGCATATTCCATAAGCTGTCTTTAATTTCTACCTTTTTTAACGATACTGATACATTAGGAAAGCCTTTAAGAAAGGTAGGTTCAATAGTAGCAATGGTCAGATTACCGTTGAGATTCTTATTTAATTCTTTGGTTATAGCCATCTGCAATTCTTTTTTATTACCGCTCACATACATTGCAAGGCCAATAAAGATCACAATGACTAAGACAATAAGCGCAGAAAATATTTGAATGGAGCGTTTTAACCAAAGGGGCATAGAAGAGTGTTTGCGTAATAAACGTTTAAAATAAGGAAATTGTTTAAAGGTAGCTTTGTTCTCTTAAATTGATTATTTTTATATCAACAAATCCACACGACGATGAACACCATAAAATCAGACTATAAGAAAACTTTAAGGTCAATTTTTACAGTAAGCTGTTTAACCTTTGTTTGTTCTATTTTATCACAAAATTCAAATGCGCAGTCACCTGTAATCACTAAGATAACCTTTCAAAAGGATAAGTACAACCGGATCTTTATTCCTGTAAAGATTGATAGAGATAGTATGTCTTTATTATTTGGCACTTATGCTAAACCGTTAAGACTAACCCCCTATTTCCAAAGTAAGCGGTCACTTTCTCCAAGCGGAGATATCCTGACTTTAGTTGCTCCTAATGGCAGGCCGCATGACCGCCTGCTTTTCTATTCACCAAAGATTATGGTTGGAAACCTCAAATTCAGAAGTGAGCAGGCTATTGTAAATTATGCTTTTCCTGATACCATCATTGCCGGAGCTACCGGAACTGAAATGGTTTACCGCTATAATTGGATGATTAATAATGATCAGAATCAAATTTCTATTTCTAAACAGCCTTTTACACCGTCAGCAGCTTTTACAACGATCAATTATAAAAATGATTCTTATCCAAAAGTTGCGGTGGAAATTGCCGGTATCAAAACTAATTTCGCATTGGATTTTGGATCAGGTGCGGGTTTCCAGATCAACTCCAGATCTGATTTAGGCCGTAAATTAATTGCAGATTATAGCCTTAAGCCAGTTAAAAGAATCCTTTCTGATATCCATGCTAAAAAAGTATTGGATACCATTTATGAGGTAAATGTGCCTGGATTGCTTTTTAATGGAATTCAATTGCCAAAGCAAAAAATTCAGTTAAGCTCTGCTTTTCCGCAAAATATAGTGGGCACAGGATTCCTGGGTGACTATAATGTGATTCTGAACAATTCTAGAAAACGAAAAATCGGGAACACTGTAATTTTAGAAAAGAGACTTTCAAAATAACAGTTAATTTCATTTTTACATAAATAAGACAGAGTAAATCTGACTAAGTAATTCTTTTACATACATTTGTACTGTAACAATTATTATTACAGATGAATAACGCAAAGTTTGCTACGGCTTTACATATCCTTACTTTACTTGATTTAGCTAAAGGCCAAAGACTGTCCTCAGAATGGATTGCTGGTAGTATTAACCTGAATCCGGCATTGGTCCGTAAGGAAATTAGTAATCTGCGTAAATTGGGATTTATTTCCAGCAAAGAGGGAAATGGCGGGGGATGTATGCTTGCCCGGCCTTCAGCAGAAATTTTGTTGTCAGAAATTTATAAAGCTGTACGCACACCTCCCCTGCTTGGTCGTTCCAATACTCCAAATCCTTCTTGTATTGTAGGCCGCCAGATTAATGAGCACCTCGATGAATTGTATACAGAGGCGGAACTTTCGCTAACCAGCAAACTAGAGAAAAAAACATTGAAAGAGTTTGGTGAAAAATTTAAATCAGTATCATAAAATATAAAATTTAAATCGCATGAATATAGTCTTAATCGGAGCCTCAGGATTTGTAGGTTCAGCAATTTTAAAAGAAGCATTAAACAGAGGTCACGAAGTAACTGCAGTAGTTCGAAACCCGGAAAAAATCACAGTACGTCATGATCACCTGAAAATTGAAAAAGCTGATGTATTGGATGCTGCCCAGGTAACCAAAGTTGTAAATGGAAAGGATGCAGTGATCAGTGCTTATAATTCAGGATGGACTAACCCTGATATTTACGCAGAGTTTTTAAGGGGCTCAAAGGCTATACAGGCTGGTATCAGTGCATCAGATGTGAAAAGATATATTGTAATTGGCGGCGCCGGAAGTTTAGAGGTTGCCCCTGGTGTACAAGCTGTTGACACACCTGATTTCCCTGCGGCCTATAAACCTGGTGCAACTGCTGCCAGAGATTATCTGAATATCATTAAGGAAGAAAAAGATTTAGACTGGACATTCTTCAGTCCTGCTTTTGAAATGGGTCCTCAAACTTCAGGCGTTCGTAAAGGTTCTTATAGAACAAGCCTGGATACACCGGTATTTGATGAAAATGGCAGAAGTATCTTATCAGTGGAAGATTTAGCGGTTGCTATTATTGACGAATTAGAGGATGCAAAACATGTAAAGCAACGTTTTACTGCTGCTTATTAAGCTATCTTTTTAAAAAGAGTCATCCTAAATGCATTGCCTGGAAAGTGTTTGAATTTTTAGGCATTGCATTTAGGATGATTCTTTTTAATCAACGATTTTTATTCCCAGACTATCTAAAAAAGAAATAGCCGCTGGTAATTGAAAAATAGCTCCCTTGATCTTATTACCTGCAGGATCTATCTGATAATTCTGTGCTGCAGTGAAATTAGCCATCCTGAGATCAGTACTGGAAAAGGTAGATCCTAAAAAGTCCGTACCGCTAAAATCAGCATTGCTTAAGTTACAGTTGGAAAAATCGACCTCCCTGGCTGTACAATTAGTAAGCTGTATTTTTTTAAGAGTCTTTCCAAAAAAGCTGGAATAACTCAATATAGAATTTCTGGCAATGATGGAGAAAGGATTCAAAGTATCGTACCAAAGTATTCCGATAGCTTTACAATTCACTACGGTCAAATTACTTATAAAAGTATCTTTAAATTTAATCAGAGAAATATCACACTCTTCAAAAGTGCAGTTATTGAAAGTAGAGTCTTCAAACAGACATCCCTTTATAGTTGATTTATAAAAGGTACATCCTTCGAAATAACGACCGACCAGATGTTTTTCTTCGTAGTTTATATTTTCGAAACGCTTATGATGATGTGTTATCTGTTCGTCGGCAGTACTCAAAATCGTACTCCTGCTTGAAAAGTTATACCATGAGGATTAATATCCAGGTCGTTAAGGGTATTGTTAAATCCTTTAAAGCCAGCCGATACATAGGGTGCGATACGATTTGTTACTTTATAACGGACACCAAAACCACCGTACAAATATAATCCTCTTTCGTTTATACGATTTACAGCTAGCGGATCTGCTTCACTGGAACGGTCATATCTTAGAAAAGTAATACCCGCTGAAGCCTCTGCGAAAGGTTCAAACTTAGATTTATTCGTAATATCATAACTTACATTGGCATAAACCGGGATTAATTTCATGTTATGAAGCAGCAATGCATTATCAAAATGCAGCTTTGTAGTTGCATAACCGATTCCAATACCTGGTTTAAAACGGCTTTCGAGATTCCTGGTTACTTTGAATGAAGGTCCATTAAAGTAATTGCCATGCGTAGAACGCAGAAATTCAAAAGCTGGAGAGAAATTATATCGCGGCTCATCGTTTGAGGTTTTTGTTCCTTCCTGAGCATTCGCAGTCATTGAAAACCCGCACGCTAAAAGCAGTGCTAAGTTTAAAGTTAAAATCCTTTTCATATTCTAAGCAAATCTAATACATTTTGAAATGCAGAGATATATAATATCCGATTAAATTGTCTCTTATAGAACGGATTTGTTTTCGCATTATCCTGTATAATTAATTTCCACCCTCTTTTTTTACCGGATCCAGGTTGCCAGCTAAATCTGTCCCCCCTTACCACATGACAAAGCTAGAGTTTCCCAATATCAATAATCTTATCATATCGTAAGATATTGATTAAAATGAGGATAAAAATGGGCCTGAATACACTTTTGATAATTTAAATAAAAAAGAATTGTCAAAATATTTGATGTTAAGATCAAATATTTGTTGATTTGCATAATTTTTAATAAGTCTAAATAGATTGCTTAGAGTGCAGCTAAAAGAATTAACCTTTCTTAAAATAAAAACAATCAATGATCACTTTTACGTCTGAAGCCGTATGTTTTGCTTATAAATTCTAATGACAAGGTTTCGCAAAGTTATAGGTCAAATACATCTCTGGCTAGGTTTAGTTACTGGACTGGTTGTACTGATAGTCAGTATTACAGGTTGTTTATTTGTTTTTCAAAAGGAGATATCTGATCTTATTCATCGGGAAACATTCTTTGTAAAGCCACCTGTATCAGCGGTTACACTACCTTACAGCACGCTTTTAAAGAAGGCTGAACAGGCATTGGGTAAGGACCGGCCGGTTAATTTTTCTACAACTTATAAAGATAAAGAGCATGCGTGGGAATTCATGACCTATAAAGCAGGTGATCCAAAAGCATTAACCTACTTTGGATCAATTGATTTTTATGATTCTGTTTTCATCAATCCTTATACTGGAGCGGTTACAGGCTTACATGATTATAAGTATGACTTCTTTAATATTGTAAAGTTCATTCACTGGAGTTTATTATTAAATGATACTTACGGACAGAATATTGTTGGTTATAGTACATTGATATTTGTGTTCATGCTGATTACTGGTATGATCATGTGGTGGCCAAAAAAATGGAGTAAGACCAATATCAATAAAAGTTTTAAGATCAAATGGAAGGCCGGATTTAAAAGAGTAGTTTATGATCTTCATAACGTTTCTGGATTTTATGTGATGTTAATTACGTTGATTTTAGCTTTAACGGGCATGGTATTCGCTTTTAAGTGGTTTCAAACAACGGTATACGCAGTGGCTTCCGGATCAGTAACTCCTCCTGAAATCAAGCAGGTGAAATCAAAACCTGCTCTTTCTGCATCGTATCCGGTAGATATTGCATTTAATAAAGCGAAAGTGTTATTACCTGCTTCAGACAGAATAAACGTCTCCCCTGCTGCTGGTGCTGATGGGGTGATTTATATTTATGGAATACAGGGCAAGGAAACGTATTATCATGCAGATGCTTTACAATTTGATCAGTATTCTGGAAAATTACTCTACAGAAGGAATTACGAGGAGCAAAATGCTGGAGAAAAGCTGATTGGGATGAATTATGATATCCATGTGGGCGCTATTTTAGGTTTACCTGGAAAAATTATAGCTTTTATCGCCAGTTTGGTTGCAGCAAGCTTACCTGTAACTGGGTTTATGATCTGGTTAAACAGGAAAAAGAAAAAAAAGAAGAAATAGATTTGGTTTTGAATTATTGTTTTCTATCTTTGCAGCCCCGCAAGGGAGAAACGGACCGGTAGTTCAGCTGGTTAGAATGCCGCCCTGTCACGGCGGAGGTCGCGGGTTCGAGTCCCGTCCGGTCCGCATAATAAGTAGTAAAACATTCAAAAAGCCTTTAATCGTATGATTGAAGGCTTTTTTGATTTAGAGATTTCCAGAAATATTCAATCTTTCTCATACTACCTTGAGTCAATTAAATCCATTCCTCAGCCTCAAAAAGATTTAAAGGTTCATAATTAATATACTGAACAAATCTTGGTTTTTGTGAAGTATTAGGACTACTACCATGAGGTAAAGCCTGATGCCAGATGATAAAATCGCCTGCATTGGCTGCGATAGGGAAACTACCCAGTGCATGAAGGTCTTGCTGTCTTGGATTAGCACCTGCTGGCAGTTCACCGATCCATTGCTCTAATCTGTTCTGAAAACCCGGGACGACTGTTAAAGCACCCTGGTTTGATTCCGTATCAGCCAGATAAAGTATTCCCTGTAAACCAAAAGGAATAGGTAAGCTTAAACTTACATCCCAATGCAGATGAGGCCCTGGAAATTTCCATTCAGCTGTTTCCGGCGGGTTAAAACCTACACGGTCAGCTGTACACCATAAATCTGTACGGCTCCAGAGTTGTTCATATGCCTGGCGGATAATAGCTGACTCCCTGTTCTTTTGAATTGCAGGATGTTGAAATAACTGCACCATAATTCCCTGCCGGGAAGCATGATGCTGATACCATGTTTCAGACTCCTCTCTCTTTACTTTTATAGACTCGCAGATAATTTCAATCGTCTCATCACATTCTTTTTTAGCAACAGCATTTTTTAAAATGAGGTATCCGTTTTGATCCCAGCATTTAAGCTGTTCATCACTCAGCACATCAGGAATATCTTTATTTAACAATTCCCCGCTGCCAAATTCACGATTATAACGGGCAATAGTTTCAGACAGAGGCATACCGGCTGTTTTAATAATCCAGTCTTCAAATTCTTCAAAACCAGGTACAGTTTCAAATAAGTATATAGAAGTCTGCTCCAGTCCCAGTCCTAATGCAGACATCAGGATTTTATCAAATCTCCATTCTTTTTTCAGCCTATCATCAATTATTTTCCCTTCCCTTTTAAGTAGAGTCTTTTCCCAAAACCGTTTCAGGTGCATGACTTGTAATTTTCCTGTTTCCTGGGATGACGTTAGTGAATTAGAAAGCATAGTAACTGATTTAAAATGTTATTCAAAAGGTTGTTTCATACAAGTCCACCTCATCATATGTGGAAAAGGTTGGTATCCGGATGCCGCCGCTGTTGACTTATCATAACTCATCCCATACCATTGTAACAAGGGTAAACCAATGATATTCCCCGCATTAAAGTTCTGAATTAGATTTTGCCCCCCACCCTTATAGCCATCAGGATGGAATACAATTTCAGGATCTATTTTAAGAAAGATACAGGCTGCATATGACCAGGCGATAGCCATCATTTCTCCACCTCTGTGCAGATCACAATCTTCGAGACTATTATTCATATTTTGCCTGATATCGGGCGGCATACAGGCCAGATGTCCGGCTTCATGTAGCACATCACCAGGGTAAAGCAATCGCTTAGTATCGATTACCAAAGCACCATTCCGTAATTTAAGACCGGGTAGAAAAGTATCTTCTTCAATTATTTCCAGCTCATAGGTCAACCCGATCTTTTGCAAGAATGATAGAATCTGATCCAGAGGCCGACGCTGATCGCATTGCTTTTCAAACTCATCTGCCAGCTGATTCGATGTTACCGTATCCTGATTTCTTAATTCACAAATCATATCAAGGAGTTGCTCCTGACTATAATCTGATGTACGACTAATATAACCGGCTGAATTTATCAGTTCGCTTAACCAGGCATTTACTTCACAATCTATGACCAGGTGTATCCGGTCTGTTTTCCCTCCATTGGTAACATGATGCCGCAGGTTCGCATTCATATACCAGCATTCTCCAGGATGCATGGTTATCCGCTGATTCTGGATATAAAATGCGACATCCGGATTCGTGATCAGGGGGATATGCAGTCTTGCTTCTCCATGTTCAAAAGAAAGTTCTTGATCACAATGCGGCTTGATTACTGCCCCGGCAGCCAGATTTAATAATCTTACAGATTTAACTGTACATTGAAAGGCAGCCAGTAATTTTCGGATGGAAGGAAACAGGTCCATATTCGGATGATCTGCAAAAATATCATTTGCTGTTAAACCCGGAACAATAGTATCCTGACCCCCGATTGACCTGAGTGGTAATACTGTCCAGCTACCTTCATAGTTACCACTATTAAAATGATTATCCCAATGCAGTGAAGCAGATTTAAGCTCCTGATGCATCAAAGCATATTCCGGAAATACCGATACTTTAGCACAAACAATCATAATATATCAACAATTGACCAATAAAAATATAGCTGCCAGTTCCATGCATATAAGTTCCAGTTCTATGCGTACAAGTTAATATGGAAATGCCGCAATTTATAATGTTATTTTAAGATTGTTTAGTTATCATTTAAAGAAACATATTTGCAAATTAACGTGTCGATTAAAGTACTCGTTTCTGAAAAGGAACACTATTTTTTCATTCAATTGCTTAAGTTTGCCCATTATCTGATGCTATAATGATTCCAACTTATAAAATCGAAGACTTCCCATCTACTAAAGCAGTTGAGAATTTGTTTAAGCTTGAACGATTTGAAGACTTATCGTGGCCAAAAAACTTAGAGTGGCCTCACAAGCATAATTTTTATCAGCTTATCTGGTTAACAGAAGGAGAATTTACACATACCATAGATTACCATGATATTGCTGTTAAAACTGATACTTTACTGATTACCTCCCCAGGTCAGATTCATCTTTTAAATTCGCCAGAAAAAGTAAAGGGTTATAGTATCTCCTTTACAGAACAATTCCTGCTTGCACATCACACACAAGAATCTATTTTTGAACTCACATTTCTGGATGAAAGTCTAACTACCCCCTATTTATGCCTGGATGAAAATGCGAGAAAAGAACTCAAAGCGATTGTTGACCCGATCATGGAAGAGCTGAACAGGGATAAAAAAGCTCCGATAATTATCAACGCTCTTCTTTTTGCCTTGCTCAATCGCATTCAAAGGTTAATGAACAAAGTACAACCAATAATTGCAGATTCTTTTCAGGTATTGGTACATAAAAAATTCAAAAAACTAATAGAACAATATTATAAAGAAGAACCTGACTTAGCTTTCTATGCAGACAAGCTGAATATTTCAGCTAATTACCTCAATAAAATCGTTAAGAATGTAACCGGTAAAACTGCCGGAGTGATGGTTCGCGACCGTGGATTGATTGAAGCGAAACGGATGCTGGTTTATTGCAATCTTTCCATCGGTGAAATCAGCGATCTGCTGGGCTTTAAAGACTTTTCCTATTTTTCCCGCCAGTTTAAAAAACAAGAAGGATTTACTCCTGCTGAATACCGCAAGTTGATGTATAAAAAATATTTGAGTTCTTAAATTTTCGATAGCTGGCACGGAAAACACCAATATTGAACACTAATCTTCTAACTGTCCCATTGTGCTAAGCCGAAATTTGCTGCTATTATATAATTAATAAAAGCATGGACAAAAATTTAAAAATTGCAAGAGATTACTTCAAAACTTATCTCGACTTAAACGCACCCATTCCAGAATTGCGTATTCAGGCAGATAAAATGTATGCTACTTTACCAGTAGCTACTGATATAAAATATGAAACTGTATCTGTTGGAGAGTTAAAAGGCGAATGGACAACTTCTCCCGAAGCCAGAGATACACATGTGCTCTATTATATACATGGTGGTGCATTTTTAATTGGCAGCCCGGCAACACATCGTGGGGAAATCAGTGAACTGGGAAGGGCAGGAAAAATGAAAACTTTTGCTTTAGACTACCGTCTTGCACCCGAATATCCATTTCCACAGCCTTTAGAGGATATTTTGGAAGGATATATCTGGCTATTAGCACAAGGGTTTGACCCCAAAAATATTATTATTTCTGGTGATTCTGCGGGCGGAAACGCAACTATCAATTTATTTATTTCTTTACGTGATCAGCGCATACCTATGCCGGCTGGCGGGGTAATTATATCTCCATGGATTGATTTAGGTCAAAGTGGTGAGACTTACAGGACAAAGGAAGGAATTGATCCAATTGTTAATCTTAAGGCCATTAAAGCGCAAACAGCTGCTTATCTTAGCGGTGCAGATCCCGGTCTTCCGGTTGCCTCTCCTATTTATGCTAATCTTCATGGTATTCCTCCAACCTATGTTATTGTCGGAGAAGCCGAAGAAATGTTGAGTGAAGCCTTAACTTTTACCCATAATGCAGCTATGGCAGGAGTTCATGTCAAATTCGAAGTATGGCCTCAAATGATTCATAATTTCCCTTTATGGCATTCGTTACTACCTGAAGGAAAGGATGCTATAAAGAAGGCAGGCGAGTTTATGATCTCTTTAACTGGAAATGCCTGGTCAAAATATACTGTTATCTTTTGATAACAGTATATTTTAACAAGATTACAGCAAATTAAAGGCACGGCCTCTTTGCTATATTATAAATATCTATGGCAGTATAAGACCGCCACTTTTGGCTTTAACCCGGTACATCTGAAGCATCAGGGAAATTAATATCAATGATAGTCCAATATAGAATCCGGTTGAAAGTACTCTGTTTTCTTTATATACTACGATTGCAAGTGCAATAGTATATAATGGCTCCAGGTTATAAGTCAGACTTACAGTAAATGAAGATATCTTTTTTAATGCACTGGTAATCAAAAAATACATCAGGACAGTACAAAATATAGAAAGGATTAGCAGCCATCCCAAATCATTTATAGTCGGAATCAAGTATTCTGCAGGTGAAAACAGTAAAAATACAGGCAGTATAAAAGTTAATCCCAGACCACCTCCTATCATTTGATTCAATATAATAGTATTACTTTCATATTCCTGAACAAGACGCTCATTAAAGATGGTATAAAGAGCGGAAAAGATAGCCGATATTATTCCCAGCACTATTCCGATTCTGAAGCTTGCATCCATGCCAAAGATCAATGCAATGCCACACAAGGTTAGACTGCTTAAACCTATTTCCTGGACAGACAGTCTTTTTTTGTTGATTAGCGGGGCCAAAATAGCGTTAAAAAAGCTCGTTAATGCAAAACATACCACCCCCACTGAAATGTTTGAGTATTTGATACTTCCGTAAAAGAAAATCCAGTGAATACCTAAAATAAAACCTATTGAACCGATTTTAATTCTTTCTTTTAGTAAAAGCTTTTGTTGCTTACCAGTAAATGATAAGTAGATCCACATCACCAGGCCTGATATTAATAGTCTGTACCAGCTGATCAATCCTTCGTTTAAATTTATCAGGCGACCAAACAGACCTGTAAAGCCTGCCAATAAAACTGCGATATGCAGTTGTATATAAGATTTTTTCATTTGAATGAATTATACAATTTGTGAGGTACAAATTGGAATTGATGAATATTTACTTGTTTGCCGAACCGGCATAATGCTCCCATCCGAATAATTTATCATTACCCGTTTCGAAACTTGATTAAGTACTTATTTTGCTGGAGGAGGAAGGCAGCCTTTATTCATCATAATTATAATCCATCAGTGGATCCCCGAAAGTAATAAATAAAAATTAATAATCGGCCCCATTTTTCAGTAAGCGCAGGTGTTAGCTCAGGGTATTATCAATAAACAACAACAAGAGAATTAGGAAAAAACTTATAATTTTAATACTTAATTCAGCATAGAAATGACTGTCAATGAAATTATGGCGGAGCTACAAACAATGGGTAGCGAAAGCGTCAAAAAGATACTCTTGAAACATGGTGTTAAAGAGCCATTTTTCGGGGTCAAAGTAGCCCAATTAAAAACTATCCAGAAAAAAATCAAAAGAGATTATCAGCTTGCAAAGGATTTATTTGCTACTGGCAATGCCGATGCCATGTATCTGGCCGGATTAATTGCCGACGATGAAAAAATGACAAAAGCCGACCTGCAGCTCTGGGCTAAAGAAGCAGTTTCAAATAATATCAGTGAATATACCGTTCCATGGGTCGCAGCGGGAAGCTCTTCTGGCTTTGAGCTTGCTGTAGATTGGATCAATTTTGAGGAGGAACATATTGCTGCCACGGGCTGGGCAACATTGGCCAATCTTGTATCCTTAAAACCAGATAATGAATTGAATACCGAAATTCTCCTACTCCTGTTAACACGGGTTGAGCAAACAATTCACTCCTCTGTTAACCGGGTGCGATCAACTATGAATAGCTTTATTATTTCAACTGGTATATATGTTGCTTCCTTAAATAAGGAGGCTATTGCTGTCGCTCATAAAATAGGGGTTGTAAAAGTAGAACAGAATGGAACAGCATGTAAGGTTGCCTCCGCAGCAGATTATATTAGAAAAGCTACAGAGAAACACATTTCTATTGTAAAAAAGAAGACTGTTAAATGCTAATCAGAGCGCAATCATAACTTTCTGGTCCTGATGAAAAAATAATTATAATAAATCACACTCACATCCAGCGAGTTATAGAAGATATTTGAAAATAAGTAATTTTTAGGCTGTTTTTTAATTAAACCGTGTATATTTGCAGCCCCAAGCGCATCTAAACAAACATTTATGTGAGTGATGCAAAGGAGAACGGACCGGTAGTTCAGCTGGTTAGAATGCCGCCCTGTCACGGCGGAGGTCGCGGGTTCGAGTCCCGTCCGGTCCGCTGAGCGGGGGAATTGAAAAATCCTCCCGCTTTTTTGTATAATCTAACAGGCATAACTCCCTAATCTTATTAGAGTTATGAGCAAGTAAATCTATCATAGTCGGGGTTCGACACATACCCTCTTGATAGTAGAGATTTTGCTCGAACCCCAATCTTACAAGCTCTTGTTTCTCTAAAGGATTCGTTTTCTTAAAAACAAATTCAAGGTCTGATAGCTTTTCCAGGTTCCCTTGGAGTATTTTATATGTTTTATTTTGGTTGCCGCTGAGGCGTTCAATAGAGCCTCTTAAAACGATCCTATTATTCTTAATGGTAGAAAACCACCTTTCATAAGTGTCGTGCGTTATCTTGTTCGCAATCCACTTTTCCTCTATTGAAAAGAGCTTTGCTTCTTCTGATTCAAGCTCTCTTTTCTTTTCCATAACCAAGCGTTTATCTTCTAACATCTTGTTTTCAAAAATCTGGTCAGAATTATTGCGAATGAGCCTGATGGCATTTTCGGGCAAGCTCATCAATGCAAAAACCTGCTGGAGCTGATCATGTGCTTTTATCGCACTTAAGTTCAGATGTCTGGTTTTGTCACATTTATAGTAGTAGTAATATTTGCCCAGCTTTCCTCTCGAAGGGGCGCCTGTTAACATTTTACCGCAAGCGCACTTCAAAACTCCACGTAGAGGCATTTCGTCGCTTATTACGACTCTTTCTTTTTCGGGCTTTTTAAGTTTACGTTGTACCTGTTCCCATGTGGCAAGATCTACTATTGGTTAATGTATGGCTGGAAAGATGCCACCTGGGTAGTTTTTAAATGGTTCCACGTATTGCATACCTACATAAAGCGGATAACTTAAAATGCGTTGGATGGCTACATTACCTGATCTTTTAAAGCCTCTTTCTTTTGCCTGCTCGGCTATGATATAAATCGGTGTGTTTTTCAGGTAGACATCGAAGATAAACCGAACTGTAGCCGCTTCAGTTTCATTGATCATGAGTTTTCTCTCCTTGCGTTCGCCCACTTTGTAATAGCCAAACGGAGGGTTTTTGTATATATACCTTCCTTCTTTGGCTTTTGCAGTATAAATCCCACCCCGGACTTTAATGCTCCTGTTTATTTTTTAATGCGCGCCGCCTTTCTGATAATCTCGAAAAATTCTGCTTGTGGATTTTCGTGTTTTTTTATACTATAGATTTTTATCCTGATTTTCTTCATAAAATCTTACTTAAAAGAAAAGGCCAACACGTAATGGTATTGGCCTTTGATGTATTGCAGACTTAAAATTTTTCGAACAGCTTTTCGCTATTCTTTTTCTATGCGCCGCATAGCACGGTTCATCACAATAAATTGTATTAATGTTAAATTATTTTTAATTTTATTGAAACCGGATGAAAACAAAACCTGTAAATTAATTTGTTTATATAATCAATATATAACGGGATACATGAAAGAGATTAAAATTGAACGGCTAAATGGCAACAAGGGTTCAAAGCCAGAGAACAATGCTGAACAACATCTTGAAAATGATAAGATTGCTCCGAACAAGAAAAAATTTAAACGGAGAATAGGCGAAAAAACATACACGATTACGGTTACTCATGTAGAAGTATCGGAAGAGCAATGGAAAATCAAGCGTTCTACAATCGAAAGTATCCTTAAGAAAGCTTGGTTGTAAAAACCACTAAGCACATTGCAATAATTCCAGTTTAATTCTGCTATTACTTGCGTATAATCTAAATATACGTGGGCTGTCTGGATAATATACTTTATGAAGTGTATTATCCATTTTTTTATACGGTGGAAATAGCAACGCACCCCTGTCGAAGTGGCTAACTTACGTTGCCTTGTTCACGAAGGATTTCTCTTTAATTTTTGTTATTCGACGGCACCATTTAACAGGCGTTTTTATGTAACCCAAATTATCAAAAACTCATTATCAAAAACTAAAATTTTGATTTGAATAATGGAATGGGTTTATGATAATCAGCCCTGAAGGGAATAATTTTCGGGAAGTCATTTATGAGATAAAAATAAAATATTCCCCGGCCTAATCGATTATTAATTAATGAGGGAATAATGGTAATAAGGATGGAGTTTGGATATCCCAGTTTCATTCCTAATCAACCCGATGTGATACAAAATACGTAAAACCCTATGCATAATAGGAATATCTCATCCTTGGTTTATACTCGTTGGTGGATAGCCAAAATGCTTCTTAAACGCCCGGGAAAAATGTGATAAGTTTTCAAATCCAACCTCGTAATAAACGTTTATTGGTTTGAGGTGATTTTCTGAAATGTAATAATGAGCCAGCTCCAAACGTTTTTGGGTTAACCACCGTTGCGGGGTAAGGTGGAAAGCTTTTTCGAAATCTCGTTTAAAAGTGGTCAAGCTTCTGCCTGTTAGAGCGCTGAACTTTACTAATGGAATGTTAAAAATGTAATTTTTTTCCATAAAATCTTGTAGATTGATTCTACCTGGCTCTGTGAAATCTGACAAGATACTGTCCACATCCGTATTTATATTTCTTAGTATTTCAACTGCCTCAGTAATTTTAAGAGCCAGTATTTTCTGAGGTAACTGCTTATCAAGATCGAAATATGGTAATACAGAAGAGACAAAGCTTTCCAATAAAACATTCTTTTCAAGAGGCAGGATCCCAACAGTATGCGCATGCAGCTGATTATATTTATTCTTGGTATAGTACTCCCTCAATTGAGCAGAAGCCAACCTGATCACGATGGATTTATAATCTCTACCATCCTTTGCTGTTTTGACCAGCGTCGATAACTGGTTGCGTGGAAACAGTAATGTATCACCTGCATTAAAGAGGAAAATTTTATCAGCCTGTATAACTTTTAGCTCACCGGAAACGACACGGACGAGCGCATGATCTTCAAGTACTTTCTCACCCCGGTACTGCTGATCTTCACTGCAGGAGAAAACCATTTCTGCATACTTGTTTTCACGTTTTAATGCCATAGTACATAGCTAATATTTATAAAAAGTCAGGCTCCGTAATACCTGACTTTTCAGAGTAATAATTGTTAAGATAGGTTAAAGACCACTCCGCTCATCTCTTCACTTGTTGTCCAGAGCTTTTTAGCCGATTCTTTTTCCAAAGCATAAGGCATTACGCCTTTGATACTTTCAACATTTTTTCGCCAGTCAACATTCGGATCAAAATTAACATCCAATACCGCAATATCGGTATTTTCGCAATATACCCCACCAATATCATTGAGTTGTGGGCTTACTGCGCACCAGATCTGTGTAGATATTCCTTGTTGTACAGTTTTAGCACCAGGAACCGCTTTTAAAACAGGTTTCCCATCGGCATCCAGCATACCCAGCTTTTTCATATCCTCCAGGCTGCGTGAACGTGCCAGACCGGTACTTTGCACAACCCCCGGATGGATGGCATAAGAGCGAACACCGAAGGGCTTCCCACGCTCATCCAATTCCAATGCAAATAATACATTTGCCGTTTTAGACTGGCCATAAGATTTCATTGTTTCGTATTCCCTGTGATCAAAATTGATGTCTTCAAAGTCGACTGGCGCATTATGATGTCCCCATGAAGAAGTGTTCACTACTCTTGCACCCTCAGCTTGTTTTAATGCCGGCCATAATCGGGCTGTCAGATGGAAATGTCCCAAATGATTGGTTGAAAACTGACTTTCGTAACCCCTCGCATCGCGTTGCAGCGGTACCCACATAATACCTGCATTATTGAACAGGAAATGCAAAGGCCTTGCAGAGGCAATAAATTTCGCGGCAAAACTTTCAATAGATCCCGGATCGGTTAACTCCAAAGATACCAGCTCCACATTAGCTATACCTTCCAAATTTTCTGTAGCCTTTTCAATGTCACGTGCTCCAACGATCACCGTTGCACCAGCCGCGACAAGTATTCTAGTAGTCTCTAATCCTAAACCTGAATGTCCACCAGTTACTATGGCTATTTTACCATTGAGGTCTACACCTTTTATAACTTCATCTGCGTTTGTATTTCTATCAAAACCGGAATTGATTGGAAACTGCATTTTCCCATCATAGTTATTTTTATATTTTTCCATTCTCCTGTTAAATTTCATCAAAGGTCGACTTTGAGTTTTTATTGAGCTTTGCCCAAACGTCGTTTTTAACTTTGCTTAAAAGTTCGTTTATTACTAAAATCATTGTTAAACTATCATACTTTCTAACACCTGCCTAAGTAGAACATCTTTCGCGTGCGTACCGATCGCCCCTTCCACCCGAAATTCACCAACAACTTCAAAACCAATTAGGTCAAGAACAGCTCTGAGGTATGGTGTTGCAAAATCAAGAGATTTTAGGGAGGGATCAGTGAAATCCCAGCCGGCAGAAAAGGCAATATATGCTTTCTTATTTTCAAATATCCCGACCGGACCTTTTTCAGAAAACCCAAAAGTTACACCAGCTCTCACGATATGGTCAAAATAGGCTTTCAAGGCTGAGGGAATGCCATAATTATGCATCGGCGCGCTAATTACGAGTATGTCGGCAGCAAGTAATTGTCTGATGGCTTGATCTGACCTATGGGCCGTCTGGGCTTGATCAGGTGTCAATTTATTAACGGGAGTATGGTAGCTTTCCCACTGCAAGGAGCTGAAATGAGGAAATGGATTTAAAAGCAGATCTAGCTCCTCAACATTTATTTCGTCCTTCTGCTGCAGGTTGATCTTATTTATGATTGCTTTTCCAAGTTTTGTAGTTATCGAGTTCTGCCCTTTGTGACTGGATGTGATGTGCAAAATATTGATTAGCATTTATTTTTTTTACAAAAGTAGATACACAATAATTGCTATGTTTTGCTTAAACGTCCTATTTCTTTTTGCTCAAACGTTCATTTAGGCTCCATTTTTAACCTTTTGTAGCTGATAGGAGATATTATATAAAATCGGAATTCAAGGTTAACTTCGCTGGAGATGAAAACTAGTTTCATTAAATACTCATCTCAATTCCTATCAAAAAACGGTGGAATAATGATAATGGTTACAACATTGTATTTAGCTTTACCACTACTGCCTTATTTGGTTGGCTTTCTTCCAATTCCCAGCTACAAAACGTAGCTCCATCAACGCTAAGAATCTTCCCCAATTGCTTTTGGCTAAGCCCATTCATGTACCGATATGCCTTTAATTTTCCTGCAAGGGTAGCCGTATCAACCTCAAACGGCAAGTATCCTAAGAATAATGGCGTTTTCTGTTTTGTTTGGTCTTTTTTAAAAGTGCCCTGTCACTATAGTGAGTGTCGTTTTTTAGATGGTTTTCTATGAGCCCTTGTCCCTTTATTGTGTTACGTTGCCTTGTTCGCAATTACAATCACCTTTTTATCAATCACTTAAATTTGGTTATCATAACAAAACAACACATGTATTGAAGACACATTGCTGTTATTTTTTGTTCTTACTTTCTGTTAACTGTTTCCTAATTTCGGAAGCAAGAATTTGCGAATGTTAGTGGATATACAGTCTAAAGAATAGGAGCAGATGGGTGTTTTATTTATTGTGATATGGAGATAACATAATCAGATATATACAAAGGAACGGAAGGGACTTACAGTACAATTGATAGCGATTGCACATCCAATCCTTATTTCCATCCTGCAGGAACTGATCAAAGTTCGCGTCTGTACCTGTGGCGATCTTGTCTCAGAACTTGGCTTTGCGCAGGCAACAATCTCTCAGCACCTGCAGGAGCTTAAGAACGCTGGAATTATACAGGAACTATAGAGGGTACAAGTTTATATTACCGCATCGAACCAAAAGAGTGGAAAGTCCTGCAGGATGGACTGAAAGTACTACTGTTAAAAAAGAAAGAATCTAACAAAATGGCGGTTAATTGTGTTTCTACAGACAAAATACATAAAACCATAATCATAAAACAGACGGAGTCTCCAGGCACAATTCAGAATAAAACGTATATTTTTGTAAAATGGCAGCACCAGATCAAATAAAGAGCCTTATTAAATCCTATGCAGAGGACGATGAACATCGGTTCTTCGCTACCGCTATGCAAATTGCAGCCTCGGAGCCTAGACAAGGGCATACTATTGTTGCCCAAGAGCTGAAACATTTGATTGAAAAGGCGAAGAAAGATAAGTCTGTTGCTTTTTTGGATGAGAGGCGAGCCCGGGAGATAAAACGATGATTGATGCAACATTGCTGACCACTGCGCTGCCTTTCAGCATTTCGACATGGTTGGGCATCGGGATGATCGGGCATTGCTGTGCAATGGAGGGCAGGTACAAGAAAATGAGTAAGATGAGCAACTTTGATTTCATATAATTATAGCTAATAGCGTATACTTTCAGGTTAATGTTTGGCTAAGATCTTTTGATCAGCCAATATTGCTGATTTCCAGCCGGGATTGGTGTTTGAAAGGTAAGGCTAACCTCTCCTCCCTGATGTTCAATTTTAAAGGGAGCCTCTTTTCCGGTAAGGGCATTTACTACCCGAAGGTTTTTTTGCGTGGCACCTTTTATTTTAAGCACAATCTGTGACCAGCTTACGTTGACTCTTCTGGCATTTTGCAAAGCTGAAGTGGGATTATTTACGTTGACCAATACAACATCCGGTTGCTTAGACAACTCCATTTTAAGCATTTCGGTACCGGCCAACAGGAAAGCACCCACACCGTATACATCGGTTGATTCCTCATTTACCACATCAGGCGAAGCCCCTTTAGGTTGTACAAACCCGAGTTTACCATCTGGAAGAACAGCGCTTCGCAGGGCATTCCATGCTTTTGACACTGCTGGATAGTAGTCATCATAAGACAAGGTATTGGTATTAATCCCCCAGCTCAGTGCATAGCAGAACAATGCCGTACCACTGGTTTCCCGTGAGGGATAAGCCTCGGGATTAAGCAAACTGGCGTGCCATGAACCATCACTTTGCTGCAGCGAAATGATCCTCTTGGCAAGTTCCCTGTATTGTTTTACTAAGGGCCCCTTTTCTGGGTTCGAGTCTGGCATGGTAGACAATAACCTGGCTAATCCGGCAATGACCCATCCATTTCCACGGCTCCAGAATACTTTTGACCCGTTTTTCTCTTTTTGCTCAAAATACCTGCTATCCCTGAAAAACAAATGTTCCTGATCATCATACAGGTGACGGCTGGATTTCCACCATAACCTAACAGCAGTATCAAGATATTTCTGATCTCCGGTTACCTGAGTCAGATAGGCCAGCGCAGGCGGGCCCATGTACAGTGCATCACACCATGCCCACTCCCGCAAATGAATTTTGTTGACCCATTCCAAGGGCTCGCTGTGAGGAATCTGCACAAGGCTATCCGCCATACTTTTGAAATCTCTTATATAATCCGGATCCTGATAGATCTCATAGAGCTGTACGTAAGTTTGCCCGATGCAATAATCATCTGCAAAAAATCGGTTCTTACCTATTTGCCAGTGGTTCTCCTTTCCAATCCCGATCAGCCTTTCATAGGTCTTGTTACCTGAAAGCCTGGCCCACGCGGTCATTCCTGTATACAAGACCCCATTTGTCCAATCCTTCTGATCATCAGCCCAGCCATGTGTATCCACCTGCTTCCACTGCCAGTCGGCCACCCTTTTCATATCCTTGTAAATACTGTCCTGCGGATATCCGGGCCCAGCTGCTGCCCGGGCTGTAGATCCAGCTGTCAGCAACAGTAAAATAAAAATAAATTTGTAACTCATAAAATTAATAGTATTTGATTTAATTTGCAGGCTTCTAATAATTTCCCGAATTACTGATTCCAGTTTTCAGGAAGAGGTTACCGGCAGCTGTCTGGTTTGAATACACGCCACCACCGTTTGCATTGAAATTGGCAACGTTAAGATTAGCTCCATTCAGCCATATTGTTCCCGCCGGTATCATGTTATTATTGATTTTAATGGAATATTCCATATCGATAGCATTATCCCTGTAATAGCCAATTCCGTGATAGGCATCATTACCTGTTGCACTCATGTTGATGGTATTGCCAGAGACAACTACATTTTTAAGATAAGGGAAGGCCGGCAGGTTCGAATATTCATAAAGCAGCACTCCGGAACCATTCATTGTATTGCCAGAGATCGTAACATTCTGTCCGTTACGCACTTTTACCGCTCCACCGCTCCCATTTGCAGGCCATCCTGAAATGGTATTTCCGGAAATGACCAAGCCATTGAAGCTATGTGCATACAGTCCATGATCGGTAAGAGAATCAATTGGATTCAGTGCTGTATTCCTGTTCAGTATATTACTGGATATAGTTGATCCTGCCAAGCTGTTATCGTTTATTGCGCAAACAAAATAACCTGTAGAACCACCATTGCCAAAGGTATTGTTCAGTATTCGGGCATTGGTAGTATTTTTTACCCATACGCCCCTGCCGGGATCAGCAGAACGGTGACAAAAAACAGAGTTGGTCACCAGAGCGCTGTCGTTACTCAGGAACTCCAGGTAGTCATCTTTCAGGTTATTGGTTTTGTTGGTGGCTACAGCCCTTTTTCCATAATCAAACAGACAATATTTGAGGGTGGTATTTTTTGCACCTGTAATTGCAAACCTGATATTCCAGAAAGTAATACCCGAGAAAAGACAGTTGTTAAACTCACTATTATAGTTAATTGTTAATATGGTGCTCAATGCGCTTGCATCAAAAACAGGGTTTGTTGTGGTTTGCTTAATCAGTTTCACACCCGCTTTCATCACAATTTTACCGGTGATAGTATAGGTGCCGGCCTGTATTTTTACTGTATCACCAGCATTGGCACTGGCGATGACAGCATTCATCTGTGCCAATGACATACCAGTTTCGATCACACGATCCGCTACCGCGTTTGTTACGGGCAATACTGCTGAGGATGCCGTCATTACAGGTGCGGGTTGCAACAGCGCCTGTTTACTGCAGGAGAAAGCGAATAAAGCTATCCCTGCAAAAATCAGGTTTAAAGTAAAGAGTTTCTTTTTCATGGTGCTTATTTTACGATAATTTGTACGGTGGTTTCTTTGGTGGCTGATTCATCTGCAGTACTGTTCGCAGCTACAAATACTGAGTTATAGCTTCCTGCGGCTGTATATTTATACTGGTAAGAACTTAGTGTTGCAGATATGTTCTTAATGGCTAGCCCCGCATCAGGTGTTACCCTTGAAAGATCTATTGGTCCCATAATCGCCCAGGCTTCTGCAGGTGCTGTAGCGGCTGCGGCCGTAGCAGCTCCGGTAATCACCAATGAAGTACCATCTGTATATACCCAACCAAGCTTGTTCAGGTTTTTTGATGGATCGTAGGATACTGCCCAGCCTGGCCCATAGGTTGAATTGCCATAATTGCTGATCGCCTTGGTGGGTCCGTTTAAACTTGCATTAGTGTAAGTACTTCCGTCAGCAAGAACATTGTTGAGGGTAAGCGCACTGATGGTCCACTTGTTCTGGATGGTACCGGCAACCGCCAAATATTTAAAGGCGATATATACAGGCTTACCATCCTTAGAAAAATCTGACAGGTCGATTGTACCAGATGCCACTGCTGCTGCCGCTCCGGTGGAAAGCAATGCCCTGCTGGTAATATCTGTCCAGGTAGCACCGGCTATATTGGCATTCGTAGCACTGGTATCGCGCACCTGCACACCTGCCGCTGTGCGCAGAACTACACTTTTAAAGTCCGACGATACCAACAGGCTTAGCGAACCAGCCTGGGGACCTCCCGCTCTTAAGTTGCTGAACTTTAACTGTGGAATACCTGCTGCTTTTACCCGGGTACGGTACTCGTAATTTTTTCCCGGTTCGCCGGAATAAAAAGTAATGATATCGGGATTACCCGTAAAGGCAAAATTGGTGGTATCGCCCAGGGCGAATGACGTACCCGAAGAACCATTTCTGGTTGTTGCCTGTACTGTAAAGGATGATACAGGTTTAACCTCATCTTTTTTACTGCAGGATGCCGCAGCGAGTGTTAGTGCAGCGATAAAGAATACAAATGTTTTGCGCATAATCTGAGCTTTAAAATTCATGGAGGAATAGATCTCCGATATCATTAATTCAGTTCGTGTTATCATATTACCAGCCCGGGTTTTGTGTGGCCAGCTTATTCACCGAAATCTCTGAAGCCGGGATCGGGAAGAGCAGGTTCCGTGCTGTAATATTTTGCCCTGCGAGTGATCCGAAAGAAAATGTGAGCCCGTTGGCTTTGATATCCGCGCTCACCGCATTCATCACCGGCACCCATTTGCCCCATCGGATTAGGTCGGCTTTCCTCAGCGATTCAAAGCACAATTCCCTTGCACGCTCATCTTCGAGGGCGAGCTGGAATCCTGCTTTGTCAAGTCCGGTGAGATCTACCTGCGATGTAGCAATACTGGCTGTAGCCGTGGCCCTCAGACCTGCATAGGTAAATATGGCGCCCGTCCCGTTTGAAGCACCGGCAGTTTGTGCAGGTGCGGTGCTATTGGAAGTACCGGCAGTAGTAACAGTATATAAGTTATTTCCGTTGAAAACCTGGGTACCAGTCGTATATACGGTATTTGCTGTCCAGGCAGTACCAATGATTACAGTTGGTGCAAAGGTATAACCGATACCAGGTGTTAGCACTGCCAGAGCAGTAACCTTTCCTGTGGTGGCTACAGTTGCCACACCCGTTGCTCCCGAACCGCCGCCACCCGTAAAAGTAACCGGCACACTAGTCTGGGATGCTAGATATCCTGTATTGCCGGTGGTTGCCAGCGTCAGGTTGCCGACTACAGATACCGAGGCCACCGCCGTATTTGCAGCCAGGCCAAAACCGCGTCTTCTCACCTGGTTGATCGCATTGTAGGCCGCAGCACTTGGTCCGTTGATATGGTTTTCAGCTTCTGCAAGCATCAGTAATACATCCGCATAGCGCAGCAGCGGGAAATTCACAGGAGTATAATTTTTACTTTTAACTGCAGAAAGTTCATACTCCCTTCTAAATTTTCCTGCATTCCGGTTATAAATCTGTGCCGGAGTCCAGTAAATATATGACACCGGTGTAGTGGTAGTATTGTAACTGTAGGGTGCAATCGCACAATTCCTTCGCTGGTCGCCCGCGCTGTAAAGGTTAAACAATTTCCCTGTCGTGTTGATAAACGCGTAGCTGTATCCTATTGCATCGGAGTTAGCAGTAAGCTGGATGCCGTTCGTATTTGCAAGACGGTTAGTATTGCCCAGCCCATCGGCCCCGGTACCTTTGTTCTCTACCTCCCACATGCTTTCTTTCACATCGTATATATCCTGGTGGAGATTAATGAACATCTGCCTGTAGCTGGGGTTGAGGCTATGTTCACCAGATTGCTGTACCTTCTGCGCCCACTTCAGTGCGTTTGCATACTGGCTTTCATCATTCAGCGGATTTCCGGCCATGCTGAGGCAAACCCTTGCAAGTATACCCTCTACAACAGTTTTCGATACCCTTCCTCCGAAACCTATGGCAGTTGAAGTGTTTACCTTCGCCTCGGCCGATTCCATATCAGTTATGATCTGCTTGTAAATATCTTTGGCGGGTGTTCTTATCAGATCTACCTCCGTAACAGATGCTGTAGGACTGGTTTTCAGTGGTACATCTCCGAAATTAGTTACCAGCAGGTAATAATAATATCCTCTCAGAAACAATGCCTCTCCCAGGATCACCTGCCTTTTGGTTTCATCCATTGGCGGCAGCTCGATATTACTGATCAGGATATTGGCCCTTTCTATGCCCTGGTATAACTGCGTCCAGAAATTATTCAGATCGGCGTTGCCATAATCAAAATTATAGACCATGATGCCTGTGGTTTGGGCAGAGCGGTTGTAAAATCCCTCGTCCGTACTTGCACCCAGCTGATCAAACATATTGTCGCCGTAGATACCCGGGTTGCCCAGGGGCTGGTAAACACCAGCTAGGGCATTGGTTAGCTTAGCTTCAGTGTTGTAATAACTTGTCTGCTGCAGCGAGTCTGTAGGTGTAGTGTCCAGGAACTTTTTGCAGGATGCCAGTCCGGTACAGAGCACAACGATCATGGCGAATATTAAGCGTTTCATAAACAATATTTTAAGATTAAAAAGTAAGGTTTGCACCAAAGGCAATCGTTCTTGCCCTTGGGTACGCACTGTAATCAAATCCCCCGGTCAGCACCGAGTTATAAGTATCCACTTCAGGATCCAGGCCCGAATATTTTGTCCAGGTATAGATATTCTGGCCAGAAACATAGACTCTGAGCGCCGCAATATTTACCCGTTTCAAAAGTGATTTTGGCAGGTTATATCCTATGGAGGCCGTTTTCAACCTCAGGTAAGATCCGTCCTCTACAGTAGCAGAAGAATAACCGCCGCCATAATAGCCTCCTGCACGGTAATTTGAGGATTGCTGGTTGGCGGGGCTCCACCTGTCGTTATAGGAAGCAAATTGCTCCAGGTAAACCCTGCTCAGAGCATTGCCCTCAAACACCATTCGGTTCACATTCTGGATGTCATTACCGTAAGACCACTGAAAGAAAATATTCAGGTCAAAGTTTTTGTAGCTGAAGTTGTTGCCAAAGCCACCCGTATGAATAGGCTGGCTATGACCGATCACCGTATAATCCGATGAGTTTACTGTACCGTCACCATTCAGGTCTTTGTACTTCACATCTCCGGGCTGTATGCTGGTGCGGGTATTTCCGTTTCCGGCAACATTATCTCTCAGCACATATGTTCCTGCCGCCGTTTTGTTAAAGTCGCCATATTGGTAAACCCCGTTTGCTACGTAACCGTACATCAAACCAAGGGGCTGGCCAACCTTAGCGATATACGCCGGTATCGAGCTCCAGGCATTATCCCAGGAAATAGACGACGTAAGGCTCTCCTGTCCGTTTGCCAGTGCAAGCACCTTGTTGCGGTTGAAAGAGATATTGAAGCTGCTTGACCAGCTGAAGTTTTTAGTTTTGATATTTGTGGTATTCAGCGTAAGCTCCAGGCCCTGGTTCTGCACGCTTCCGATATTGGTGATGGCCGTATTGTAGCCTGTGGAGGTTGGAATGGATGCGTTGAGCAACAGGTTTTTTGTCTTTTTATGGTATACATCAGCAGTAAAACTGATCCGGTTGTCCAGGAATCCCAGATCTACCCCCGCATCATATTGTGCCGTGCTTTCCCATTTCAGGTTGGGATTGCCTACTGTAAGCGGTTTAATGCTGGATACATAGGCATTATTAAATGAATAAGTAAATGCTGCGGGTACACCTGTTGTGGACAGGTAACTGAAATCACCCACCCTGTTGTTCCCTGTCTTGCCATAACTCAGGCGCAGCTTACCTTCAGAAAGTACCTTGCTGTCCTTTAAGAATTTCTCCTGGCTAAACCGCCAGGCAAGGGCTGCAGAGGGAAAATACCCCCAGTGGTTCTCTTCGCTGAACTTTGAGGAACCGTCCGCCCGGTAAGAAAGCGTAAGGTAATACAGTGAGTTGTAATTATAGCTTACCCTGCTCAGTACAGAGGCTGCACGCCATAACGAACTTAGGGCAATGGTTGAGGCCGGATTCAGTGTTCCCTCGTCCATTCCGCTGATGCCGAGCGTTTCATTTGGCAGGAAATTGCTACCAAAACCATAGGTACTGGATGTGTTTCCCTGCTCCGTGAAACCGGCAATGGCGTTAAAATTGTGTAGTTTATTGAAGGTTTTTGTATAGGTCAGGGTATTTTCATTGGCCCAGTTGTTCACTTTCGCTGTGGAAACAGAGCCATTTACCCCGTTAGTTTTACCAGCGTTGGTGAGCGGGCTTCCATAATAGGTTAAGGAGTTGTTGAAGTTTTCCCTGCTGGCAGTACTGTTATTGAGGACGCCAGTTATCCGTAACACCAGACTGGGGATTATAGTATAATTGATATAGGTATTGACGTTGAGGTTATCAGTTTTGATATTACGAACGATGTTGGCCTGGTTCAGTACCGGGTTAAACTTGTAGTCATTTGAAGAATCGGTTGTAGGGTCCAGTGCCTGGCTATCTGAATAAGGGATCAGCGGGTTATAGCCCCATACGCTGTATAAGATACTTGTAGTTGCGCTATTTGTGGACTGCGAAACGCTGTTGCCCGATTGTGAGAGGTGTGCATAGTTTGCATTAATGCCCACTTTTAATTTATCATTGATTGTCTGATCGAGCGTAATCCTCCCTTGCGACCTTCCATATCCCGTGTTGATGATCGTACCGTCCTGATCATCGATTGAACCGGAGATGGAGTACAGGGTTTTGTCATTACCACCCCTTATGGCCAGCGAATAGTTCCTCAGGCTTCCCGTTCTGAAAAATGGCGACTGCCAGTCGGTAGCCGCAACATTCCTGTAATCTTCCAGCATTTTTCCCGGAACCGTCAGGTAAGAATATGTTGGTGTAAGGTTTACCGCTGATCCTGCTGTAGGATCACGTTCCAGTTGGTATTTCAGGAAATCATAACTATCCATCAGCTCCATAGTATTGATGTTTTTACTGAAGCTCTGTGTAGTATTGAAGGTGATTACAGCGTTACCGGCCTTACCTTTTTTTGTGGTGATAATCACCACACCATTGGCACCGCGTGCCCCATAAATGGCCGTTGCGGATGCATCTTTCAATACTTCCAGTGATTCTATATCCTGCGGATTAAACACGTTCAGGTTAAAGCCTTCTACCGGGAAGCCATCGATCACGTACAGAGGCGAGTTATCCTGGGTAATCGAGTTTGCCCCCCTTACTACGATGTTCACTGCCGATCCCGGCTGGCCATCTGATGAACTTACCTGCACACCAGCAATCCTTCCTGCCAGTGCCTCATCGATTGATTTCACCGGTGCCTTATTCAGGTCGGGCATACTCACCTGCCCCACAGCACCTGTGAGGTCTTTTTTCTTTGCAGTACCGTAACCGATCACCACCACTTGGTTTAATCCTGTGGACAGTTCAACAAGTTTCACAGTTAGTATACTCCTGCCCCCCAAGGCCTGCTGCTGGGTATTGTAACCTACAAAACTGAATATCAGCACTGCATTCAGGTCTGCGGTTTTAATGGCAAATTTCCCTTCACCGTCAGTCAAGGTTGTTGTTTTAGTATTCTTTACCTGTACGCTTACGCCGGCCAGGATTTGGTTATTGTCGTCTTTTACTATTCCTGTAACTTTTGTCTGGGCAGATGCACTGATTGCAAAGACCAGGAGCAGCAATAGAAGAGTTGGTAATTTTATTTTCATATCAATCTGTTAAGGGTGGTCCTGATTATTTTATTTCGAAACTTCCGGTCAGTCTGATATCTTCAGAAGAAGAGCCGAGCATTACTTTAAATACACCGGGTTCTACCAGGTACTGCATCTCCCTGTTGTACAACTTCAGGTCGTCCTGTACAATTTTAAAAGTGACGTCTTTGCTTTCCCCGGGCTGCAGGGTGATCCGTTCAAAACCCCGCAGCACCTTTTCATAGGTGGTTACGCTGCTCAGCACATCACGCAGGTATAACTGTACCACCTCGTCGCCTGTGACCTTGCCAGTGTTGCTTACCTTTAGAGAAATTGTGATATCCTGGTTTACTGAAACAGGGCTGATGACCAGGTTACTGTAGCTGAAGGTGGTATAACTTAGTCCAAACCCGAAGGGATATAGCAATCCTTTGATCTTCGCCTGCTCACCCTCGTCAGTTTGTGAGTTGGGCTTTGCCGGGAAGTTGAGGGGTAGCTGACCTACAGATTTCGGAAAAGTCAGCGTCAGTTTACCGCCCGGATTATAATCACCAAACAGCACATCTGCCAGTGCATTTCCACCCTGCACACCAGGATATCCCGCGTATATGATGCCTGCAACGTTTTGATCTATCCAGTTTATAGTCATTGGCTGCGCACCGATCAGCACAACTACCACTGATTTTCCTGTTGCTTTAACCGCCTTGATTAACCGCAGCTGAAAGCCAGGAAGGTCAAGGCTTGTACGGCTCTTGTTTTCTCCGGCCGTAAGGGTATTACCTCCCAGCACCACCACCGCTGCATCTGCTTCTGAGGCAGTTTTGACAGCATGGTCTATCATCTGCTGCTCTGCCTGATCAGGGTCCTGCGGCAGTATCTCACTTTCGGGCCATGTTTTATCTACCAGAGTGCATCCCAGGGCATAGGTTACCTTACCATCTCCTAATTTAGCGCGTATACCCTCCAGGATATTTGTGCTCCTGGAAGCCAGCGGGCCATAATGAGAATGTGCGTATTCATCATTTGTTGCATTGGGGCCGATTACTGCAACCCGTTGAGATTTTGAAAGCGGAAGTATATTGCCCTTGTTCTTCAATAGAACAATGCTCTCCCGCGAAGCACGGAATGCAACGGCCCTGTGTGCAGTTGAATTCACAATTTTAGCGGTTGCATTTTCATCTTCCACATAAGGGTGATCAAAAAGCCCAAGTTGGAATTTCACTCTCAACACATCTGATACACGGCTGTTCACAGTATCTATGGGCAGTTTACCTTCTTTTACCAGTTCTCTTGCATACAGAATGATACTATCTGGCCTTTTAAATGTAGTTCTCACATTCATTCCTGCCATAAATGCCTGTAAAACAGCATCTTTTAAATTCGCAGCTACATGATGTTTCGAATACAGATACTCCAGTGCATCGCTGTCACTAACTACGTATCCTTTAAAACCCATTTCCTTTCTTAAACGCTGGATCAGCCAGTAATTGCTGCCCGATATCGGAATCCCGTCATAATCATTATAAGAACTCATCACGCCCATTACGCCGACTTCTTTGATCACCTTTTTAAAAGGGTACAGTAAAATGTTCTCTACCTCGCGCGGAGAAACCTGCGGGTCTGTCCTTGCCTGGCCTTCCCTTGCGCCTTTATTGGCACTGTAAACCGCAAAGTGTTTCACGGTAGCTGCAATCTGATGGTTTTGCTGCATGCCGCGGGCCATCTCCACACCTAACCTCGCTACAAGGTAGGGGTCTTCTCCATATACTTCTTCCAGCCTGCCCCAGCGCTGGTCCCTTGCCACGTCAAGTACTGGCGCGTAAACATTGGTATAACCCAGTGCACGGGCTTCCATGCCTGTGATGATACCCATCTGATGCACAAGGACTCTGTTCCAGGTCATGCCCATATTCAGCTGGTCCGGAAAAGCAGTAGCTTCATAAGCTTCTACCCCTCTCAGGCCTTCATTAGTAAAATCGACCGGTATTCCCAGCCTGGTTTGTTCAATGAAGAAACGCTGGGTTTCATTCATCGCCTTTACATGTTTCCTGATATCGGTAACAAGGGGTGATTGAGATGTTACTCCCCAGCTGACAAAGCCATTTAGGTGTTCATCGATATTGGCAATCCCATCTTTCCAGATTTCGTTTTTCCAGGCCGCAGTGGGCAGCGAATCTTTCAGAATTCTTTTCCATCCATAGAGGGTTGCCATCTGGCAGGTTTTTTCTTCGAGGGTCATCCGCGAAACCAGGTCGGCAGTTCGCCTTTCTGCAGATTCGTTGGGATCTTCATAAATATCTTTCTTCCCATTCTTGTTCAGGTCTATCCATCCCCTTTTATAAATAGAAGGATCTTTTTTAAATGACAGGCATAAGAATAAGGTACAGAAAAATACAAAGCATGTAATGGTTAGCTTCATCTTTGTTTGTTTTGGTTTGTTGATGAGCTAATTTGATGAGTATTCTCAGCAAAGGGAGGGTACAATTCCGCCTTTTTGGGGGTACAAATTGGTCAGAACAGGAATAGAGGGTGATTTTGTGGTCACTAGAGCTGCATATGATCATCCAGGAACTCGGAAGGGGACTTACCGAATTGTTTCCTGAACTCTTTACTGAAATATTTTCTGTCGCTGAATCCTGCTGCGTATGCTATCTCAGCAATACCCAACTGATGCTGGATCAGCAGCTGCATTGCATAATTCAGCCTTACCGACTTGATGAATTCTACAATTGTAAGACCAGTCAGCGCTTTGACCTTTCTATAAAGTACAGTCTGGCTCATGCCTATTTCATTTACCAGTGCCGTTACTCCAAAGTCTGCATCTTCTATATGTAGTTCAATGCAGTGCATCAGCCTGGCCAGAAACTTTTCATCTTCAGACTGGATTACTTTATTCTGTGGCAACAGCGTGATTTGCTGCCCGTATTTCTTCCGCATACTTTCGCGGGCAAGAAACAGATTGCGCACATTCAGCTCCAGCATCTGGATGCTGAAGGGTTTAACGATGTAGGCATCTGCGCCTTTTTCCAGGCCGCCCACCTGATGGATATAATCGGCCCGTGCAGTGAGCAGCACAACGGGAATATGGCTTGTACGTTCATCCCCCTTAATCCTGCTGCATAGCTGAAGCCCGTCCATCACGGGCATGGTCACATCGCTGATAATCAGATCAGGAATAGTACTTACAGCAATTTCCCATCCCTCCATTCCGTTGACAGCTTCCTGGATTATGTACTGCCCCTCCAATGATTCCTTTACAAAACCGCGCACCTCATCATTATCCTCTACAAGCAGTATGGTATAGTTTTCCTGAAATGGAGAAACCGTCAGTCCTTCAGCAATTTCAATGTCGCTATCCATAAATCCGGGGAGTTCGGCACTATATTTTTCAGCTGTGCCCTGCATCTCTGACGGAGCATATGATTGATGATGATCATCAGCACACAACTCTTTTGCGGAGAAATGAGCTTTACCTTTTAGCATCGTAACTGTAAACCAGGTATGTCCTGTATTGTCTCCGAAGGCTGCGGTACTCTGTACCATAATGGTTCCCTTGTGCAGCTGAACAATATTTTTGGCCAGTGCAAGGCCAAGACCCCATCCCGGAGAAACCAAACTTTGCGAACTTTGGTAAAAGGTATCAAAAACACGTGCCTGCGCATCCTCCGGTATGCCTATCCCATTGTCGGTAACGCCGATTTCTACATGTTCCTCTGAACATTCAATGCTCAGCCGGATTATTCCGCCCTCAGCGGTAAATTTAAAAGCATTGGATAGCAGGTTAAACAGCACCTTCTCAAATTGAAGTGGATCAAAGTATAACTGAACAGCATCTTCTGTTGAGCTGAAATGGTAACTGATATTTTTATCCTCGCTCCATCCTGCAAAGGAGTCAAAAACACGCCGGCTAAACTGAACAACATCCTGTTCCGACACTTTCAACACCAGGTGCTCAGTTTCAATTTTACGGAAATCGAGCAATTCACTGATCAGCCTGATGAGCCTGTCAGCGTTTTGCTTCACATGCTTTAGCTGACGGTACACCGGTGCATTGCCTGCCGTAATGTTCAATAATTTTTCCAGTGGGCCCAGGATCAGTGTAAGCGGTGTGCGTATTTCATGAGAAACCTTAGTAAAGAAATCGAGCTTCATTTGGTACAACCCCTGCTGCCGGGCATGATCAAGTTGCCCATAATACAGGTCCCGTTCCAGACGCGCTTGCCTGTGGAAGAAACGAATTAGCAGGAATAGGACAGCCGCCGAGCAAATGATATATAAAAGGTAAGCCCACCAGGTTTTCCAGTATGGCGGCAGGATATGGATCAGCAAACGTTTAGGATGCGTGTTCCACAGACCATCGTTATTACTGCCGCTGACCAGAAAGACATAGTCACCCGCCGGCAGGTTAGTATAAGTTGCCGAAGGGATGCTCACTTCGTTCCAGTTTTTTTCGAAACCATCCAACTTATACCTGTATCGGTTAAGGTCGGGCTTATTGTAGTTCAATGCACTAAATTCCAGGCTAAACACATTCTGATCGTGTGTAAAGGTAAGCTCCTTACTGATGCTTATATCTTTTGCAAGCAGTTCGGTCTGGTCATTGATCCTCACAGGCTGGTTAAAGAGTTTGAGGCCTGTGAATACAACAGGCGGGGCAAAACCATTTGTGCGGATCTGCCTGGGGGTAAAGCTTACTAAACCTTTATAGGTACCGAAGTACAATTTGCCGTTGTTGTCCCTAAAGCAGGAGCTGTAGTTAAATTCATTAGTAGGCAGACCATCTCTAACGGTATAGTTCTTAAAGGTTCCTGTATTTACATTAAATTTAGATAGTCCGTTATCCGTACTGATCCACAGAATATCGTTGTCATCCGGCTGTATATTCAGAACGTTGTCACCAGGCAATCCATCTTTTATGGTATAGGTTTTGAAAGACCTGGAGGCAGGTTCATAAAGGCTTAATCCACCATGAAACACCCCAATCCATATCCTGCCAGAATGATCTTCCTTAACACAATTGATATAATTCCCTTGTAGACTGTTTTTGTTTGCAGTGTTAGCCAGAAATGGCTTAAAACTTACTGAACCGGCTTCCATCAGGTTTAGCCCTGTTCCTGTGCCCACCCAAAGGTTTTGTCTGGAATCCTCATAGATGCACTTGATCCAATTGCTGGTGAGACGGAATTTATGCGAAGAATCAGTGAGGAAATTGCTGAATTGCTGCGTTTTGGGATCAAATATATTGAGCCCTGCGGAGGTACCTACCCATAGACGGTGCCGACTGTCTTCAAGGAATGAGATCACGATATCACTCGAGATAGACCGCTGATCTGCAGGATTGTGACGATAATGCTTAAATGAATTTGATGCAGGAAGGAACAGATCCAGCCCACCCTGATGCAGACCTACCCATATACGGTTTGCCTTATCTTTATATATTGCCTTGATAAAATTAGTGCCTATACTGGAGGGATCGACCGTATTATTTAGGTAAGCCTTAAAATGATGCCGCGTTGTATCATAGTAATTAAGTCCCTTCCCTTCCGTTCCGATCCATAGATTTCCCTTGGGGTCACTGATAATGGCGCTTACAATATCGCTGCTGATACTATTTCTGAGTTTGCTGCTTTGGAAAGTGACAAATGGTATCACGTTGGGATAGATCACATTGACGCCACCAAACATGGTACCGATCCAGACTACATCCTGATTGTCAATATAGATATCCTTGATGGAATTATCACTCAGGCTTTTTGGGTTTTCGGGGTCGTGATCATATGCCTTAAACTGATGGCTATTGGTATCAAAAACATTGAGGCCATCAATTGTAGCAATCCATAACTTTCCTGACTGGTCCACAATAATTTTTCTGATATCGTTACTGCTTATGCTATTTTTTTGCAAAGGGGAATGGAAGTAGTGACTGAATGTAGAACTTCCGGGCTGGAACAGGTTAAGTCCGCCTGTTTCCGTGCCAATCCACAACCGGCCCTGCTGATCTTCGGCAATTGTTTTTACGACATCACCTTTTAAGCTTGCAGGATTTGCTGCAGATTCTGAAAATGAAGTAAATACATAACCACTATTTTTCCTGCTCATGCGGGTTAAACCTTTGTTAGTGCCAATCCACAAGTTCTGCTGCCGGTCTTCATGAATGGCGTACACCTGAGCACCTGCGATTCCGGGATGTGATTTTGTTGATGCGTAGAAATGGGTGAAGTTTCTTGATGCTGAGGACGAAAGCATATTCAATCCATTGTTTGTTCCAAACCATATGTTCCCTTTGCTGTCTTGATAACTGCAGAGTACAGTATTGTCACTCAGTCCGGCAGGATTAGAAGGTCTGTTTAAGATCCTTTCAAAAGAATCACTTTCCGGCAAATAGCGGTTAAGTCCATTACGTGAACCAATCCAGAGGTTATGCTTTTTATCTTCGAGAATTGTATAGATATAATCACTGCAGCTAATGCTTGACGGATCGTTACTGTGATAATCGTAGGTTTTAATATGGTGTGCATTGTATTTATTGAGTCCGTACCTTGTTCCGAACCACATGTACCCATGGCTGTCTTTATAAATGGAAAGCACCGTGCTTTGTGAAAGGCCGTTGGCAACCGTGATGTGATCAAATGAATGCTGTGCCCAGGCCGCGGTTAACAAGCAAAAATGTAAAATAAAAAGTAATATTTTTTTGATCATCAAGAATTGTCGTGTGAACTGCAATATAGCTATTATAGTTGTTTCTTTAGGACGTAAGCAGCTGATTAGATTAAACTCAGCTATTTACCCGGAGCTTTTTGCCTCTACCTGGATTGACTTGATGCTGATTTAGATTTGTGCGATTGGCGACAATTGTGACATCATTAATCTATACCATATTTAATCGTGATACAACAACCTCTGGCGGATGGGGCATACCAATGGCCACGGGCATTTTAATTTCCATACCACAACCTGATCACCTATTCTAAGGCTTCCTAAAAGCTTTTTAAGTTCCGGTCTATCTGTATTCTTTGCTGAAACCTTTTCCTGGTAAATAGTAGTGCATCCATATTTTATTCGTAGTTATGCGCTATCAAAGACGCTGAAGGACTATGGCTTTTTCTCATATGACATCAATGAGGCACTCCACTTATCAAATAAAGAGGAAAAAATGTTAGAAGAATCAATGAAAAACATTGCCCAAGAATACCATTCATCAATAGATAAGTTCCGTCAGGATGTAAAGATCGCGCATCTTGACCTTGATATAAAATTGATCGAAGAGAAGAAACCAATAAATAACACGATTTAAAGGCTGTTAGCCTACTTTCCATAAAGACCCGTCCGGTCCGCATAACAATAAAAAGACCGTCTGGTAATTACCAGACGGTCTTTTTATTTATTTATTATTCCATCTAAATTTTAGACTTTACATCAAATTCCTGATCAAGTCATAAACTTGTGGGGCAGGCTCTTTTTTAAGCATAAATTTTTGACACGCTCAACAGAAAGTCTTTGCTGTCACGGATGCTGTTATGCCTCTGGAAGTTGCGCTGAAAGCTTTCAATTTGCATGGGAATGACTCAGGGGAAACAAGGCCGGGCTGTTAGTAAATAAATTCAAAATAGCTAAATAATAAATCTATACCGGCCGGGTACTGCCTGAGTACTGCCTGAGTACTCGTTAGGGTAAGAGCAGTGCTAAAGTAACGCGAGAGCATGGCAAGTCTAAGTCAAAACAACTAGTTGAAATGACTTAGAGTTGCTATGCTTAAAGGCTGTTTACAACCTGCTGTCACCCCGATCTCTATTCAGGCACAACTAGATCATAACCGGATGAAGATTAATGAAATTATAATTTTCCCCTTGACTAACCCACGGACAAAGCGGACAATTGCAGACAGCTGCGGACAATTACGGACATTTTTTACGCATCAGGATAATCTTTAACGCGAATAGCCTACATTGGTGGAAAGGTATTTATTTATTATGGGAAGTTTAACGGGTAAATTTTCAAAGGGAATCCTGGACGATTTCATTTTTAAAGCAGCAGTTTGGAGTACAGCTTGTTTCAAAAGTTCTGTAAGGGGCACAATGAAACAACCAATGGGAAACCGAAAGGCATCAGAGAACTTTCGTCAAAGTAGCAAGCCTGGAAAAATCAGGATCTTTCCTCCCCCTGAGAATTCCGTTGAAGCGTTGACCGATCTCTTATCAAAGTAATCAGGAGCGTTTAATAAGGATAAATTGAACTATAAAATCAGGAAGTAATTAGCTTATTAAAGAATCGTAACCAGCTGCTTTGAACTCAAAAAATATCAAACCCAAAACTTGAAATTTAATCCCTGATCCACAAGTTTATGACTTGATCCACTTTACATCAAATTCCCCGCTTACTCCGGTAGTAGTTTTCTTAGTTTGTTTATTATAAATTTTAAAACCTTTCGCGCTTACTTTTTGACTGCTTTTATTGAAAACTATTTCATTTGCTCTCAGATCAAATTTCCCGCAACTAAACGTAGCCTTGCCGTACAATGACACGGTAGACTTATCTTTACTCCACTTCGTTGAATCCTGAGCAGTATATTTAATTCCTAAATAATTCTATGTAATTTTAAGCAGCACACAACAATCAATTCTCTGTTTTACCAGGATACCGATCAAAAAGAGCTTTCATTTCACGCGCTATTACCGGATTTTCTGCGATGACATTACTTCGTTCTCCGGGATCATAAGCCAGGTTGAAAAGCTCAATTTTATCATCAATATCATTTGCTGAAATCCCGTTACCTGATTTCCCACTTTTAACCTCTCTATATTTCCAGTTACCCTTTCGGACAGCCTCACAAATGCCACTATTGACAATATAAATCTCTTTGTGCGCAGGATGCTTAGGTCCCTTTTGAAGTAATACATTAGCAATAACCTGCCCATCAAGCGTACGATTTTCTGGTAATGGCGCATTAGCCCAATATGCCAATGTAGGCAGTACATCAAGGTTACTCATCATATCAGTGATTGTCGCCCCCACAGGCGTATGATTTTCCCAGTACACAATAAAAGGTTCACGCACCCCACCTTCATAGC
The DNA here is from genome assembly GCF_040547305.1 of Pedobacter sp. UYP1. Taxonomy (NCBI): domain Bacteria; kingdom Pseudomonadati; phylum Bacteroidota; class Sphingobacteriia; order Sphingobacteriales; family Sphingobacteriaceae; genus Pedobacter; species Pedobacter sp. UYP1. Next base: position 23,669 of record NZ_JBEPPL010000010.1, on the reverse strand, counting down.
TTTGTCCCTTACTCCCTTTAAAAACACCTGCCGTTCCTGCATGCCAGCGTTTAGTAGCACCGTCTGCAGACATCCGGTCAGGAAAGTCTATCCAGGGCCCGTTATCACTGGAAAAAATAAATATAGTATTATCGCCCAAGCCTTGTTTTTCTACGGCTGCCCAGACTTCAGCCAGACTTGCATCCAGTTGTTCAATAACATCACCCAATGGGCCACCTTCAGAACGTCCCTTATTTTGATCAGAAGAAGCAAATGCTACGGGTAAATGCGGCATATTATGCGCTAAGTATAGAAAAAATGGTTTATCTTTTTTCTGCTTTTTGATATAGCTTACCGCCTCATTTTTATAAAGTTCAGTAATAGAAGAATCAGCAGGTTTGATTACTTCCACTTTGCGATTTCTGAAAATTTTCAAAGTAGTATCAGTCTTCACATATGGGGCATGGTAATCATGGCTGTATAACATGCCGTAATAGGAATCAAAGCCCTGGGCATTAGGATGATTATAAATCTCGTGATCGCCAAGGTGCCATTTACCAATCATGGCTGTATTATATCCTCTTTTTTTCAGTACCTCTGCAATAGTAACTTCCTGATCATGGAGCCCCATAGCTGATCCTGGGCCAATTACGATAGGCAAATTCATTCTTGTGGCATATCTTCCGGTAAGTAAAGAAGCTCTGGAAGGTGTACAGGAAGGGCTTGAGACGACATAGTTGGTTGCTCTGATTCCTTTCTGGGCCATCTTATCCAAAAAAGGAGTCAAGATTACCGGATTTCCGTAACAACTCAAATCTGAATATCCCATATCATCAGCCAGTACAAAAATGATATTGGGCCGCTGCTGTTGTGCGTAAAGGTTCACGGTAAAGATCAGCGAGAGACAAATAAGAAAATATTTAATGACTGTTTTTTCAGGCTTCATAAACGAAAATATCAAATAATCTACAAAGATAGTATAGATTAATATTGTGTAGCAGAAAGGTGACATCGTAAAGAATTCCACAATTTTATTTTATGACAAACCATTTATAAAAGAGCTTGTTATAGCCGGAAATACAGAATAAATGCGATCAGATTATGAAAACGAAAAACAAAGAAAAAGAAAAGTCCGACCCTGTCAGAGGTTATTCTTATCGTAAACGCGGATATTATTTTCACGCAGATGAAGATTTCAGAGAAGATTGGGACTGGGGCAAAAATAAATTCCAGGAATCATCTGAGCATAAGCTTCCAAAAAAGGGATTACCAGATATTTTTATTGCCTGATCAACCTGCTATCAAGTTGATCAGGCAATAAGAACAGTTAATCTCAATGGTTAATATTAATTTTTAATCATCATGGAAAAAAGAAAAAGGATAGCTGGCAATGATACTGATAAAGCACTGACAAAAGCAGGGAGTTCAAAGCCAGGGAGATTAAAACCAGGCCAGGTAAAGCCCGGCAAATTGAAAACAGAACAGCCCCTTGCTGAAAAAGATGAGGTTAAGCAGGCTGAAGAAGATATGCGTATACGTGCCAGCACCTACCAAAAGAAAACTTAGGATACCAGTGAATGGCCAATGGCCTGATTACCCCCTGAGATTGCCGTATTCACACCCCATATTCTAACATAAAAGCGCCTAGATTTACTATATAAATAATTAAATACTAACCCACTAGTAAATCTAAACAAGATGAAAACAGCTAGCGAAAGAATGAATTCATTACTCGTTTTATACGATATGTACACTAAATTTTTCCCAAAAGCTTTAGATGGTCTTTCGGATCAGGATGCACAAAACAGGCTCCATACCAAAGCAAATCACATTGCCTGGATTACGGGCAGTCTGGTACAGGAAAGATATACATTGGCAGGAATTCTGGGAACAAAACTACAGCAATCTGCGCATGAGCTTTTCAAAGATCACCAGGGAATACAGGATGAAACTACCTACCCGTCTCTGGAAACATTTCAGCAAGACTGGGATAAAATCAGCCCTATCCTAAAAGACTTGCTGATGAAAGTCAGCGATGAAAAACTGGACAGCATTTTTGAAATGATGCCTGGTTATAAGATGAGCATTTATGACCTCATTTCCTTTACCACTTACCGGGAAGCCAGCTGCATCGGCCAGATTGCTTTATGGCGGAGATTATTGGGCCACCCGGGGATGAAATACGATTAGTTACCAGAAACGTGCATAAATTGCAATTAACAGCAACAGTATAGATACGATTAACACAATTGATGATGGTTTTAGCTTAAACATTTGTGCATCCAGTTCAAAAGCTTTAGGATTGATACGCGGACCTAAAATACTTGTACCAACCATAACCAGCACAGTAATGATGAAAGACCAGCTCAGGCAAATAAAGAATGGAATTTCATATATCCCGTCCATATTTCGAAAAGCTGTGTATAAAATTGTTTCCGGGCCAAATACTTTTACTGCAAATTCATTAAAGAAAACAGAGATCACAAAGCCAAAGATAATACCTGTAAAAGCGGCTAAACTATTGGTACGTTTCCAGAACATACCTAAAATGAAAGTCGCAAAAACTCCTGGACTGATATAGCTGGTGTATTTTTGAACAAAGGTATAACCACCTGCCCTTCCGATCCCCAGTAAATCATTCCAGGTAAACAGTACAGCGACTACCATAGAAATAACGATAGCAATACGTCCTGTCCATACCATGCGCTGTTCACTTGATTGTATATTGATATGTTTTTTATAGATATCAAGCGTAAAAATAGTCGATATACTATTGCATTTTCCAGCTAGTGAAGCTACAATAGCAGCAGTTAAAGCAGCAGCAGCCAAACCTTTTAATTCGGGGGGCAAAAGACTAAGAATAGCAGAATATGCACTGTCTTTGCCTCCTGTCAACTGTAAATGACCTCCTTTATACAATACATAAGCTATAATTCCCGGCAACATGACAATGACTGGCATTAATATTTTAAGCAGGCTCGCAAAAAGAATACCTGTACGGGCAGTCTGTAAATCAGCACCCAGTGCACGTTGTGTGATATATTGATTACAACCCCAATAATTCAGATTGCTGATCCATTGACCTGCTGCATACATTCCTACAGCGGGAAGAATCAGATATTTATTAATATCCACCTGCGAAGCACCCGGTTTAGGTTTGGCCAGCATCAGGTGAAAATGTTCCGGTGCTTCTCTCAGTAACACTTTAAAACCAGCAATAGCTTCACTGCCAACGCCAAACTTCTCGCCAACAATAGTTAAGGTCATATACGTTGTAGCCAGACCACCGATAATCAGGACGCCTACCTGGATCACATCAGTATAGCCAATTACCCGCATACCACCTAAAGTAATTATTATCGCAAATACAGCCAGACAGATCATGACGATATGAAAATAGTCGCCACCTATTAATCCATTGATAGCTAAGGCTCCTAAATATAAGATAGACGTTAAATTGATAAAAACGTACAGGAAAATCCAAAATACACTCATGATCAATGCTACACTGCCATTGTAACGGTTTTTAAGGAATTGCGGCATCGTATAGATCTTATTCTTGATATATACCGGCATAAAAAATACCGCAACAAGGATCAGTACCGCAGCTCCAAGCCATTCGTAGACAGCAACTGCTATACCTGCGAAAAACCCCTCTCCGCTCATTCCGATAAATTGTTCCGCTGATATATTAGAGGCAATAATTGAAGCCCCTATTGCCCACCAGGTCAGTGACCCTTCGGCTAAAAAGAAATTCTTAGAGTCATTAACCTTACTTTTCTTTTTGTAAACGTAGTATCCATATAAAGCGACGATGATAAAATAAATTACAAAGACGCCAATACCCCCCATTGAGAGTGTCGAGTTCATAGTTTGATATTTGGTTGTAGAATTGAGGGGATTAGATTCATTACATTAACAGCTAACCGTGTTAGGTAAATGTAATGAATCTAAAAGAAATGGTGGGCATAGCCACGCTTAAAATTTTAATTTAGCGGGCAGATATTTAGCAACCAGATCTTCATAATAAGGTTTTAGTGCTTTCCAGTCTGGCGGAACCGCACTTTTAGAGTAGAGATCAAAAGGATTAAACAGATCTACCCATTTAAACATTTCTTTATCATGGCTGGTCATCAGGTGTGCATAGGCATTTTCGCGGTGCTGAGGATAAAATGAATGATAACGAAGCATATACAAAGCTTGTTCCGGCAGATAATCTTTTAATAAATGATAGACGTATTCATCATGTCCCCAGGTCATGGTTACGTTATCCAATCCGCAGCCGGGTTCATAGATACCATACTTTGTATTGTATAATGGGTTCTTAAAATCAGGATTATCTGCAAAAAATTCAGAAAAAACTATTTTATCAGAATAAGCGCAGCCTACAGGATAACTGTCCCCTACTACTGCCCATTGTGGCTCACCGAATAAGCAAAGTACTTTTCCCATATCATGAAAAAGCCCTGTCAATACCATCCAATCGGGATGCCCCTGTGCGCGGATCGCCTCACTGGTTTGTAATAAATGTTGCAACTGATCCAGATCAGTATCCGGATCTGAGTCATCTACCAGTTGATTTAAAAAATCAAAAGCTTCCCAAACCGACATTTCCATTTGATCAAACTTCAGGTATTTTGCTCTTTTCTGCTGTACAAAATCATAAGTCTGGTTAAGATGCTGCAACCTGTAAAATTCTTTTACAGATGCTTTTTCAGGTGTCTCATAATTCCTGAATGCAGCAGTATCCTTTTCCTGAGAAATTACTTTAGGATCAGGGTAACGTGCTAACAGATCGTCTTCCCATTGGTCGAGTGAATTCAATGGATTTTCCTGGGTTGATTTGATGGCTTCTTTCATTTTACAAGTTTTAAGATTCTGATCATCAACTGATCTGTTTATTAAACAATTACCTTATTTAAATATCACGATTTGTTTCCTTAAACTGATTGATATCCTGTTAATTATTTACGTTAACGATAAAGTAAATAATCAATTATTTTTGTGTATTTTTTGGGTAAACTTGAGCTCCTTATGGAAAACATAACCATCAAAGTACTGGCCAGCAAACTGAATTTATCTGCTACCACTATTTCTAAAGCCCTACAAGATAGCTATGAGATCAGTGAGCCTACTAAAAACAGAGTAAGAGCATTAGCAGCAGAACTTAATTACACGCCAAATACCTATGCCAGGAGTTTAAGAACCCGGAAAAGTGAAACCATAGCAGTTGTATTACCTGAAATTGCAGATCACTTTTTTGCGTTGGTGATCAACGGTATAGAAGCCGTAGCCAGGGAAAAAGGTTACCACGTACTTATCTATTTAACGCACGAAGATTATAACCGGGAAAAAGAAATACTGGAATATATCAAAAAAGGAAGAATAGATGGGTTATTGATATCCGTAACTAAAAATACAACCGCTACGGAACACATTGCAGTTATGGAACAGGAGAATATACCTGTTATATTTTTCGACAGGGTCATGGAGCAAATGCAGCTTCCAAAGGTAGTAACGAATGATTTTGAAAGTTGTTATCAGGCTACTCAGCATCTTTTGAGTTGCGGCTGCAAAAAGATAAGCGTCTGTACGATTTCTGCAAATCTGGAGATCAGCAAGCAGAGAATCCTGGGTTATCAAAAGGCGATGACCGAAAATAATATTCCGCTGGAAGAAACCCAACTCTTGTTTTGCGATGACGACACGCAATGTTATCACCAGCTATACCGCACTTTAAAGGCTAAAGACAGACCGGATGGTCTCATTGCAATCGTCGATAAACTAACCTTACCGATCTATCAGGCCTGTGAAAAATTAAACTTAAAAATCCCTCAAGACCTGCAAGTGATCAGTTTTTCTAATAATCCAACAGCCGGAATTTTAAATCCATCTTTAACGACTGTTTCCCAGCCCGCATTTCTGATTGGACAAACTGCGGCAACACTGCTTCTCAATTCACTTGATCCAAAAAACAATAAAGTTCAGCAGGATATCACAATCATACCCTCTGAACTTATCATTAGAAATTCTACTGCTGCTAAAAAACTATAAATCAGTAATCACTTTATATTTTGGGACCAGGAATTTCATCACTGTCCATGCAACTACATAAGTTAAAGCACAAATCGTAAACATGATCGTATAGCCTGTTTGTATATGGCCTAAAGATTTATAATAATCAAAAAGCCCTCCGCCCAATTTTGACATAAACACCCCGCCTAAACCACCAGCCATACTGCCAATACCGATTACAGAACCAATACATTTTTTGGGAAACATATCAGAAACTGTTGTAAAGATATTAGCCGACCAGGCCTGATGCGCAGAAGCACCAATACCAATTAAAATAACAGGAATCCAGACACTAATATGTCCCAGAGGTTGTGCCAATAACACGACCAAAGGAAACAGCGCAATGATAAACATGGCTTTCATTCTACCATCATATGGCGTATATCCTTTTTTCATAAAATACATAGGAAACCATCCTCCTCCAATACTTCCAATCATCGTCATGCTATATAAAACAGCTAATGGAACCATGATGTCTGTATTGTCCATTCCGTACTGAACCTTGAGATAAGAAGGTAACCAGAACAGGAAAAACCACCACACCCCGTCTGTCATAAACTTACCAAAAGTAAATGCCCAGGTTTGCTTATAACCCAATAATTTAAACCAGGAAACTTTTTCAGTTTCAGTTATGCTCACCACTTGCTCATCAGGATCGTACTGGATATATTCCAGTTCGGCTTTGGATAAACGCTTTTGGGATTCCGGCTTTTCATAAAAGATAAACCAGAAAAACAACCATAGGAAACCAATAGCCCCAATGATCATAAACGCAGATTCCCATCCCCATTTCTCAGCAATCCAGGGCACAGTTAATGGAGCCAGAATAGCGCCTACATTCGCCCCGGAATTGAAAATACCAGTAGCAAGTGAGCGCTCTTTTTTAGGGAAATATTCTGCCGTGGCTTTAATAGCAGCGGGAAAATTACCCGATTCTCCGAAACCCAGTACTGCTCTTGCACAAATAAATCCGAGCACAGAAACAGAAATTCCGGTGATTCCTAAAACAGCTAATAGAGAAGAAAGTCCTTCGCCTAAAAAAATAGCTTTAGCATGCAGAATTGCACCTAAGCACCAAATGATCAAGGCGGCGGCATATCCCCATTTTGTTCCCAAACGGTCAACTATCCGGCCTGCAAATAGCATGGAAATAGCATAGACCAATTGAAAAGCAGAGGTAATATTTGCATAGTCACTGTTTGTCCAGTTGAACTCTGCCTCAAGTCTGGTGTGTAAAAGACTTAAAACCTGTCTGTCCAGGTAATTTACTGTAGTCGCAAAAAATAATAGGGCACAGATTGTCCAGCGGTAGTTACCCACTTTTTGTTCGTTCATTATATTTGGTTTGTTTTTGGTTCAGGTTGATTAATAAGGATCAGACACCTCCGAAGACCGAGAATCCTCCGTCTACACAGATCATAGCACCGGTAACAAATTGAGAAGCATCACTGAGCAACCATAAAAGAGCGCCTTTCAGCTCATCAGGATGTCCAAATCTTTTAAAAGGAGTTTGTGTAATCACTAAACTTCCTCTATCTGTATAACCACCATCCGGTTTGGTCAATAACTCACGGTTTTGCTCAGTCAGGAAAAATCCTGGTGCAATTGCATTCATTCTGATCCGGTCACCATAGCGGTTGGCCATCTCTACTGCAAACCACTGGTTATAATAATCTACTGCTGCTTTGCCCATATTATAGCCCAGCACTTTTGTAATTGCTCTTTTGGAGTTCATGGATGAAATATTCACAATACTACCTTTACCTGTTTCGGCAATAGCAGTACCAAATACCTGCGAAGGGATAATTGTTCCCCATAAATTCAGGTCCATTACTTTTTTCATCCCTTCCAGATTCATCTTAAAAATATCCTCTTCAGGCTTTAAAACACCCTCTGGCTGATTTCCTCCAGCTGCATTAACCAGACCATCAATTTTACCAAAATGATCCAGTATCTGTGTTCTGCACTGAATTAGCTGACTTTCGTCCATCACATCAGCGACCAGCGCCAAAGCCTTTCCGCCTGCTTTATTAATCGCCTCAGCGCGCTCCTGAGCTATCTTGGCATTTCTACCTAAAATACCTACCGAAGCACCTGCTTCAGCTACTGCATCTACAAATGCACCGCCTAATATTCCGGTTCCTCCGGTCACCACAATGACCTTACCTTTTAAAGAGAATAGATTTTCCATTAATATATTATTGATTAGCCCCGGTTTAATCCGAAATAGTTTTTAGCATTGTAATAGCAGATATTCTGAATCATCTCCCCTACCCATTTTTCATCATCAGGCAATAATCCTGCTTCCATTTCTGAGCCGAAAAGATTGCACATTATTCTTCTGAAATATTCATGACGGGAATAAGACAGGAAACTGCGCGAATCTGTCAGCATCCCAATAAATGTACTGACCACTCCCATATTTGATAAAGTATTGAGCTGTTTTTCTATCCCGTCTTTCTGATCTAAAAACCACCAGCCTGATCCAAACTGCATCTTTCCCTTAATCCTGCCGTCAGCAAAATTGCCAAGCATAGTTGCAATAACCTCATTGTCTGCAGGATTAAGATTGTAAACAACGGTTTGTGCCAACTGATCTGTTAAAGTCAGGTGACTTAAAAAAGCCGTCAGATTCTCTGCATGCTTATAGTCCCCGATAGAATCAAAACCAGTATCAGGCCCCAGTTTGTGCAGCATTCCTTTATTGTTATTCCGGATAGCCCCCACATGAAATTGTTGTACCCAATCCCTTTCATGATACATTTTACAAAGCTCAGTTAAAATAAAACCTGCAAAGGCATCAGGATCAGAGAATACGGCCTGCTCGGATTTAAGGAAGGTTTTGAACTCTTGTTCTTGCTCAAGGGTTAATATAAAACGGGTTGGTAAAGTACTTAAACCATGATCTGATATAGAACACTGTTGTAAATTAAAAAAGTCAACTCTATTTTTTAAGGCTTCCAGCAGGGAATCTATAGTAGTAATTTCAACTCCTGCTTTTTGGCCCAATACTTTAAGATAGGCTTTGAATGCAGCAGGCTCGCCAATCATAAAAACCTTATCTGGCCGGAAAGATGGTTTGACTTTAATTTCATATCCTTCTTTGATTAATTGCTGATGATGGGTTAAATCATCACAAGGATCATCTGTGGTACTCAACATATCTACCTTGAAATTTTTCAATAAACTCCGGGCTGAGAATTCATCCTGAGCTAAGCGCTCATTGGCCTGCAGGTAAATCCTGTCTGCGGAATCTTTATTTAAATAGCTATTGATCCCGAATGGATTCTTAAGCTCCATATGTGTCCAGTGAAACAAGGGATTTCTTAAGGTTGCAGGTACGACCTCTGCCCAGGCTTTAAATTTTTCTTCATCACTGGCCTCCCCGGTAATGAACTTTTCATCGACCCCCAACGCCCGCATTGCTCTCCATTTGTAATGGTCGCCCTTTAGCCAGATATCGGTCAGGTTATCAAATTTTTTATCTTCTGCAATTTGCAGCGGAGACAAATGGTTATGAAAATCAATTACAGGCAAATGCTTTGCATATTCATGATAAAGCAAAACTGCCTTTTTATTACTTAATAAAAAGTTATCAGTAATGATCGTACTTTCCGTCATATCAGCTAATTTTCGGTTTAATATTTGGTTATAACATTGGTCTTGCAGATTCTTCCTGGTTAATACAAACTCTTACGATTTATTCTTCAGCAGATATTCATTTAAGATTCCAAATTCAAGTCCTCTTAATTCTGCCAGCCCTTTTAAACGGCCAATTGCTGAATATCCTGGATTAGTTTTTTTACGTAAATCATCCAGCATCTGATGACCATGGTCAGGACGCACAGGTATACTGAGCTTTCGCAATTGCTGCTGATTAAACAATTCTTTAACCACCTGATACATATCTACATCACCTTCTAAATGATTATCTTCAAAGAAATCACCCTCAGCATTTCTTTTAGTACTCCTTAAATGTATAAAATTGATCCTTGCAGCAAATTCTCTGATCATTTCAGGCAGGTCATTATCTTCACGAACACCGAAAGAACCTGTACAGAAACACAGGCCATTATTTAAAGATGGCACGGCCGAAAATATTTTACGCAGGTGTACTGCAGTACTCACTACACGTGGTAATCCAAAAATCGCATAAGGCGGATCATCCGGATGCACGACCATTTTAATTCCAAACTCATCGGCCACAGGCATAATTTCCGAAAGAAAATGTACCAGGTGACTGGTCAGTTTTTCTTCATCTATTCCATGATATTGGTCTAAAGCAGCTTGAAATTGTTCCAGGGTAAAGCTTTCTTCACTTCCAGGTAAGCCTGCTATGATATTACGCTGTAACAGGTTTTTTTGTGCTTCATCGGCCTGATTAAACCAGGATTCTCCTTTGATGAGCTCTTCTTTGGTATAAGCCTTTGAAGCAGCTGGTCTTTTTAGCATAAAAACATCAAATGCACATACTGCTGCTTTTTCAAATTTCAAAGCCCTGGCTCCGTTTGGCAATTCAAAAGCCAGATTGGTACGCGTCCAGTCCAGCACAGGCATAAAGTTATAAGTAACAGTATTGATGCCGCAAGCCGCAAGATTCTTTAAAGATTGCTTGTAATTATTAATATAGTATTCAAAGTTTTCAGCCTGTGTTTTAATCGCTTCATGTACGGGTAAACTTTCCACTACATCCCAGGTTAAACCTGCATTTTCGATCAGCTGTTTATGCTTTTCGATCTCCCTGGTCTCCCAGACTACCCCATTCGGGATATGGTGTAAAGCACTGACAATACCGCTGCAGCCTGCCTGCAGAATATCGCTCAGGATCACAGGATCGTTTGGGCCAAACCAGCGCATGGTCTGTATCATTTTATAAATAACTGATTTTTCTGTTACACTCATTATTCAAATCTTTTCAATAAAACTATTCTAAAAAACCATCGTTATGTGGACGCAATTTATAAAAGGCCAAAGGCATATCATTCATATAATCTGTTACAATTAGCCGTCAAACGTTTGATTCTCCGTTTCAAACGTTTGAAATAAATCAGGTTTTACAGCCTGTTAACAGCCTTTGCTATGGTTACTCAATATCAGATTTATTTAATAATTAAAATAGCTGAGGAACATTTTAATTCTTAGTTCTCAGGCGATAAACATGCTGACCCTGCTTATCAAACGTTTGATATAGTTTATTATCTTTATATTTAGGCGATCGTTAACTAACCTAATGAGTACAAAAACGCCCGTAACCCTGAAACTTTTAGCTCAAAAGCTAAAAATATCTATATCTACAGTATCCAAAGCTCTTAACGACTACCCTACCATAAACGCCTATACCAAAGAAAGGGTAAAGCAAATGGCCGCTGAGCTGCATTTTACGCCGAACAAATCTGCGCTTAATTTACAGATTCAGAAATCTTATACCATTGGTATCATTTTGCCAGACCTGATGGATCATTACTTTACCAGAAGCATTTTCGGAATTGAACAACATGCCCGGCAATATGGCTATAATGTAATTATCGGTCAATCTTACGATGACTTGAAAAAGGAAGTTGATCTCGCCAATATGTTGCTGAAAAGTCGTATTGACGGTTTAATTATTGCCATTTCTAAAAACACACAGAACTTTGACCATTTAGATATGTTTGAAAACCTTGGCCTGCCAATCATTTATTATGGCAGAAACCCAAGCTTTAATTTAAGTTGTCATAAAGTATTAAGTAATACTTATCAGGGATGTTATAAAGCAACAGATTTCCTGATTAAGCGCGGACATCAAAGAGTTGCCTACCTGGGCGGCCCGAAAATGATCAGTTTTACGCATGACAGGTTTAAAGGTTATATCAACGCATTGAATGATAACCATATCCCTTTTGATGCCAGCCTGGTCGCTTATACAGACTTTGACAAGGAGAATACCAATAGTGCAATTAAAGAGCTATTTTACAATAGTGAAAACCCGCCTACCGCATTAGTAGCTTTTAAAGAGCAGATTCTGTTTGATGCCATGAAATACCTTCGTGCCAACAAATATGAAAAAATGGAACAAACAGAATTCATTGGTTTCGGAAATATGCCATTTATCCGTTACCTGGACAACCCTCCTCTGGCCTCTATTGAAGAGAATCCCGAGTCTATGGGTGAAAATGCGATTAAACTACTTTTAAAGTTAATTGACCAGAAAACAGACGCAACGGAATACCAAGAAGTTATGGTAGACTGTGAGCTGGTTCTGCATTCATAAAATTCAAACATTTTTCCCGGATAATTTCCGGTTTATTTTCTAATAGAGAAAATAAATCAGGATTTACTATGACCCGAAATCCGGCTCTGTCAGGTTCAGTTTTTTAACGTTGGCAGTCTCCGGAAACTACGGGACTAAACGTATAATTTACACCATCATGAATTCCCCGATAAGCTTCCTTTAGAAGCACACAAACCCCGATTTATTTCAAACGTTTGAAATCAAGAAACAAACGTATAATGAGCTGATATAACACATTTCTGTAAGGAGTTACTTATTGCCTTTTCTAAATTGCGCCGGCGTTAACGAATTGTTCTTATTTATTAAATTAAATGATTAACATTTTTGAAACCAATTAACCAGATAATGATAATCACCATCTCAAAAAAACAACTCGGTTTACCCAAACGTGCAACTATTAACTAATCAAATATTTACTTTTTAAATTCCCAATGTATGAAAGGAAGATTTACTCTTATTTTCTTGCTTACCTGTGTACTCTTTTTCCCCGCAACATTAGTTGCGCAGGATATCAAAGTATTAGGTAAAGTAACAGACCAGGTAGACGGATTGCCGCTTCCTGGTGTTTCAATTACCATAGAAGGTACTACCAGGGCTACCTCGACAGATCCCAATGGTAAGTTTACTATATCGGCCCCTATCGGTGCAAAATTGTTGATCAGACTGGTCGGAATGTCTAATAAAACAGTTACGGTAGTAGACAATGCACTTTTGAATATATCCTTAACAGAAGATACAAAAGCATTATCAGAAGTTGTTGTCGTAGGTTACGGCGTACAGAAGAAAAGCGTAGTCACTGGTGCGATATCTGGCTTAAAAGCTTCAGATCTGGAAAATCAGCCTGTTACACGTATTGAACAATCCTTACAAGGAAGAACCTCAGGAATAACTATTGCCAGCAGTTCTGGTCAGCCGGGCGCTGCAGCAACAGTAAGAGTAAGAGGGATCAGCTCTTTTAACAGAGATGGAAATGGTGACAATAACCAGCCATTATGGGTCGTTGACGGTGTGGTTATAGATAACGGAGGAATCGGTTTTATCAATCAATCGGATATTGAATCTATTGAAGTTTTAAAAGATGCGGCTTCACAAGCAATTTATGGCGCAAGAGCAGCAGCAGGTGTAATTTTGGTAACCACTAAAAAAGGTAAAGCAGGTGGTATCCGCGTAAATTACAATGGATATTATGGTGTGTCAGGGCCATCTAAAAAACTAAAGTTACTGGATGCTACTCAATATGCCATTATTCAGAATGAGACCAAAACAAATGCTGGTAAGCCTGCTATTTTTGCAGATCCACAATCTTTAGGCAAAGGAACAGACTGGCAGGATATTATCTTCAACAGTAGTGCAAAAAGACAATCTCAGGAATTCAGCTTAAGCGGAGGTAATGATGTATCTACCTTCTATTCATCTGTTGGTTATTTACAGCAAGATGGGATTGTAGCAACGGATATTTCTAAATATAAAAGAACAAATATCCGTTTGAACTCAACACATAAATTAGCTAAATGGTTAACTCTTGGACAGAACCTGGGCTATTCGCACGACAAATCACTCGGACTTGGGAATACCAATTCTGAATTTGGGGGCCCATTAAGTTCGGCAATTAACCTGGATCCTATTACACAGGCTGTAATTACAGATCCTGCAGTAGCAGCTTTATCGCCATACAATAGACCTGATATTGTAAGAGATGCACTGGGCCGTCCTTATGGGATCTCTCAGTCTGTAGTACAGGAGATGACTAACCCACTTGCTTACATGCAAGTAAGACAGGGAAATAATAGCTGGGCCGACAATATTGTTGGAAACGTTTATGCTGAATTAAAACCAATTGCAGGATTAACACTGAGATCTACATTGGGTACTAAGTTGGCCTATTATGGCAATGAGAACTTCTCGCCAATGTCTTATTTGAACTCGTCTTCAATTACGACTCAAACCTCCTTTAACCGTAAATTAAACCGCACGATCAGCTGGAATTTAGAAAATACGGCTTCTTATACCAGAGCCTTTGACAAACATAATTTCAGTGTTTTAATAGGACAAGGTTTATACTCAGACAATAACAGCATCGGTACTGATATTACCTATTTTGGAATCCCAGTAACTACATTCAAAGAAGCATCCCTGAATTTCAAAGTTCCTAATGACAAAAAAGTAGCCTTAGGTTCTGAAGGAAATATACATAAAGTAGCTTCCGTATTTGCCCGTTTAAATTACAATTACGATGAGAAGTATATTATTGAAGGTGTAGTCCGCAGAGATGGTTCTTCCCGTTTTGGTTCCAACTATAAGTTTGGTGTCTTCCCATCAGTTTCTGCTGGATGGGTGGTTTCAAAAGAAGACTTCTTTCCTAAAAACGATGTCATTAACAGTCTGAAATTCAGAGGTGGATATGGAGTGGTAGGTAATGACAACATTGATGACTTCCAATATGTTGCGCTGATTGGTGATGGCCGTGATTATACTTTTGGTACCGATCAGGTTTATAACATTGGTTATAGCCCTCAGGCTGCATATGCGAGCCCTAATTTGAAATGGGAAGAAACAAGAGCGACCAATATTGGTATGGACTTAACGTTTTTCAAAAATTTCACTTTAACCGTAGAATGGTATAATAAACTAACCAAAGATATTCTTCAGAAACCTCGTATTCCATCTTACCTGGGATCAGCAAGTAATCCAGCTGAGAACATTGCAGACATGAAAAACAGCGGGATTGAGATTGAATTAGGTTACCGTAAACAAATCGGAGAAGTTAACTTTAGTGTAAATGGTAATTTTTCTTACCTGAAAAACGTAGTGACTAATCTGGGTGATGGTATTGATTTTCTGTCAGGTGGCCAGAGTTTCAAAGCGACCACCTATCCTATTACCCGTACAGCTGTAGGTCAGGCTTATAATTCATTCTATGGATTTAAGACTGCAGGTATTTTCCAGACACAGGCTGAGGTAGATAACTATATCGGTCCAAAAGGAAAAATACAACCTAATGCTAAACCTGGAGATTTCCGTTGGGTGGATACAGATGGGGATGGCGTGATTGGTGAAAATGACCGTCAGTTTATTGGTAACCCTACTCCAAAATATTCATTTGGTATTACCTTAAATGCTGCCTATAAAGGATTTGACATCAGCGTATTCGGACAAGGTGTTGCAGGTAATAAAATTTTCCAGGGTTTACGTCGTCTGGATATCAACAATGCCAATTATCAAACGAGTGTATTAAATCGCTGGACTGGTGCAGGAACAAGCAATACTTACCCAAGAGTTGTAGATGGAGATCCTAATAAGAACTTCACTAACCCTTCTGATTTCTACCTGGAGAAGGGTGACTATTTCAGAATAAAAGTTCTTCAGATTGGCTATAACCTGCCAAAAGCTAAAATCAGCAAACTGGGACTACAAAAAGCCCGTGTTTATGTGATGAGCGAAAACCTGGTCACCTTTACCGGTTACACTGGCTATGACCCGGAAATTGGTGGTGGCGTATTAAGTATTGACAGAGGTATCTATCCTCAGGCAAGATCATTTATGCTTGGTTTAAATATTGGATTTTAATAATAAAACAGAATGAAAAGATATATAACATATACAGCAGGACTTTCAATTGTACTTTCATTATTCAGTTCTTGCAAAAAATTCGTAGAAACTGATCCGAGAGGTCAATTTACTCAGGAAGGTTATTACAGAAATCAGGCAGAGGTGTTCAATGGTTTGGTTGCTGCTTATGACCCGCTGGGCTTTCAAGGTGGTGATTATGTGAGTAAAATTACGGCGATGAACGCAGGTTCAGATGATAACCTTGCCGGTGGTGGAGGTTCGAGTGATTTTACACCGCTGCAGGCCATTTCCAATTATACGTTAATACCAGCTAATGGGCCGCAAGATGCACTATGGAAAGGTGGATTTTTAGGCGTATACAGAGTAAACATCTTACTTTCTAAAATAGATGGAGCAACTATGCCCGAAGATATCAGGTCGAGATATAAAGCAGAACTTAAAGCTTTAAGAGCTTATTACTACTTTGATCTGGTACGCTTGTTTAAGAACATTCCATTAATGCTTACACCGGTTGCACCAGAACAAGCTTATAGCGTATTGCAAGTTACGCCGGAAGAGGTTTATACACAGATTGAAAAAGACCTGAAAGAAGCTATAGCAGAAGACAAATTACCAAATACTGTCCCTAAAGCAACTGAGGCAGGAAGAATGACTAAAGGTACTGCACATGCGCTTTTAGGCAAAGTCTATCTTTATGAGAAAAAGTTCACAGAATCTGCTGCTGAATTTGCATTGGTAAATGGAGTGCCTGGTCAACTGAATTCAGTTTATGGTTATAAATTGCTGGATGATTTTGCTGCGCTTTGGAAAACTGTGAACAAATTTAATACAGAGTCGATATTAGAAATCTCCCATACTTCTAAGGGAAACGGAGCCTGGTCTTGTATAGAATGTACAGAAGGAAACTTATTGAGTATTATGCTTGCACCAAGAGCTTATACGGCTTTATTACCTGGAGCACCGGATTATGTATCTGGATATGGCGCACTGATAGTCACTAAAAACTTCTTTGACTTTATCCATTTTGACCCCCGTAATAAAACTTCTGTTGCCAACCTGGACAGCTTGAAAAAAGCAGGGGTTGCTAAATATGACAATAGTTATGAAAACACAGGATTCTTTGTGGAGAAATTTGCAGGCAGGGCATCAGACAAATCTACCGGAGGAGGGCCTTCAGAATTAAACTATCCGCAAAACACATACGAAATCAGATTAGCTGATACTTACCTGATGGAAGCCGAAGCCATAGTACGCGGTGGCGGCGATCTTTCCAGAGCAAGAGCTTTAATTGCAGCAGTAAGAAACCGTGCTTTTAAAGACGGAAAAGATCATGCTGTAGATGCGACGTTAGATAATATCATTACAGAAAGACGTGCGGAGCTTGCTTTTGAAGGTCAGAGATGGTTCGATCTGATCAGATGGGGCAAAGCGGCTACCGTTTTAGCATCCAAAGGCTTTATTGCCGGGAAACATGAAATTTTACCTATTCCATTGAAAGAATTGGAGAATACTAAACTCGTTCAAAGTAAAGAATGGGGCGGTACTAAATAATAGTATTAATAGTTATTTTGAGTGCAAGGTGAATGTTTTACATTCACCTTCCTTATTTACCCCCTCTAGCAAACCTGATCAGGAAGATATCTTTAAATTATTAAAAATTGAAAAGACGGTTATTCTATATTTTAAGTCTGATGGCTTTGCTGGTCGCACTGCTCATTCAATGTATCGATTTTAAAAAAGCAACCCCAGCAACTGAAAAAACTATTGCCGGGGCTGCTACTTGCAGGCAATGCCATGCACAGATTTCGGATGCCTATCTTCAAAACCCTCATCAGCAAACCTCTCATGCAGTTACGGGTACTAAACTTATAAATAACTCTCCACTACCTTCATCAGTTTATGCTTTTAATGCTCACTTAAAAGTGAAAGTGGAGCAGCGGAACGGTTTCGCCTATCAAGTTGCTTATCATGATGGTGTAGAAACCATCGCCCGTCGCTTTGATATTTCTTTTGGTTCTGGAGAAAAAGCGGTTACTTATGGAACCTGGGAAGGAAATCAGCTTAAACAACTCCCCCTCTCCTATTTCAGAAAGGTAAAAAGCTGGGTGAACAGCCCTGGATTTCCGCAAAACACAGCACATTTTGGCAGGACAATTGACCTGCACTGCCTGGAATGCCACAGCTCTTTTGCAGCGCGCAAATTAGTGCAGGATGGGCCTTTAAAAGTAAAAGAAGAATTAGTTAAAAGTGCTGTGATTTATGGGATTGATTGTGAACGTTGTCATGGCCCGGCAGGAAAACATGTAGAATTCCATTTAGAACATCCTCAGGAAAAAGCGGCTAAATATATTGCACTATATCAAACACTGACCAGGAAGCAAAAAACAGATGCTTGTGCAACTTGTCATGGAGGAAATGATATGGAAATACTGAAATCCATATTCGCCTTTAAACCTGGTGATGATCTGCGTGATTATTATAGCAATGCAGCCGGAAATAATGCAAAAAAAACACCGGATGTACATGGCAATCAAAGCGAAATGTTAGCTGAAAGCAAATGTTTTATTCAGAGCAAAACGATGGATTGTTCTTCCTGTCACCGTACACATGAAAACCTGAAAGGGAATTTGACAAGTTATTCTCAACGTTGTATCAGTTGCCATGCAACAATTAAACATAGTGCGCTGACTTTAAAAAATGCAATAGTCAAAACAAATTGTATAGACTGCCACATGCCCAAACAGGTTTCCGGAGTTATCACTTTTCAGCAGGCTGGAAAAACGGATATCTCAGCTTATCAATTAAGAACACATAAAATCGGAATCTATCATTAATCCAGCTGCACTTTTAGCAACTCCATAGCTTTATCTTTGAGCATTACAGCTTCCTCATATTTAAGAAAATGTTCATCTGAGGTCATCATAAAATCAAGCTGTCCCCTAAAAGCAGATGCAAATAAAGTGGATGGGTTTCCAAAAGGAAATATTGTGACCGGCGAATATATGACCTCAACTTCAACCGGGCCGTAGTTTTCCTGAATAGTAGCGTAACCCATATTTGAAAAAGTGAAGTCATGTGCACCTGCATCCACTTTTGCATATTTAGCCAGCTGAGGTAGAAAGCTGAAAGTCCTTCATCAAGCAGGAAGATCCGATAGACATTAGTTTTTTTATTTTCAGCAGCAGCTCTTCTTTAAACAAGGGTGCCTGATCCCAGAAACCGATGTTGCAATCTCCTTTAAGCTCTGATTCAATCATCGCAGGGAAAGCGAATAACGGGTCTTATAAAAATACCAGATATGCCTTCAGATTACCAAGCGTATTAACACGCAATAATTTAGCTAACTAACTAATTAAAAACACTATAGATAACTGTTTATTTAATTTAAATTCCCCGTTATACAATTATTTTACTAGATTGTATCTGTTTTAATTTTTTAATTAAATGCCGCTTTAACCTAAATTAACCCCTTAACCAAGTTAAATGAAATTTCAATTCTTACTGCTCGCCGGACTTACCAGCCTGGCTGCCTGCACAGACAAAGCTCCGTCTTCTACTACATTAACAAATCAATCTATTGCGGGTACCTGGAAACTGGTATCCAGTAAGGTCACTACAGGTGCTAAAACAGAGGTTACTTACCCTGTAAAGGGACAGGAAATGATTAAATTATTTAATGGGACACATTTTGCCTTTTTTAAACATGATTTAGCAAAAGGGGCTTTACCAGTTCCAGTTTACGATACTGGCGCCGGGACCTTTTCACTTAAAGGTGATCAATATCAGGAACATTTAGAATATTGTAATTACCGTGACTGGGAAAACAGAGATTTTAAATTCACACTGACTTTAAAGAATGATACGATCACACAGAAAGGTATTGAGAAAATTGACAGCTTAAATATCAATCAGGAAATCGTGGAAATTTATACCAAGATACAGTAAGTGTAAGCATGGTTTTCGCTTTAAAAAGGCTGTTTCTTTACAATTCCCTTCAATAAAACACATTAAATAACTAAAAATCAGTATACATAATTTTCTTATGTATATAAGAAAGTTATATATTTGTGTTATGAGTACAGCAAACGGAATGTTAAAGGGCAGCCTGCAAACTATCATTTTGAAACTTCTTCAGGAAAATGAGAAGATGTATGGTTATGAGATCACCCAGAAGGTGAAGGAAATCACCAATGGAGAAATTAAACTAACAGAAGGAGCCATGTATCCCAGTCTGCATAAACTGGAGGCTGATGGTATGTTAAGCACCAGTACAGAATTAGTGGACAACAGAGTCCGCAAATATTATGCACTGACCACTGCGGGCAAAAAAGAAGTAGAAAACAAACTTCAGGAAGCCGAGAGTTTTATTGGGAATCTGCAATTGCTGCTTAACCTCAAATCTAAGCTCTCATGAAATTAACTACGCAGCAACATTTAGAAATACGGCAGCATCTGCTGAGCTTATCGCTCACTGAAAACATGCTCGATGAATTATATGATCATCTCCTTACTGCTCTGGAACAAAAACCGGCTTCTGCTAAATTCAATATGACTGAAGTGCGTGAATTGATCGCTGCAGAATTCAGCGAACTGATCAATACGCCAGAAGAAAAAAAGAAATATCGCCTGATCAATACGATTGCTGGCTTTGTGCTTTTTAGCATTGCGCTATTAACTTATTGGCTTACGATGGAACCTACTGCAAGTTTCTATGATTGCGGAGAATTTATTGCGACCGCTAACAAATTACAAGTCGGACACCAGCCAGGTGCTCCTCTTTTTCTGATGATCGGTAAAATGTTCAGTCTGCTGGCCATGGGTAACACGGCAAAAATTGCTTACTGGATTAATTTCAGTGCCGTGCTTGCCAGTGCAGCTACGATTATGTTCCTTTTCTGGACCATCACAGCGCTTGCTTCCAAAGTTTATAGCAAAGAAAAAGTTGGCAGTAAAACCTTCAGTATCACTGCAGCCGGAGCTATAGGTGCGCTCGCTTACACCTTCTCGGATACCTTTTGGTTTTCAGCAGTAGAATCTGAAGTCTATGCGCTTTCCTCACTATTTACTGCAGTTACTTTCTGGGCCATTTTGAGATGGGAGAGCGAAACCAATAACCGCTGGCTCATTTTCATTTCCTTTATTGTCGGTCTTTCTATCGGTGTTCATCTTTTAAGCTTATTGACCATACCTGCTGTAACCCTCGTTTATTACTTTAAAAAGGTGAATAAACCTGGAATCCTGGGAACAATTAAAGCCTTTTTAATTGGCTGTTTGATCGTCGGAATTGTTCAGTTTGTCCTGATTCAGTATTTTGTTCTTTTCGCCGCAGAAGCTGACCTTCTTTTTGTCAATACTTTTGGCCTTTTCTTTGGCTCAGGTGCAATATGTTTCATTTTACTCTTTGCTGCAATTTTGTATGGCGTAATAAATTACTCCATACGTCACCAAAAGTATAACCTGAACATGGGGCTGCTTTGCCTGGTATTTGTTCTTTTTGGCTTTAGCTCCTACCTGATGATTTTGATCAGGGCAGATGCAAAAACCAATATCAATTTAAGCAATCCGGATCAGCCATTTTCTCTCTACGATTATCTGGGACGTACAAATTACGGATCTGTACCTTTAATTTACGGTAATACTTTTGATGCTAAAGTAGTAGAGAATAAAGAAACCGGAAATACATACCGTAAAGGAGCTTCAAAATACGAAATATCCGGAAAAACCTATAAAACTGTTTACGACAAAAACATCCTCTTTCCAAGAACCTTCAGTCAGAAAGCAGGACATGATAAATATTATCAGCAATGGCTAAGTCTGAGCGAAGGGCAAACGCCAACGTTTACCCAGAATCTGAGCTTTTTTACTTCATGGCAGTTAGGTTTTATGTACTGGCGTTATTTCTTATGGAATTTTGCAGGAAGACAAAATGATGTTCAGGGTGTTGGAAATGTACAAGATGGAAACTGGATTACCGGCATTAAACCGCTGGATAGCTTACGTTTAGGTAGTCAAACTGATCTCCCTGCCACAATCACCACCAATGCCGGACATCAGGTGTATTATGGATTACCGTTATTAATGGGAATTGCCGGACTGATCTGGCTTTACCGCAGAAACAAAAAAGACGGAATTGTGGTAATTACCTTGTTTTTCTTTACTGGAATAGCAATTATCCTCTACCTGAATCAAGATCCATTACAACCAAGAGAAAGAGATTATGCTTATGCAGGTTCATTTTATGCCTTTGCCATTTGTATCGGCTTTGGTGTACTGGCCCTCAGAGAACTTTTATCAAAAATAGCCAGGCAGAAGTTAAGCCTGGTCATCGCTACAGGAATATGTTTACTGGCGGCACCCGTATTAATGGGTGTGCAAGGCTGGGATGATCATGATCGCTCCCATAAAACCACGGCTACAGATTGGGCTAAGAATTATTTAAATTCTTGCGCACCGAATGCGATCCTTTTTACGAATGCAGATAATGATACTTTTCCACTTTGGTATGCACAGGAAGTAGAAGGTTTCAGAACTGATGTACGTGTCATCTGTATGCAGTTTTTACCCGATGCCTCTTTTATTAATCAACTGAAGAAGCAAATGAATAAATCTGCAGCATTACCTATCACGATGGCTGAAGAAAAGTATGTTTCTGGTGTCAGGGATTATCTGCCTTACGTAGATTATGGATTGACTGATAGTGTAGAGTTGAAGGATTTGTTTTCTGTGATGACTTCTGAAAACAAAGAAGATCAGGTACAGATGACCGATGGCACATTTATGAATTTTCTGCCCACTAAAAAGCTAAAACTCACTATAGATCCCGAACAACTCGTTAAAACGCATACCATCACTCCTGCTCAGCAAGCGCAGGTGAGCAAAACGATGGAGTGGAACTTTAATAAATCTTATGCCAGTAAAGGCGATTTAGCCCTATTTGATATCCTCATTCATAACAATTGGGAGCGCCCGATATACTTTGCGACCTCGGTATCACAAGATACTTATATAGGTCTTGATCAATATCTTTACCTGGAAGGATATGCATACCGTTTACTCCCTTTCAAAACTTCAGCAGAGGATAGCAGAGATAAAAGTGACAAGACTAATTCGGATGTGATGTATGCAAATGTGATGCAAAAAATGGATTATACCGGATTCAATAAGGCATCTTATCTGGATCAGGAATCCAAAAGAATTGTATTTTCTACCTGGGGATTTAACAATACACTTGCTGGCAATCTGATTATGGAAGGAAAATCCGCAAAGGCCGCACATCTGATACAGAAATGTCTGAAAGATTTACCACTGACTAATTATTCGGTAAGAGATACGGTAAACAGGATTAGTACCATTCAGAATTTATATGCGCTGAACCGGATTAAAGAGGCGAATCAGCTCACTAAAGAAACAGCTGGTTTCCTTGCTCAGGAGTTCAGCTATGTCTGTACACTGGCCCCGGAATTCCAGCAGGCTTATTTGCAGGATACAAGATTAAGCTTGTCTGTTTTACATCAGCTCGATCAATTGACAGCTGGTTATAAACAGCAGGAATTAAACCGTGTTATTAAAGATGCGTTTAATCAAATGATAGATAAATCAGGTATCAGAAGAAGCTGATATGATACTGTTATAAATAACAAAAGAGATCAATTAATCATTATCGTTTCACGAAAGACAATGAACTATTCAGCAAGTATCAGTGTTCGGTGTTGAGAAGGGGGGGGGGGGGGGGGGTGATGGGGGCGGACCACCCCCACCACCCCACCCCCCAAAA